>DHOD01000138.1:754-10454 GCA_002407725.1 Christensenella sp. UBA5399 | reverse complement strand
CCAGCTGAGCTATGCTCCCGTCACATATTTTAGCGACAAGCAATATTCTATTATATTTGGTTTAAAGTGTCAACGGGAATTTATTGCCGAAAGGCCGAATGTGCAGATGAAAATTAAACAAAATGTTAAATAAATGTAATTTTTTGTTCATAATTATTGTGTTTATCCCTTTTATATTGTATAATAACCGCTGGATTTGCGAACTGTTCGCGGAGGTATGTATGAAAAGAAAGTATTCTTCAGGAAGAGGCGGAAGGACGCCCCTTGATTCTATAAAGCGTTTTTTCAGGAAAATGAAAATTTCATGGAAGCGGATGCGCCGGAAAAACAAGATTATTACATCGGCATGTATGGCGGCAGCGGCCGTGGCCGTTGTGGTGATTTCGCTTTCCCTGACCGGCGTGCTGGCGCTGGCAAACCCGGGAGGCATTACAGTGGACGAAACGATTGCCGGCGAAGCGGAAGGGCAACAAGCGGCGGAGCCGGAAGCGCCTCCTGCGCCCACCCCCACGCCCACACCTGCGCCTACCCCCACACCCGATCCTACATTGATGGTGGGGATGGAGGATGCCCGGGTGACGGAACTGCAGGAACGGCTGATGGAGCTGGGGTATCTGGATATTGATGAGACGACGCAATATTATGGCCCGGCAACCAGTTATGCGGTGCAACTGTTCCAGCGGCAGCATGAATTGCAGATGGATGGGATATGCGGGCCGCAGACGCTGTCCATCATATATTCGAACGACGCGAAATCCTATACGCTGTTGCAGGGAACGGAAGGCAACGATGTCGACATGCTGCAGAGCCGTTTGGTAGAGCTGGGATATCTGTCGAAGAGCACGGGGTACTATGGGACTGAGACGATTGAGGCGGTAGAAGAATTTCAGGCGCAAAACGATATAGGCGTGGATGGAAAAACGGGCCAGGTCACGCTGGATATCATTTATTCCGCGGATGCGGTACAATCGCCGGCGATGCAGCAGCAGGAGCGGCGCAGGGGCAACATCAATAATTTCCTGAGTTCGTTGCGCGACCAACTGGGTAAGCCATATGTATGGGGTGCTTCGGGCCCCGGCAGCTTTGATTGTTCGGGGCTGATCACGTATTGCCTGCGGCAGGCGGGTTCGACCACAGGTAGGCTGAATGCGCAGGGCTTTTCTGAAAATTCGCGATGGGAAAATGTCTCGTCAATGAACAACATGGAGATAGGCGATTTAATCTTTTTCTCGGGTAACGGGAGAAGGGTAGGGCATGTCGGTGTTTATATTGGGGATGGGATGATGATTGACGCGTCGTCGGCCAACGGAAAAGTTGTGGAGCGAAGCTGCAGGACGTCGTACTGGGAAAGTCATTTTGTAAATGCGAGGCGACCGTGGTAGCCCGGGGAGGCTGGTTGAAAATACCGCTTTTGCGCATCGGAAATGACCAGCGATGCAGTATAGGCGCATGGTAAACAAATCATTTTGTTATATGTTATATATTATGTATAACGTTGACATTCGAATATGATTATGCTTTAATAGTAATGTTTTAGGATTCATTTAACGGTTGTTTATTTACGGGGTTAATTTTTTTATTGTTTTTTAAATATAATGCGTGATGTGTGAATGATAGCGTGGAGGTGATCGCATGGCTAAGCAGGCGTTGGAGTATATTAAGGAAGCGGAAGAAAATTCGAAGCAGATGATTGAGCAGGCCCGTGCGCAGGCCGCAAAGATGGTGGAAGATGCCAGCCTGAAGGCGGATAAAGACATGGCGGATACAGATGTAAAATTCCGCGAGAGCGCAGCGAAAATGAAAGATGATGCATGGAGCCGTGCGCAGGCGCAGCAAAAGGAATACGAAGCGGAGACGGAAAAGCTTGCAGCGGAACTGACAGCAAGCCTTGCGGCAAAGAAAGATAAAGCCATTGAACTGGTACTGGAAGTAATAGCCGGCTAAAATAGCAATAAAGGGGTTGATGTTTTGGCATTAGTCAGATCAAAAGAAATTTTTGTGTATGGCCTGAATTCCGAGAGGAAAGAAATCCTTGAAGAGATGCACCAAAAGGGTGTCATTGAAATTAAGGATGTGGATATCGCCGATACACAGCTTGAACGGAAGGAAACCGCACAGAGCATATCGCAATTTGACGGTTTTATCAATTCTTCAGAAAATGCAATTGAAATACTGGATAAATACGCGCCGGAAAAAACCGGTCTTTTTTCGTCCCGCAAGAGTATTTCAATGGATAAATACAGCATGAAATCGGTGGACAGCGAAGGCGCGCTCAAAAAAGTATACGAGATCATCCGCCTGGCCGACAAGATACATGAAAATGCGGAAAACATCCGAAAGATTGATGCAAAGCAAATCGCGCTCAGGCCGTTTTTGCAATTGGATGTGCCGATGAACGTGACGGGGACAAGGGATACGATCATAAAATCCGGCACGTTGCAGGGCGCATGGACAGAGCAGGAGATCAACGAAGCGCTGCAGAAGCAGGAAATTGATACGTTCCATTTCGAGTTTGTAGCAAACACGAAGGAATATACGACAATATGGATGGCGTATCCCAAAGGAATTGCGCAGAAAGCAAATGCGTTTTTCCAGGATATTGGCCTTGCGGAGCCTTCATTCAGTCTGAGCCACCATGTTCCTAAAAAGAAAACGGAAGTGTTGGAAGAAGCAAAGAAGGAACTGGCGAAAGAAGCCGGGAAGCTGGAAAAAGAGATTGCAAAATACGGCAAAGACCGTGACGAAATAAAGCTGTTATATGACCATCTGGTGCTGCGCAAGGAGAAATACCAGGCGATTGCGAAGATGGGGATGACGGCGCATACGTTTGTGTTGGAAGGGTACGTGCTGGATAAGCATGCAGAGCAGGTGCAAAAGGCGCTGGAGCAGAATTATGGCGCTTATGTGGAGATTCATGACCCGGAAGACCCGGAAGATGCGCCGGTACAGTTTGAGAACAATGGCTTTGTTGCGCCGGTAGAGGGTATTACGCGCACATATAGCATGCCGGGGGTAGGCGATGTGGATCCCAACCCGATCATGTCGTTTTTCTATTATTTCTTTTTTGGAATGATGTTTTCTGACGCGGGGTACGGCCTGTTGATGGCGATTGCCTGCTTTATACTGGGTTATGGAAAAGTATTGGAGCCGGGCAAACGCGCCTCATTCAAAATGTTCTTTTTCTGCGGCCTGTCTACTACTTTCTGGGGATTCATGTACGGCGGATTCTTTGGAGATGCGACCCACACGATCTCGTCGGTGTTCTTTGGCGGCGATGCGATGCTGACGCCGCTGTGGATGGATCCGACGCAGGAGCCGCTGACGCTGCTTGTGTTCAGCGTCATGCTGGGCATCATTCATCTGTTGATAGGTATGGGAATCAAAGTGTATACGCTGTGCCGCGACAAGCAATACTTTGAGGCGGTTGCAGACCACATGATCTGGATGGTCATCATGGGCTTTATACTGGTTCTGGCGACAGGCATGTTCCTGGGGAACAGCGGCGTGACGGTGCCGGGCGTTGTTAATACGATCGGGATGTACGGCCTGATTGTGGCATTGATTGGGCTGGTGGCGATCAAGACGGCCGCGGGGCTGGTCCTGAAAAAGAAGAACATCATCGCAGCCCTAGGTGGAGGCGTGTTGAGTATTTATGATATTACGGGATACATCGGCGACATGCTTTCTTATTCGCGCCTGTTGGCGCTTGGACTGGCGACCGGTGTTATTGCGAATGTTGTCAATATGATGGGCACGCTTTTTGGCAATTCGGCAATCGGTATCGTATTCTTTGTAGTGGTGTTTATACTGGGCCACATCGTCAATTTTGCGCTCAATGCGCTGGGCGCTTACGTGCATACGATGCGCCTGCAGTATGTGGAGTTCTATAGTAAGTTTTATGAGGGCGGCGGGAAACCGTTCAAGCCTTTTAAAATGGATACAAAGTATTACAGGTTTTCTAACCAAAAGTAAAAGAGAGGTGCATTAGATTATGGATTTAGGGATGTGTTTAGCTTTAGCTGGCGTAGGCATTGCGGTGGGGCTTTCGGGCGCGGGTTCTTCGATTGGCGTGGGACTGGCGGGTCAGGCGAGCGCCGGTGTTTTGACGGCTGATCCCAGTAAATTCGGGCGACTGCTTGTTATGCAGATTCTTCCGGGTACACAGGGCCTTTATGGGCTGATTGTTGGCATCATGGTGTTGATGAATATTGGAATTCTGGGCGACGGTGCGGCGCCGGATGTATCGACAGGGGCGGCTTACCTTGCAGGGTGCATACCTATGGCGATTGGCGGCCTGCTATCGGCGATCCACCAGGGCAAGGTTTGCGCCGCGGGCGTCAATATTATTGCAAAGCGTCCTGAGGAGAGCTCAAAAGCAATCGTTTCGGCCTCGTTGGTTGAGCTTTACGCGCTGCTTTCATTTATCGTATCATTCCTTATTGTCATCAATATCGGATAAGGGGGCTGCTATGAGCGGTTTGGAGAAAATTGCGGACTCAATCAAAAGCGAGGCAAAGGCCAAAGCCGATGAGATTATTGCAGAAGCGAAGGCCAAAGTAAAGCATATTGAAGACACCGCGGCGGCGGTGATGGAAAAGCAGAAACGCGCGGACGCGGAAGTGGCCGAGCGTGAAGCCGATAAGGTGTTTGAGATTTTTGCGTCGGAAAACAGGCAGAACAGGAAGCAGGCGCTGCTGAAGGCGCGTAGTGACGTCATTGATTCCGCTGTAAGCGAAGCGAAGAGCAGGATCGAGAATCTGCCACCCGATCAGTATTTTGACCTGATGTATAAAATTTGCGTGAAAAATGCGCAGCGCGGCGAAGGCCGGCTGTACTTTGCGCGCAAGGATTATGACAGGTTGCCGGACGGTTTTGTTGAACGCTGCAATAAGGATATCAAAGATGGTTCGGTTGTGCTGGAAGGCGCGACGGACCAGATTGACGGCGGTTTTATGATTGTTTATGGCAAAATCGAGCAGAACTGCTCGGTGGACAGCCTGTTTGAGACAAATAAAAACCAGATTTGGGACGCTGTCAATAAAAGTCTCAATGAGTAGGCGCAGAGGAGTGGTTTTTTGAAAGATACAGATTTTGCATATTCCGTAGCCTATATGAGGACGCTGGAAAACAAGATGCTGGATCAGGCGGACATTGACGCGCTGCTCAACATGCCGGGCGCTGCCGAGGCGGTCAAGTTTTTGGTCGACCGCAATTACGGCGGAGGCGATAAAGTTTCGGGCGCGAGCAAAGACATCATTGACGAACTGTTGAAGGCGGAACTGGAGCAGGCATGGCAGGAGATTCGCGAGGCATGTCCCAAGGACGCCCCAATCGACGTATTGCTGTACCAGAATGATTTCCAGAATCTGAAGACGATACTGAAAGCGGTTTTTGATAATTCCGAATGGAAGCACCTGATGCTGTATCCCAGCATCAACGACCCGGAAGCCGTGCATAAGATTGTCTCTGAAAACAAGATGGACGAGTTACCGGAATTGCTCAGAAAGCCGGCCCAGGACGCGTACGAACTGCTGGCGCGCACACACGACGGGCAAAGGGCGGAAATTGTCATCGACAAAGCGGCGTTTGCAGCCATGCAGAAGGAAGCGGAAGAACGGAAGAGCAATTTCCTATATGGATGGGTGCAGCTTTGGGCGACGTTGTCCAACATGAAAACAGCCCTTCGTATGGCGGCGGCGAAGAAGGATAAAACGTTTATCAGCGAATCGATGCTGCAAACGGATGACGCTGGTGCCGATGCGTTGGTGGAGGCTGCCGCGCAGGATGTCCAGGCAGTGATCGGTGCGTTTAGCGCAAACGGATTTGAGGACGGCGCCGAAGCGGCGGGCCAGTCGATCAGCGAATTTGAGAAGTGGACGGACAATAAGCTGATGGATTATGTGCGGGCCGCGCAATACCAGTCTTTCGGATTCGAACCCTTGCTGGCTTACCTTTACGGTAAAAAAGCGGAAGCGCAGGCGCTTCGGATTGTCCTTTACGGTTTATTGAACCATATTCCCAAAAGTACATTAAAGGAAAGGCTGCGTGATTTGTATGTATAGGATTGGCGTAATAGGCGATTATGACAGCATTTGCGGCTTTTCGGCATTGGGTATGGATATTTATCCTGTAAAAGATGTGGAAGACGCAAAAAAGAAATTGAAGATGCTGGACAACGGTGAATACGGCATTGTGTATATCACCGAGCCTTATATAAAGAAGATGCCCGATGAATATGCGCGTTATCAAAACGCTATGACGCCCGCCGTGGTGCCCATTCCTTCCACAGCAGGCGAAAGCGGGTTTGCCATGGAGACAATCAGGAACTACGTCAAACAGGCGGTTGGATCTGATATTATCTTCGGTGGCGATAATTGACATGGAAAGCGCAATGGCAAATAGATGGGAGATCGAATATGAAAAATAGTACTGGGTTGATCAAAAAAGTTTCGGGCCCGCTTGTAGTGGCGACCGGGATGCGTGACGCGGATATGTACGACGTTGTGCGTGTTTCTGACCAGGGATTGGTTGGAGAGATCATTGAAATGCGCGGCGATCAGGCGTCCATCCAGGTCTATGAGGAAACATCCGGACTGGGGCCGGCATAGGAAGTCAAGTCGGAGGGGAGCCCGCTTTCTGTGGAGCTTGGCCCGGGACTGATCGGGAGCATATACGACGGCATACAAAGGCCGCTTGATAAGATAAAACAAAAGATTGGCACAAACCTGAAGCGCGGCATTGACGTCCCGGCGCTTGACCGCGAGAAAAAGTGGAGCTTTCAGGCGACGGCCAAGGCGGGCGACCAGCTGAAGGGCGGCGACATTTTGGGGACTGTGCAGGAATCCGATGTGGTCGTGCACAAGGTGATGCTGCCGATTGGATATGACGGCGAGATCATCGAGATCAACAGCGGTGAATTTACCGTGCTGGATGCGATCGGCAAAGTAAAGAAGGCGGACGGCAGCGAGCAGGAAATCATCATGCTGCAAAAATGGCCGGTGCGCCGCGGCAGGCCGTATCAGAAGAAAGTTCCCCCCACAGAGCCGCTGATAACGGGGCAGCGGGTTATTGATACATTGTTCCCGATTGCGATGGGCGGCGTTGGGGCTGTTCCCGGACCGTTCGGCAGCGGAAAAACAGTGGTGCAGCACCAGCTTGCCAAGTGGACGAATGCAGAGATTGTGGTGTACATTGGCTGCGGCGAGCGCGGAAACGAAATGACGGACGTATTAAATGAGTTCCCGCACATTAAGGATCCCAAAACAGGCAAGACGCTGATGGAGCGTACTGTGCTGATTGCAAACACATCGGATATGCCGGTGGCCGCGCGTGAGGCGTCGGTGTACACGGGCGTGACGATTGCGGAATATTTCCGGGATATGGGATACAGTGTGGCGCTGATGGCGGATTCCACATCACGCTGGGCGGAGGCGCTCAGGGAGATGTCGGGCCGTTTGGAGGAGATGCCCGGTGAGGAAGGGTATCCCGCATACCTGGCCAGCCGACTGGCAAGCTTCTATGAGCGTGCAGGCGTTGTCACGGCTGCAGGCAGCGAGGACAGGAAAGGCGCGCTCAGCATCATCGGCGCGGTTTCACCACCCGGCGGCGATATTTCGGAGCCTGTATCGCAGGCGACGCTGCGTATTGTAAAAGTGTTCTGGGGCCTGGATTCGGCGCTGGCATACAGCCGCCACTTCCCGGCGATCAACTGGCTGACAAGCTATTCGCTTTACCTCGACACACTGGAAGACTGGATGGACGGCAACGTGGCCAAAGACTGGAAGCAGCTTAGGGAGCGTGTATCAAGGCTGTTGCAGGAAGAAGCGGAGCTGGACGAAATTGTGAAGCTGGTGGGTATGGATGCGCTGTCGAGCAACGACAGGCTGAAACTGGAAGTTTCGCGGTCTATCCGTGAGGATTACCTGCACCAGGATGCGTTCCACGATGTGGATACCTATACGTCGCTGACCAAGCAGCATTATATGCTGCGGTTGGTGCTGGCTTTTTATGACTTTGGAATGAAGGCGCTGGAAAATGGCGCGGACATCAATAAACTATCGATGCTGCCCGTCAGGGAACGCATCGGCAGGATCAAATATGTATTGGAAGATGAGGTTCCCGCTGAGTACGAGAGCATCTATGCGCAGATACAGGAAGAAACATCTCATCTGAAAGCAGAGGAGGAAGTGTAAATGCCTAGGGAATATCGTACAATACAGGAAGTGGCAGGCCCGCTGGTACTTGTGCAGGACGTGGAAGGCGTCACATATGACGAGCTGGGCGAAATAGAGCTTGCGAACGGCGAGATCCGCCGCTGCAAGGTGCTGGAGATAGACGGCTCCAACGCATTGGTGCAGTTGTTTGAGAACAGCGCGGGCATCAACCTGGAAAACAGCAAAGTGCGTTTTTTGGGACACAGTATAGAGCTGGGCGTTTCCGAGGATATGCTGGGCCGCGTGTTTGACGGCATGGGCAGCCCGATTGACGGCGGGGTGGACATCATCCCGGAAAAACGCATGGACATCAACGGCCTGGCGATGAACCCGACGGCGCGCAGTTATCCTGAGGAGTTTATCCAGACGGGGATTAGCGCGATTGACGGACTGAACACGCTGGTGCGTGGGCAGAAGCTGCCAATTTTCTCTGGAAGCGGATTGCCGCATAGCAACCTCGCCGCGCAGATTGCAAGGCAGGCCAAAGTGCTGGGGCATGCTGAAAACTTCGCGGTGGTTTTTGCCGCGATGGGTATCACATTTGAAGAATCCAACTTTTTTATTGAAGACTTTAAGCGTACAGGCGCTATGGAGCGTACGGTGCTGTTTGTCAACTTGGCGAACGACCCGGCGATTGAGCGTATTTCTACGCCACGTATGGCGCTGACTGCGGCGGAGTATCTTGCGTTTGAAAAAGAGATGCACGTGCTTGTCATCATGACGGACATCACGAACTACGCGGATGCGTTGCGTGAGGTTTCGGCGGCAAGGAAGGAAGTACCCGGACGCCGCGGATATCCCGGATACCTTTACACCGACCTGGCGACAATGTACGAGCGCGCGGGCAGGCTGGAAGGGCACACGGGCAGCATCACAATGATCCCGATCCTGACAATGCCGGAGGACGATAAAACCCATCCGATCCCCGACCTTACAGGGTATATCACGGAGGGGCAGATTATCCTTTCCAGGGAACTGTACAGGAAGAATATTGCGCCGCCCATCGATGTGCTGCCTTCGCTTTCACGTTTGAAGGACAAGGGCATTGGCGAAGGCAAGACGCGCGCCGACCACGCAAACACAATGAACCAGCTGTTTGCCGCATATGCGAGGGGCAAGGACGCAAAAGAGCTGATGGTGATTCTGGGCGAAGCGGCCCTGACGGATATCGATAAGCTGTATGCGAAATTCGCGGACGAGTTTGAGACGCGTTACGTATCGCAGGGGTACACAACCGACAGGAGTATTGAAGAGACGCTGGACCTTGGGTGGGAGCTGCTCAGGATACTTCCGCGTACAGAGCTCAAACGTATCAAGAAGGAATTTTTGGACAAATACTACCCGGAAAGCTGAAGCCGGAGGTGACATAATTGGCAGTATTGCGAGTAAATCCCACACGAATGGAACTGTCGCGGCTGAAAAAAGCGCTGCAGGTGGCACGAAAAGGCCACAAGCTGCTGAAGGACAAGCGCGACGAGCTGATGCGG
>DHOD01000138.1:0-638 GCA_002407725.1 Christensenella sp. UBA5399 | reverse complement strand
CAAGCGCGACGAGCTGATGCGGCAATTCCTGGATATTGTGCGGGAGAGCAAAACATTAAGGGAACAGGTGGAGGAGCAGCTGAAGCTGGCCAACCAGAGCTTTGCGGTGGCCAATTCGGTCATGCAGAGCGAAGTGTTGACCTCTGCGTTGATGATGCCCAAGCAGGATGTGCAGCTATCCATTAAACCCAAGAATATTATGAGCGTCAACGTTCCCACGTTTGATGTCGAATACAAAACGCAGGATAAAAACGATATTTATTCGTATGGGTATGCGTTTACCAGCGGGGACTTGGATGATGCGATATCCGTACTCTATAATGTGCTGCCGGACCTGCTGCGGCTGGCGGAGCTGGAGAAGGCGATCCAGTTGATTGCGTCTGAGATCGAAAAGACGCGGCGCAGGGTGAACGCGCTGGAGCATGTAATGATCCCTGATTATCAGGATACGATCAAATTTATATCGATGAAACTGGACGAGAACGAGCGGTCCAGCACGGCGCGGTTGATGAAAATCAAGGACATGATGCTGGAAGAGGCCAGAAGAAAAGAAGGGTGAAATAAGACGGATAAAAAGACAATTTATGAAACGGGCGGAAACGTCCGTTTTTTAAATGTGCCGAATCCACTGGCTATGC
>DHOD01000152.1:18359-23767 GCA_002407725.1 Christensenella sp. UBA5399 | reverse complement strand
ACAAAGATTGGGGGCAGCCCAAGGGGAATACAGAATATGTCAGATAATAAAGGGGATAAGATGTATGTCAGAAATTATTTTTGTAGTAAGCACGGCAATCAAGGTGTTCAGCGCGTATTTCGTAATTACAATGCTGTTCGCGATTTTTAAATCGAAACCGTTTGGACAGCACGCTCCCAAAACAAAGTTCGCTGTTTTAATTGCCGCAAGAAACGAGGAGGCTGTGATCGGAAACCTGGTGAAGAGCATCCGGTTGCAGGATTACCCGGCTGATTTGATCGATATCTATGTGATTCCAAACAATTGCACGGATGACACAAAAAACGCGGCGGCGGGGGCCGGCGCAAAGATCATCGAATGCAGGGGGGCTGTCAAGTGCAAAGGCGATGCGTTGAAAGAAGCGTTTCGCGTATTAAAAAACGAAGACCACGATGCCTACTGCATATTCGACGCCGACAACTATGCGGATAAAAACTTCTTTAAGGAAATGAACAACGTGTTTTGCGACGGGTACACAGTCGCAAAAGGCCGAAATGAAGCAAAAAACCCTTACGACAGCTGGGTTTCCGGCTGCTATGGCCTCTACTTTAATACAATGAGCCTGTTCTTTAACAAGGCGCGGGCAAACCTTGGCCTGTCCGCCAAGCCAAACGGCACGGCCCTCGCGTTCCACCGCTCCGTCATCGAAAAAAACGACGGATGGAATACCGTGACGCTTACCGAAGACGCAGAGTTTGGGGCGGATACCGTTATTTTGGGAGAGCGCATCGCATGGGTTCCGGGCGCAATCGCATATGATGAAGGCCCGAACTCTTTTGCTGTCTCTATCCGCCAGCGCCAGCGCTGGATCAGCGGCCTTATGCAGGTCTCCGGCATGAAACTCATGCAAGTTATCAAGGCAAAACATAAAAAGAGGATGCTGCGGTTTGACGGCGCCATGATATTGATGTCGCCATTTGTGCAGGGGCTCTCCGCTTTCGTGGTGCCGGCTGCCTATATCATTGAAATGTCCACCATAACAACAGCAGCGGCATTCGGCGGTTACGCCGCCGATTTGCTTTTGAGCATAGGGTTGCTCTATGCGGCAGTCACAGCCGCTGCGCTGGTCATCGCATTGCTCTCAAAGTGTTACGACAAGCGCATCACAAAAAGCATCTTTATGTACGGCGTATTTATGTTCTCATGGATACCGATATCCGTTGTCGCGCTCTTCCGCAAGGAGAGGACATGGGAACATATCCGGCACGACCATACGGAGAAACCATCTTTTGCACGGGGCATGCGGCAGCAGGTGGAGCCTGCCGAGTAAGGCAGGTGGCGCAATCGTTGCACAGAAAAGCTGCATAAATAAGCACACCCATTTATGCAGCCTTCCCCATACACCTGATCAAAAACCGCCCGGGAATTGATAACATCCGGGTGGTTTTCGTCTGCGCAAAAAAACGGGCATAACGCCCGTTTTACAGCAAATGAATTTGGATCATATACAGGACAAATATTACTTGATCTTCCTGCTTCCCGGTTTGACCGCCGGTATGCCCGATTGACAGAGCGGACATCCATCCGGGTCATAGGATATAACCTCCATCGCCAGCACCGCCCGGAACGGTACGCCAAAGTCCACGGCACCGTTGCTCCTGTCCACAATGCTGCCCACGCCGGCAACCTCGCCACCCACAGCCCTGATCAGTTCCATCACCTCTTTGACCGATCCGCCGGTTGTCACAACATCTTCCGTCACCAGCACGCGCGCGCCTTTGGGAATTTCAAATCCCCGCCGGAATGTCATTTTTCCGTTCTCGCGCTCTGCAAAAACGTTCTTGACACCCAGTTGCCTGCCCATTTCGTATGCCATAATGATGCCGCCGATCGCCGGGCCCGCCACCATATCGATCTCTATATCCGCAAATTGCTCCGCAAGCTGCTTGCAGATCACCTCCGACACATCCGCATACTGAAAAAGCTTGGCGCACTGCATATACTTATCGGAATGCCTGCCGGACGTCAGCAAAAAATGCCCTTCCAGCATCACTTCCTTATCTTTGAAAATTGTAATAATCTCTTCCCTTGAAAGCATACCCTGTCATCCCTCCGTTATCAGTGTCCCTGTGATATCCGATATTTTCACGGGCGCGTTTGTCTCCGCAAAAATATTCAATTCTTCAATGATCTCGATCATGGCCGACGGATTATGCATTGTGGCTGTTCCCACCATGACGGCGTCTGCGCCCGCAATCATAAATTCCGCGACATCCTCGCCCGTCATGATGCCGCCCATCCCAATGATCGGCAGCCCCAAACCGGCACTGTACACATCGTGCACCATCTTTAGCGCAACAGGCTTGATGGCCGGGCCCGAGAGCCCCCCCGTCACATTGGCAATCACCGGCCGCCGGTTGTATGGGTTGATCGCCATACCCGCCAGCGTGTTGATCAGCGAAATGGCGTCCGCGCCGCCGTTTTTTGCCGCTGTCGCCATTTCCACGATACTGGTTACGTTGGGCGTCAGCTTTACAATGACCGGCTTCCTCGCCACTTTTTTCACCTGCTCCACCAGGCTCTCTATTGCACTCGCGTCCGTGCCGATGCTCATCCCGCCTGTTTTCACATTGGGGCAGGACACATTGACCTCGTACAGCGCAATATCCGTGTCGTTCAGCCTTTCCGCAACGTATGTGTAATCTTCCGGCACAGAACCCGCAATGTTTGCAATCTGCACAGTGTTGATGCGCCTGACCCGCGGGTATGACTTTTCCAGAAACGTATCCACACCCGGATTTTGCAAGCCGACGGAATTGAGTACGCCGCTGGCCGTTTCCGCAATCCGCGGCGACAGGTTCCCCACACGCTTTTCCCGGGTCAATGCCTTAAGCGTGATCGCCCCCAAAGCGGATGCATCCATATACAGCGCGGCTTCCTCGCCAAAGGCAAATGTCCCCGACGCCGCAATCACGGGATTTTTCAGCAGCACCCCGGCAATATTTACAGATAAATCAGCCATTTAGCGCATCCACCTCCTTGATGTCAAAAACAGGCCCTTCCACACACACACGCCTGTGCTCGCCGCCCACCTTGCACACGCATGTTGCGCACATGCCCGTGCCGCAGCCCATACGCTGCTCCAGCGACACCTGTGTCGGAATATCGCCCACAACGGCCGCAAGCGAACGGAAAAAAGGCCCGGGCCCGCATGCCAGTATAACATCCGGCTTGTCGTGTTCCAGCGCTTTTTCCAGCACCTGCGTACAAAACGCGTGTTCTCCGCACGTTCCGTCGTCGGTGGATACATACACATCGGCATACAGCTTAAAGTCCTCGACCTGGTACACACTGTCCTTGGACCGGAATCCAAGAAACGCCTTGTATTCCTTGTCCTGGTATTTATCGAACATCGATTGCAGCGGCGCGCAGCCAATGCCGCCGCCCACCAGCCAAATTTTCTTCATATCGGGCATAATCCGAAACCCGTTGCCCAGCGGCATCAGCACATCCAGCAGATCCCCGGGCTTGACAGCGGTCAGCAACCTTGTCCCCTTGCCCACCGGGTTATACGCCAGATGCACTTCCTTTTTACGAAAATCCGCACAATTGATGCTGATGGGCCGCCGCAGGAGCATCTCGCCCGCACACGGGATTTTTACATGCGCAAACTGCCCCGGCCGAAAAAGCCGCAGCATTTCATCGTCGCAGGTAAACCGCAAAAGATACGTATTAAACGCAATCTGCTCGTTAGACAACACCTTTTCCACAAAGTGCTTTTTCATACTGCTCCCTTTTCCGCGTTGTAGCTGTCTATCAACTCCATAAATTCGTCAAATAAATACGCCGTATCCTCCGGCCCCGGCGCGGCTTCCGGGTGAAACTGCACCGTAAACATAGGATACCCCACATACCTGACCCCTTCAATCGTCCTGTCGTTCCAGCTTTTGTGGGATACCACCGCGCAGTCGGGCAGCGACCTGTTTTTGATCGTATATCCATGGTTCTGCGATGTGATGTACACCCTGTTTTTTTGCATATCCTTGACCGGATGGTTGGACCCCCTGTGCCCGTATTTCAGCTTCTCTGTGTCCGCCCCCATCGCGAGTGCCAGCAGTTGGTGCCCCAGACAGATGCCAAATATGGGCAGTTCGCCCACCAATTGCTTCAGGTTCTCTACAATTTCCATATTGTCCCGGGGGTTTCCCGGCCCGTTGGTCAGCATCAGGCCGTCAAATTTTCCATCCAGTATTTCCTGCGGGTCTGTCAGCGCGGGGAACACCGTCAAACGGCAGCCCCGTTTCGCCAGGCTGCGCAGTATGTTCCGCTTGAGTCCAAAATCCAGCACCGCAATCCGCCTGGTGTACTCCCCCTCGCCAAACTCGTATACCTCGCGGGTCGTCACCCGCTCGACAGGTTGCGGCATCTCAAAAGCCTTCATTTCCTCAATCTGGGCAGCCGAAGGCGGCGTTTTGGTAATGATGCCGTGCATGGTGCCCTTCTCCCGTATTTTCCGCGTCAACTCGCGCGTATCAATACCGCTCAACCCCACAATGTCGTTCTCTTCCAAATAATCCGCCAGCTTACCCTGGCTTTTCCAGTTGGACGGGTCCTCGCACACCTCCCGCACAACAAACGCCTTGACCTGCGGCCCGGCCGATTCCGCCACTTCGTCGTTCATACCGTAATTTCCAATGATGGGGTATGTCATCGTCACAATCTGGCCGTGATACGATGGATCGGTCAGCGCCTCCTGATACCCCGTCATGCCCGTATTAAATACCACCTCGCCCATGATGTCGCGCGAAGCGCCAAATGTTTCTCCTTTAAAAATCGTGCCGTCTTCCAATGTCAGATACGCCATAAATTACAACCTCTCCAAAAATTGCCGGCACAGTACCGGCTTGTCATCCACTGCATACGGCGCAATTACGCAGCCGCAAACACATCTTGCTTTATATCAATAGGATATCCCTTTTGCCGCAAACGTGTCAAGTATGTCGCGCTGCATATCCAGCGCCGCCGCGCGCGCCGCGTCCGCAAAGTCTTTGCCCGCATAACGCTCGCTCCTGTAAGCCGTCAGTATCGCACGCGAATTGTTGACGATACCGCCCCGCCCCTTGCTGTCAAAATTGGGCAGTATCCCTTCCGCGCTGCCGCCCTGCGCGCCATAGCCGGGAATCAGTATAAACATGCCAGGGTGCTTCTCGCGTATCCGCTCCGCCTGCTCCGGGTATGTCGCGCCAACCACTGCGCCCACATCGGAATACCCGTGCCTGCCAATCAGCCCTTTCCCCCATTCGGCCACCATATCCGCCATTTTTTCGTATACGGTCGCGCCGCCACAGTCCAGGTCCTGCAGCTCGCCCGACGAAGCGTTGGATGTTTTGACCAGTACAAAAATACCCCTGTCCCCGCTTGCGCAAACT
>DHOD01000152.1:17696-18221 GCA_002407725.1 Christensenella sp. UBA5399 | reverse complement strand
CCCCGCTTGCGCAAACATCGGCAAACGGCTTTATTCCATCCGTGCCCAGGTAGCCGTTGACAGTCGCAAAATCCGCGTCAAATGCCGCGGCGCTTTCGCCACGCACGTCCGTCCTGCCCAGATACGCAGCCGCATAAGCCGACGCCGTCGCCCCAATATCGTTGCGCTTGACGTCCGCAATCACAATCAGCCCCTTATCTTTTGCATAACGGACTGTGTCATAAAAGCATTTGACCCCCTGCCAGCCGTACATTTCATAATACGCCGCCTGCACCTTGACGGATGGTACGATATCGCACACTGCGTCTATCAATGCGCAGTTATATCCGTATATACTGCGCGCCGCCGTTTCCAGCGGATCCGCGGCCTGCACCACGCATGGTGACGGCAGGTAGTCGAATTTGGTATCCAGCCCCACACACGTGGGGTTTTTCAGTTCAATGATCCTGTCTATCAGCTTGTCTATCATATGTTACCTTTCCTCCCGCAATTGTCAGCATCACGCGGCCATACAGCTGTTTTCCA
>DHOD01000152.1:16853-17546 GCA_002407725.1 Christensenella sp. UBA5399 | reverse complement strand
ACGCGGCCATACAGCTGTTTTCCAATAAACGGGCTGTTTTTTGCCTTCGAGACAATTTCTTCCTGTGTATATACAAAGGATGCCTCGATGTCCGTCAGTACGATATCCGCAGGCATGCCCTTACGCACTTCGCCGCCCACATGCCGCGCGATTGTCCGCGGCGCCGCACTCATCAACCGGGCAATGTCCTCCAGCCTAATGGTGCCCGGACGGTACAGGTGCGTGACCGCAAGCGAAAATGCCGTCTCAAACCCTATAAGCCCAAACGGCGCATGCGCAAAACTCCGCTTTTTTTCACTTTCCGTATGTGGCGCATGGTCCGTTGCAATCGCATCGATCGTCCCATCGGCAATCCCCTCGATCACAGCCTGCCTGTCCGCCCCACTGCGGAGCGGCGGGTTGACTTTCGCGTTCGGGTTCTTTCCCAAAATCTCTTCATCGGTCAGTGAAAAATAATGCGGCGCTGTCTCGCATGTCACCGGTATGCCGTTCGCCTTCGCCCTGCGCACCAGCTCGACGCTCCCCGCCGTGGACACATGGCAGATGTGCACCTGCGCGCCCGTCCTTTGCGCGTAAAAAATGTCACGGGCGGTCATTCCGTCCTCCAGTGCCGCGGGTATGCCGTGCAGTTTTGCCTTCCGGGCGTTTTCCCCTTCGTTGGCAACGCCCCTGCCGCGGTCCTTCAGGTTCTCC
>DHOD01000152.1:13768-16661 GCA_002407725.1 Christensenella sp. UBA5399 | reverse complement strand
ATCAGCAAAACTTTCTGCTCCTTTGCCTGCGCCATCGCCGCAAGGATGACCTCGTCGTCCTCCACCGGCATGCCGTCGTCGGAAAAGGCGACCGCGCCCGCCGCACGAAGCGCCGCAAAATCCGTCAGCTCGCCGCCCCGCATCCCTTTTGTGATGCAGGCCACGGGCAGCACCTCGCACGCACCCAGTTTTTCCGCCTGCTTCAGGATATACTTGACCGTCCGCGCGCTGTCTATCGGCGGTTTGGTGTTGGGCATGCAGCACACGGATGTAAACCCGCCCGCCGCTGCGCTCCGCGTACCCGACTCAATATCCTCTTTGCGCTTGAAGCCCGGGTCGCGCAGGTGGGCGTGCAGGTCAAAGAACCCCGGGAATGCGTACAGGCCCTTCGCCTCCACCACCCTGTCGGCCGCTTCGTTGATGCCGCGCTTCACATCTGTGATCACGCCGTCTTCAATCAGTATATCCGCACTTTTTTGCAGCTTGGCCGCGTTTACCACAGCCGCGTTTTTTATCAGAATTTTCATATCATATATCGCTCGGCAGTATTGCGTTGAGCACGATGCCCACCAGCGCGCTCAGGAATATATTGGACAATGTAAATGTTTCCGTGACCTGGATGCCACCCGAAAGCCCCAGGCCGATGACCAGCATCAGGGACACGATGATCAAATTCCTGCTATGGGAGAAGTCCAGCCGCGCCTCCGCCAGCGTCCGCAAACCGATCGTGGCGATCATACCGAAAAGCAGCATGGATATGCCGCCCATAACCGCACCGGGTATGGATCCCAAAAAGACGGAAAACACGCCGAAAAAGCTGATGACGATCGCGAAGATTGCTGCAATCCGCAATGTCAACGGGTTGTAGTTTTTGGTCACGGCCAGTACGCCTGTGTTCTCACCGTATGTCGTGTTGGCGGGGCCACCCATAAATCCTGCCAGCATTGTCGCCACGCCGTCGCCCGCCAGCGTCCTGTGCAGGCCGGGGTCTTTCACAAAGTTTTTGCCCACGACAGCGCCGTTTGTCGTAATGTCGCCAATATGCTCCATAAACGTCACAATGGCGACCGGCGTAATGATCGCAATCACACTTCCGTCAAACTTGGGCAGATAAAAGCCCGGTACCTGGAAACCCAGGTTTGCGCCGCCCTGGAAGCCCGAGAAATCCACCTGCCCCATCAGCGCCGCAACAATGTACCCTACCGCAATCGCGATAATGATGGGCACCAGCTTGAAAAAGCCTTTCGCAAATATAGAGATGACCACCATTGTCACAATCACAACCAACGCGATGACCCAACGCATCCACAATATGTCGGGAATCGCCTCCGACGCAGGGGCGTTGATGATGTTGTCAAAGGCCGTTGGGGCGAGCGTCAGGCCGATGACCATAATCATTGGACCGGTGACAACGGGGGGGAAAATCTTCATGACCTTGTCCGCGCCCACCAGCTTCACGATCAACGCAAGCGCCAGGTATACGGCGCCCGCACAAATGATACCGCCCGAAACATACGGCAATGCATCCTGGTACGCAGGCGAAGAGAGAAACCCTTCCGCCGATGTATCCACACCGCTGATGGACGCCGCCGCAATGATGATGACGCCGATAAAAGCGAAGCTGGAGCCCAGGAACACCGGTACCTTTCCCTTGGTAATCAAATGGAAAATCAATGTGCCCGCACCTGCGCAGAATATTGCTACCGCGGGGTTCATCCCCGTTAAAAGCGGCACCAGCACCGTCGCCCCAAACATGGCAAAAAGATGCTGGAAACCCAGAATAATATTTTTACCCAATCCGTACTGTTTTTGTTCCAATTTCTCACTCATAATCGTATACTTCCCCCTTAAAAATGATTTGTCTCAATCAACTTCTTTGTAAGGCGTCATGATTGAACCGTCCAATCATGTCAGAACCTTTTTCCGTTCTGCTCCCCAGGCTTCAGCCCTTTTCCAGAAAAACGCCCTCCTCCCCGTCGTATTCCAACACTTTTACTTTTATCGTTTCGTCGGGCGCTGTCGGGATGTTTTTCCCCACAAAATCCGCCTTGACCGGCAGCTCCCTGTGTCCCCTGTCTACCAACGCCGCAAACTTGACCAGCGCCGGCCTGCCGCTGTCTGTCAGTGCATCCATCGCCGCCCTGACCGTGCGGCCGGTGTACAGCACATCGTCCACCAGCACCACTTTTTTGCCATCCACATCGCAATCCATTTTGGTGCCGGCAACCGCTTTCTCTGTCTCTTTTACATCCACATCGTCACGGTAAAACGTGATGTCCAGCGTTCCCGCCGCGACATCTTTCCCACTGATTTCACGGATGTTGCGCACAATCTGCCCCGCAATGCTGATCCCCCTGCGCTTGATACCTATGATGATCAGGCCGTCCGTATCCTCCATGCTCTCCAGCACCTGATGCGATATCCGCTTTACGGCACGCCGCATCGCATCCGCATCCATGATTTCCGTCACTACTGCCATCTGCTTTCCCTGCTTTCACAAAAAAACGCCTCCGCATCCGTTTTGGGCGCAAAGGCATAACAACACATAGGAATATATGTTCGCCTTGCCGCCTCACTGGACGCGCTTAAAGGTTCCTCCGGGCAAAGACATTGTTTTTCCTTACCCTGCATCAAGTATATCAAATCACCGGCCCTGGCACAATCATTTTTTCATTGCCGCCGTAACTTTTCCAGTATGTTTTGAAAATAAGCGGGCAACGGTGCGGAAAAATCCATCTGTTCCCCTGTGGCAGGATGAATAAACGACAAATCCCGCGCGTGCAGCATCTGCCCTTTCAGCGCAAACGGCGCTTTCAGGCTGGTGTATACCGGGTCTCCCACAACAGGATGCCCCATATGTTTTGCATGTACGCGGATCTGGTGCGTGCGCCCC
>DHOD01000152.1:12614-13594 GCA_002407725.1 Christensenella sp. UBA5399 | reverse complement strand
GCGGATCTGGTGCGTGCGCCCCGTCTCAATGTCAAACTCCGCCAGCGTATACTTGCCGAACCGCTCTATGACTCTGTAATGGGTGATCGCTTCCCTGCCCGCCTCCGTCACCGCCATCCGTTTGCGGTCGCGCGGGTGCCTGTCTATATTGGTGACCATTGTTCCGCCGTCGTCCTTGATGTTTCCGTGACAAAGCGCCACATAGCGCTTCTTCACCATCCTTTCAGCCAACTGCGTAGCCAGCGCAGCATGCGCGTTGTCATTTTTCGCCAGCACAATCCGGCCCGACGTATCCTTATCCAGCCGGTGCACAATGCCCGGCCGAATCTCCCCGCCGATCCCCGATAAATCCTTGATATGAAACAATGCCGCATTGACCAGCGTACCATCCGCGTTGCCTGCCGCCGGGTGCGTCACCATCCCCTGGGGCTTGTTGATGACGGCAATATCCCCGTCTTCGTACACAATATCCAGCGGGATATCCTGCGGCATGGCCGCTGCCGCCTGTTGCGCGGGAATGGTAATGGCAACCACATCCCCGGCCTTCGGCTTGTCGCCCGCCTTGGGAATGCTGCCGTTCACCAGCACCTGTCCCCCGTCAATCAGCTTTTTAACAAAAGAACGCGTATACTGCCCCAATCTGCCCGCAATATACGCATCCAGCCGTGTCGAGATGTTTTCTGTTATATTTAGCTCAATCCTCTTGCACATCCTGCTTTTTCCTGCTCTTTTCCCAATACCAGATAATGAATATACACACCATCACCGCGCCAAACGTCACAAAACAATCCGCGACATTGAACACTGCAAAATCCACAAATTCAAACTCCATCATATCCACCACATAGCCCCTGAAAACACGGTCGAGCAAATTGCCGATGGCGCCGCCCGCAATAAAGCAAAGCCCCAGCTTGCACAGCCAGGAATCGATGTCCTTTGTCTTGAACAGCAGCACAATGACCACCACCGCCATGACCCCG
>DHOD01000152.1:10236-12460 GCA_002407725.1 Christensenella sp. UBA5399 | reverse complement strand
CCGGATATAATGGCCAGTATCCACGTTGCCCCGCCAAAGAGCGAAAAAGCCGCGCCGGTGTTTTCCGTATAAATGAACCGCATAAACCCGTCGATAAATTCGGCGCTCTTGCCCGGCTCCCCCGGCAACACCGTTTGCGCAAAGTACTTTGCGATCTGGTCGCCCACAATAATTGCGGCAATGATCAGTATAAATATGATTTTTTGTTTGTTCCAGCTAATATTTTTCATACGACAATTCCTTTATATTATACCGCCGGCTTGCGGCAATCTGTACATCAGACCATGCGCTCCAAAAATTCCCCCAGGGCAATCGCGCTGTCTTTTTTGCCCCACCTTGTTTGCGCAATCTTCATCTCGTCCAGCTTTTGGTCGTTTGCCCTAAGCTGCATGATCACTTCTGTCTCCGGCTGGTATTTGTTGGCGTGCACCGCCAGCGAATGATTGACCAAAAACGCCAGGTTCATGTTCTCCACGCCCGGCATCGGCTTTGTCAGCAGCAAAGGTTTTTTTTTGGCAATCGCTTCCGATGTGGACAGCCCCCCCGGCTTGGTGATAAACACATCGCAGGCATCCATATATTCGTCCATGTTATTGACGAACTCCAGTACTTTGATTTCGCTCCTGAATTTCAATTCCTTCATCCGCGCGGAAAGCCGCGCATTTGTGCCGCACACCGCAACCATTTGTACATCGTCCAGTTTATCAAGCTCCTGTGCGGTTGCAACCATCCCAGAAAAACCCATGCCGCCCGCCGACATCAATATGGTAAACCGCCCTTTGTCCAACCCCAGCTTTTTACGCGCTTTGTTTGTCGGTATACGCTTGGCGTATTTGACATCGATCGGTATGCCGGTCGGCAGAATCTTCTCCCGCGGAATTCCACGCTTTATCATGGAAGGAATCATCAGCTCGTTGGGGCAAACAAAATAATCCATGTCGGTATATTCCCAAAACGGATGCAATGAGTAATCCGTCACAATGCCGACCGTCTTGATCCCTTTGTGGACCATATCTGTCTCTTTGAGCAGCGACACCACCATTGCCGTCATCACAATCGTACAAATAATGACATCCGGCCGGTAGTCCTCGACATACTTCTTCAATTTTTGCTTGTTGAGGTCGGCAAAAAGCCACGGAAAATACATCTTCATATCCGATCGGCCGTTATACCGTTCCGCCGCACTGTATATATTCTCGTTGAGCCGGGGCCAGACGCGTCCCATCAACGTATATCCCTTGTCAAAGGCCTCGCCGATGGCCCGGTTCAGGAATTTATACGTATCCAGTATATCGCATTCATGCCCTTTCTGCTCCAAATAACCCGCGATGGCTTTCGAGGCGGAATTATGCCCCTGTCCCACGGTCATACTCAATATAAGAACCTTCATCTAACACCCTTTATATACTTTCGCAAATTTTCGATTCTAATGGGGGGCTCCTTCCAGCACCTTATCCCCAGTCCCCAGCTTCTGCCACTATCCCAAACGCGCGTGCCGCGCTATAAAAAGTGCCGGCACTTTTTATATGGGATTGTTATAAATAACCACTTTCAAATGTAGTGAACCTAAATTAGTGTATCACGGCTGCGGTATATTTTCAATCGCGTTATCTTGCCTTGTTGCGCTGCAGCCCCAACAGTGCTATGATAGGATGTCGGATGTATAAAACCCCGTCAGGCTTTATATATTCGCGTATATCCAAGCATACGGGGAGATTTGTATGGGAAAAACGATTGTTTTGACAGGCGGCGGGACCGCAGGGCATGTTACGCCCAATCTGGCAATCAGTGACGATTTGATTCATAACGGCTATCAGCTTCACTATATCGGCACGCAAAACGGTATAGAGCATGAACTTGTGACCAACATGCCCTATCATGTGATTGAAGCCGGCAAATTGCGGCGCTATCTCAGCAAGGAAAACATCAAAGATTTTTTCAAGGTGTTCAAAGGGTACCGCCAGGCAAAACGAATATTAAAGGAACTCGCCCCTGCTCTTGTATTTGCCAAAGGCGGATATGTGTCCGTCCCCGTCGTATATGCCGCTGCAAAACTCCGCATCCCGGTTGTGCTGCACGAGAGTGACTATTCGCCGGGGCTTGCCAACCGGCTCTGCCTCAAAAAAGCCCAGAAAATCTGCCTTTCGTTCGATACGCCCGCGGCGCATGAGCCCAAGGGGGGTTTCACAGGCTCCCCCCCGCCGCGCCCGCCCCCTTTCCGCGG
>DHOD01000152.1:7244-10113 GCA_002407725.1 Christensenella sp. UBA5399 | reverse complement strand
CAGGCTCGCCCGTGCGGGCCGCCCTTCTTTCCGGCAATCGCGAAAGCGGCCTTGACATGTTGGGGTTTAACAGCGGGAAACCGGTGTTATTAATAATGGGAGGATCGCTGGGGGCCAAAGCCATCAATGACATCATCGATCACGATATCCAGGCGTTTACGCAGGATTTTCAAATTGTGCACCTACGGGGGCGCGGCAACCTGAATCCTTCGCTCAATCGCATAAATGGCTATTGCCAGTTTGAATATGTGAACGAGCAACTGGCCGACATCTTTGCCGCCACCGACATCGTACTCTCGCGCGCAGGTGCAAACGCTATATTTGAATTTGTTGCACTGGGCCTTCCATCGCTGCTTATCCCGCTTCCGCTCAGCGCAAGCCGCGGCGATCAACTGGAGAACGCGGAATACTTCCAGCAGCACGGCTATTCCCTGGTGCTGCACCAGGAAGAACTGACCGACGCGCGCCTTCGGGATGCGCTGCACAAGCTTGTTTTGCAAAAAGATGCAATGCGCAGCAATATTACGCAGGGTAACGAAACGAACGGCACACAAAATGTGCTGGATGTCATATATGAGTGTATACGCCAATGAAACTACAATACCTGGTGGATAATTACAACGAGATGTCCGCCGAAGACAAAAAAGCGCAATTACAGAAAATTTCAGGCGATGGGTATATCCATGACCTTTACCAACTGACAAAAGGTAAAAGCGCCCGCCTTGCCACACGGATTATGGCGGATATGGGGTCAAAGCTCCAGGACTATGCACAAAGCCATACGAAAGCCATTATCGAACTGCTGCACTACGATGATCCCAAGGTCAGGATGCACGCCGCACAAATCATCGGCAACACATGCGCCCGCAAATGTTTGGATTCGCTTATTGACGCGCTGGAGCGCGAAGAGCAGATGTTTGCGCTGCCATCCTACCTGCTTGCCATCGGCAACGCCAAAAACACACGGGCAAAGGAATATCTGGAAAATTACATGCTGCGGAGCGATATCGACAAACACCTGTACGAAGAAAAGGCCGCGCTCACCAAGGCGCTCTCCAATTATGTCGCCAAAACAAAAGTGCAGGTCCGCATATTGCCCAACGATTTTGTTTTTTTGAGCACCCCTAACGCAAATGTCACTTACGCGGCATTCAAAAGGCTGGGGTTCGCGCCCAAACGATCCGGGAAATACGTTGCCATCACAGGCCTCGAGCGCTTTGGGGACATCTATGCCACACGCGCTTTTTGCGATGCCTACATCTATCTTGGCAAATGCCCCACCGCCGAGCTGGATGCGTTTATCGCCAAGCGTGAAAACGCCATCATCCAGCGCACAGGCGCGACGGGATACCGGCTTGAGGTCAAAAGCGTATCGCACGAAGTACGGCTGGATATTATCAAAAAGTGCATTGCCGCATGTACCCAGCTCATTAACACGCCTTCGTCGTATTCGATTGAGCTGATGATCGACATCGACGGGGACGAGGCGCAGGTACTGCTGAACCCGTTGGTTGACAGGCGGTTTGATTATCGCAAAAAGACGGTGGCCGCCAGTATCAATGCCGGCATCGCGGCCTGCGTATGCGAATACGCGAGCGAATACTTTGACGAGGACGCGCGCGTGCTGGACACCTTTTGCGGCAGCGGCACAATGCTCTTTGAACGCTCGTTTTTTCCACACCACACATTGACCGGGGTGGACATCAACATTGGCGCGATAGAGGCCGCCAGCGAAAACAGCCGTTTCTCCCACGCGCACCCACAGTTCCACCACATGGACACGCTTAAATTCACGGCCAAGCGGTATGATGAAATCATCACCAACATGCCTTTTGGGCTCCGGGTGGGCAGCCACACGCAAAACGAGCGCCTGTACCAGAGTTACTTTCGTATCCTTCCCCGCATACTGAACAAGGAAGGCCTGGCAATATTATATACGCACGAAAAAAAACTGACCGAGCGCCTCATAGAGGCAAGCGGGCAGTTTGATATCCTGAAGCACGCGACCTTCGACGCTGGCGGCCTGTATCCTGCCGTCTATATCCTGCGTAAAAGGAAAGATATTACTTAATACTTATTCCTGGTCGTCCTCTTTGCCGTCCGCCATTGCCTGGTCAATCATCTTGACCAACTCCAGCGCACTGCGGAATTTCATTTCCTCATTGGTTTCCAGCCATTTTACGTTGCCCTGCCACGTAGCGTTCTGCCGGTATTGTATCTGCACCACAAATGTCGCCTTCGATCCGTTCTCTACATTTTCCGTGATTTCAATATTTTCAAACTTGTCCTGTTTGTCCATTGCGTTTTCCCCTTCCCCCAGTTTTCTTTTCCGTTGCCCAAAATACCGCGTGAGCGTCGACGCTTCAGGAAACTGGAATGCATCCTGCATATCGTCAATCAACCGCAACATCATACCAAGTTCAGTGAAACCGACCTCTTTTTTGAGCTGTTCATGATACACACGCCCCTCAAAAACATCGCTGCCCAGCCG
Source organism: Christensenella sp. UBA5399 (assembly GCA_002407725.1). Classification (GTDB taxonomy): domain Bacteria; phylum Bacillota; class Clostridia; order Christensenellales; family Christensenellaceae; genus UBA5399. The sequence continues at coordinate 7,622 of DHOD01000152.1, read as the reverse complement.
GTCTATGCATATCGTGACATTATTGACTACGTACGGGCTCACATCGCCCGAAACCTGCTTTTCCACTACTGATAACTCCCCTAAAAGACCAGCCTGTTTTACCTGGCGCAACCCGTGCGCCGAACCCCGGCCCTTACCTGCCCGCGCTGCACGCTGCCTGCAATAGCCGCCGGTTCCATACCCCGTGTCCATTATATATCACGCCATTCATAAAATCCACCCCAAAACAGCAAAAACTTGCAGGTATGCCCATGTGGATATCCTAGAGCAAATCAACTTAACATAGGTAGTCATCTTCGGCAAAATCAGCTTCATGCCGCGTTGCGAAAGCTTGCCATATGTGCCGATATGCCTGCGCTTTCGCGCCTTGCCTAAAAC
>DHOD01000152.1:6674-7080 GCA_002407725.1 Christensenella sp. UBA5399 | reverse complement strand
TTGCTCGAACCTGCCATAACCGACTCCAAGTTAATTTGCTCTAATCAAATTTTGGGATCAGGTAGCTTTCCGGCGTGGCATTTTCAAAGATCCTTTTCAGGTATTGGCCTGTGTAGCTTTCCGGCGTATCGGCCACCTGTTTTGGCGTACCCTGCGCGACAATCGTGCCGCCGTTGTCCCCGCCTTCCGGCCCCAGGTCAATGATATGGTCCGCACATTTGATCACGTCCAGGTTATGCTCGATCACCACAACGGTATTGCCCTTGTTCGCAAGGCGGTTCAACACCTTTACCAGCTTTTTGACGTCGTCCATATGCAGCCCTGTCGTCGGCTCGTCCAGTATAAAGAGCGTCTTACCCGTCTGCTGCTTTGCCAGGTGGGTCGCCAGCTTGACCCGCTGCGCCTC
>DHOD01000152.1:6210-6501 GCA_002407725.1 Christensenella sp. UBA5399 | reverse complement strand
CTGCGCCTCGCCGCCCGAAAGCGTAGTGGACGGCTGTCCCAGTTTGATGTACGAGAGCCCCACATCCATCAGCACTTTCATTTTACGCTCGATCTTGGGGATGTTCTCAAAAAACTTGTATGCTTCCTCCACTGTCATATCCAGCACTTCGTATATATTCTTGCCTTTGTACCGCACCTCCAGCGTCTCCCTGTTGTAACGCTGCCCTTTGCACACCTCGCACGGCACGTATACATCCGGCAAAAAGTGCATCTCTATTTTGATGATGCCGTCGCCCTTGCACGCCTCGCA
>DHOD01000152.1:5707-6044 GCA_002407725.1 Christensenella sp. UBA5399 | reverse complement strand
GCACGCCTCGCACCGGCCGCCCTTCACGTTGAACGAAAACCGCCCCTTCTGGTACCCGCGCGCCTTCGCGTCGTTGGTCAGCGCAAACAGGTCGCGTATCTGGTCAAACACACCTGTATAGGTTGCCGGATTGGACCGCGGCGTACGCCCGATCGGCGATTGGTCGATGTCCACAACCTTGTCCAGGTATTCCCACCCTTCTATTGCGTCGTGCTTGCCGGGCCGCTCCTTGGAATGATAGAACCGCTGCATCGACGCGTTTTTCAATATGCTGTTGACCAGCGTGCTTTTTCCGCTGCCCGAAACACCTGTCACGGCAGTAATCACACCCGTTGGA
>DHOD01000152.1:962-5560 GCA_002407725.1 Christensenella sp. UBA5399 | reverse complement strand
GTTGGAAACGACACGTCGATATCCTTCAGGTTGTTCGCCTGCGCCCCCTTCACGGTGACCCATCCGCCCGGTTTGCGCAGCTTTGATGGTATCCTGATTTTTTTCTGCCCGGAAAGATATTGGCCGGTAATGCTCTTTTTATTCGCCATAATCTGCTTGGCCGTACCTTCCGCAACAACATGCCCGCCGTGCGCGCCCGCGCCCGGGCCGATATCCACAATATGATCGGACGTCAACATCGTCTCTTCGTCATGCTCCACCACAATCAACGTGTTTCCCAGGTCTCGCAACCCTTTCAGCGTATCGATCAACTTTGCGTTGTCCCGTTGGTGCAGGCCGATGCTTGGCTCGTCCAGTATATACAGCACGCCCATCAGCCCACTGCCAATCTGCGTCGCCAGGCGGATGCGCTGCGCCTCGCCGCCCGAAAGCGTCGCCGCCCCGCGCGACAGCGTCAGGTAATCCAACCCTACATTCACAAGGAAATCGAACCGCGCGTTCAGCTCCTTGAGCACCCTGTCCGCTACGGCGCGCTGCTTGCTGTCCAGTTTGAGCGTGTTGACAAACCGGCGCGCCGTGCTGATGGACATTTCCGACAATTCCGCAATGTTCTTGCCGCCGATCCTGACTGCAAGCGTCTCCGGCTTATATCGCTGCCCATGGCACGATGGGCACGGAATGGCCATCATATAGCCTTCAATTTCACTTTTCATGTACTCCGAGGTGGTCTCCCTATACCGGCGCTCCATATTGGGGATCACGCCCTCAAACGCAGCATTATAGAAGCCCGTCCCATGCGTGCCGTCGTATTCCACCTTCAGTTTTTCCCCGTTTGTCCCATACAGCAGCACCTGCTGCACCTCGGGCGAAAGATCCTTAAACGGCGTATCCTCGCTGAACTTGTACCGCTTCATCAACGCCAGCAGGTAACTACGCGCAATACTCCCCGCGGTCGAAAAGCCCCACCCCGACGATTTGATAGCACCATCCCGCAGGCTCTTTGTCTTGTCGGGCACCACAATATCCGGGTCAATTTTGAGTATCATGCCAAGCCCCGTGCAATCGGGGCAGGCGCCAAAAGGACTGTTGAACGAGAACATACGCGGCGACAATTCCTCTATGCTGACGCCACAATCCACGCAGGCAAAATATTCATTGAGCAGCAAGTCTTAGCCCGTCTCCATATTATTGATGGCCACCAGCCCGCCCGAAAGCTTGAGCGCGGTTTCGATCGAATCCGCCAACCGCTTTTCACTGTCCGGCTTCAGTATGATCCTGTCCACCACGACCGCAATCGAATGCCGTTTTTGACGTTCCAGGTCAATCTCCTCATCCAGGCCCCTGATCTCCCCGTCCACCCATACGCGGGCAAACCCGTCCTTCGCAAGGTTCTCCAATACTTTTTTGTGCTCGCCTTTTTTTGCGCGTATGACCGGCGACAAAATCATGATTTTCTTGCCTTCGCCAAAGTTTGCCGCCTGGTCTACCATCTGGTCAACAGACTGGCGCGTAATTTTTTTACCGCAGTTGGTGCAGTACACCTCGCCCGCCCGCGCATACAGCAGGCGCAGGTAATCGTGGATCTCCGTCACAGTGCCCACTGTAGACCGCGGATTGCGCGCCGTCGTCTTCTGGTCAATCGAGATCGCCGGCGAAAGCCCGTCGATCTGGTCGACGTCCGGCTTCTCCATCTGCCCCAAAAACTGGCGCGCGTAAGAGGACAGCGATTCCACATAACGCCGCTGCCCTTCCGCATAGATCGTGTCAAATGCCAGCGACGATTTTCCGCTGCCCGAAAGCCCTGTGATTACAATAAATTTATCCCTTGGAAGCACCAGGTCAATATTTTTCAGGTTGTGTTCCCTGGCGCCTTTGATTCGCAATTCATCCATTCAGCTGTTCTCCAATTCCTTGATCATATCCCGTATTCTGGCCGCAACCTCAAATTCCAGCTCCGCCGCCGCTTCCTTCATCTGCTGTGTCAGCAGGTCTATACGCATCTGCCGCTCGCCCTTCGGCATTTCTATACCCGCCACTTCATCCACCTTCTGTGTGATTGCAATGTTGTCGCGGATCTCCTTTGATATCGATTCGGGCGTGATGCCGTGCTCGTCGTTATACTTCTGCTGGAGGGCGCGCCGCCTGTCTGTCTCCCCCATCGCAGCTTTGATGGATTTTGTCATCGTATCGGCATACAGGATCACCCGGCCCTTGTCGTTACGCGCTGCGCGGCCAATCGTCTGTACCAACGATGTCTCGTTGCGCAGGAAGCCTTCCTTATCCGCATCCAGTATCGCGACGAGCTCCACCTCGGGAATATCCAGCCCCTCGCGCAGCAGGTTGATCCCCACCAGCACATCAAATTCGCCCAGCCGCAACCCACGCACAATCTCAATCCGCTCCAGTGTCTCGATATCCGAGTGCATATACTTCACCCGTACACCCATTTCCGTGTAATATTCCGTTAGGCGTTCCGCAAGGCGTTTGGTGAGCGTTGTCACCAGCACGCGGCGGTTACGCTTTGCAATATCGCGAATCTCCCCCAGCAGGTCGTCAAGCTGCCCTTCCGTTTTGCGGATCTCTACGCTGGGGTCCAGCAGCCCGGTCGGGCGCACAATCTGCTCGACTATCCTGCCCTTGGCAAGGGTACGCTCGTACTCGGCAGGCGTTGCCGAAACATAAACCGCCTGGTTCAGCCGCGCATTGAACTCGTCAAATTGAAGCGGCCGGTTATCAAACGCCGCCGGCAGCCGGAATCCATAATCCACCAGCATCTGCTTGCGGGACCTGTCTCCCTTGTACATTGCCCGTACCTGTGGCAGCGTCGCGTGTGATTCGTCTACAAACAGCAGATAATCGTTCGGGAAAAAGTCCATCAACGTATACGGTGCCTCGCCGGGCTTCCTGCCGTCAAAATACCGCGAATAGTTCTCGATACCGGAGCAATACCCCAGTTCCTTCAGCATTTCCAGATCATACAGCGTGCGTTGCGTCAGGCGTTCCGCCTCCAGCAGCTTGTCCTGCGATTTAAACAGCTCCACCTGCTTTGCAAGGTCGCGCTTGATCTCCGGCAGCTTGTCCAGCACCATGCTGTGCTCCATTGCATAGTGCGTTGCCGGAAACACAAGAAAATATTCCGTTTTGTTGAGCTTCTTGCCGGTCAGCGCATCCACCTCGTAGAGCGCTTCGATTTCGTCCCCAAAAAACTCCACCCGGATCGCATGGTCAAATTCGTTGGCCGGAATGATCTCCACGACATCGCCACGCACACGGAATGTGCCGCGGGTCATATCGGTGTCGTTGCGAGTAAAGTTGATGGCAATCAGCCTTTCCAGCAATACCTCGCGCGACATCTCCTTGCCCTCGCGCAGCGCCACCGCCATTGTCTCGTATGTCTCCGGCGAACCGATACCATAGATGCACGATACGCTCGCCACCACAATGACATCCCGGCGCTCTAACAGCGAGGATGTGGCAGAGTGGCGCATTTTGTCGATCTCCTCATTGATGCTGGCGTCTTTTTCGATATAAAGATCGCGCCCCGGCACATATGCCTCGGGCTGGTAATAATCATAATAACTGACAAAAAATTCGACGGCGTTGTCAGGAAAAAACTCCTTGAACTCGCTATACAGCTGCGCCGCCAGCGTTTTATTGTGTGCAAGGATTAGCGCCGGACGGTTGGTCCGCGCAATGACATTCGCCATGGTGAACGTCTTGCCACTGCCAGTCACGCCCAACAGCACCTGCGCCCTTCTGTTTTCCTCTATGCCCGCCACCAGCTTGTCGATTGCCTCAGGCTGCCCGCCTGCCGGGCTGTATTTCGAGTGCAATTGAAAGTTGCGTTCTATCATCCGTATCTCCAATTTATACTATTCACCAATTAAAACACCCTGTGTTTTAATTCCGCGCAGATGCGCGGGGCTCATAATGATTTTTGGCATTATGAGCCGGTTAAGCCGTTCAATACTTTCACTTCAAAAATGACATGGCATTTTTGTGCCGCATTTCTTGCGGCGATAGAAAAGCCGTTTTAAGGCTTTTTTATCAGTGTTTAGTATTATATCAGTTTTGTTTGCCTTAACCATTATAGCATTATACGCGGCAAAAATATGTATCCATACACGAAAAATTCAAATACAAAACTGTCCGGAATCTTCCTGCAAATTCCGGACAGCTTTTATGCATGGATGCATTCGTCCGCACCTGTCAGATCACGCCTTTTTTCAGTATGATATTGGCATACGGCTCGCTTTCGCTTGTCGCCACCACAGCATAGCTTTTCCGTGCGCGCACGTAAAACGCAAAACGCTCCATCTTCTCAAACGATGTAAACGCCTTTGCAAAATCATGCTTTTTAATGATCTCGTCATATGCGTCCCATACCTGGGGCGCCGCCCCTTCGGGCGCATCCATCAGCACTGCGGGCAGTTCCACATAATTGTCGAGCGGCATAAACCGGAGTACCGCGTCAATCAAATCGGTGATCCTGTGACCGTCCGCCCGGATCACCCGGACGCCATCCCCTACACTGTCCGCCGGAAAATTTGCATCGCAAAAGCAAATTTCATCCCCGTGCCCAGATCGGAAGAGCGTCG
>DHOD01000152.1:610-820 GCA_002407725.1 Christensenella sp. UBA5399 | reverse complement strand
CTTCATCATCACCATCATAAGGTCTGGCGATATGATTTCCGGAATATCCTTTAACATTGCTTCTCTCCTTTTCAGATGATTTTGGGTGCTTAATTCTAATACTATTCCCTGATTGAAATATCATTTTAATCAGGGAGCACCTTGCTAAAGCAAGGCTTGTGTTCCGCGCCAGGGCAGCGCGGAACGCGTCTCATGCCATCCCAAACGCGC
>DHOD01000152.1:0-265 GCA_002407725.1 Christensenella sp. UBA5399 | reverse complement strand
CCCGCCGCCAAGCGTAGCCGCACAGTATAATCGCTGCGCAGCCTCCTGACATTAAGCGGGAGCAACAGGTCTTCGTGCCTGTGATATGCGGAAACCATCAGCTTAGGCCGGCCGTCCTGTATGATGTGTTGCGCGCCGCCCAGTGCTTTCTGCTCGTTTCCTTCCACGTCCAGCTTGATAACAGTCGCATCTACCGCCGCTATATCCAACGATACCGCCCGCACATTTTTCCCGATGCCCCCGGTAATCGACGATTGCCGTCCCG
>DHOD01000158.1 GCA_002407725.1 Christensenella sp. UBA5399 | reverse complement strand
GCTATCTATATTTTCCCATTGTGTTTATAATCAAAAATTGGAAGGCCAAACTATGTTTAGAAAACGAAAGCAAACCAAAAATTATGCAAAAATTTATGAATGCCCCGATAGTGGTGAAAAGTTCGGCCTCTTGGCACTTAATGATGACTTAAAGAATAAAATTATCGAAAGTCTTCAGGCAAATTTTAAAGAGCAGGGGGATTATATAAAAACTGGTGGAGCGCTTTCCGAACTGTGCATTCCAACATTGCTCGTCAGTGGAGGTGGGGCTCTCGGACTAGCCGCAGCAACTTCCGGTACCTTGTTTATGGCGACAGCGAACCCCGCTACATTGATGGCCATAGGAAACGGCGTAGGCAGCGCAGTTATGGGTGCTGGAGGAATTGTTGGTCAGGCTCCTTTTATCGCATTATCCGGTGCTATCATGCCCATAGCAGCACCTTTGCTCGCTTTTCAAGCGTTATCGACCATTATGGTGCTGCAGCAATTTAAAACCGTAAATGAAAAGCTTGATAAAATACAGCAGGAAGTCAGTCGTATCCTACAAAGATATGAGGCCACATTCATTGGTGAGTTGATTTCAGCCGGTTCAAGGCTTGAGGCGCTGGAAAAAGAACATGATATTTCAAGCAAATTTACGAACGACATGGCGATGCGGTTGGCCCTGATCGAGGATAAAGTAAATCCAATTTTCGAGAGATACCGCTATCTTTATGACACTCAGATAATCGACAAATCCTTAAGCATAAAAGAGTTAGAATTGAAGAACTTAGACGCTTACATGGCGACTCTTTTATCGATACTGGATTTAAGAATTGGCATCTTGCGTCTCAAACTGACACTTCAAGAGAATCCGGCGTTTTTGAAGACGCTCGCGACAAACTTAGTTGAAAAAGTTAAGCGGTATCAAACGCTCTGGTACAATATCGAAAACAGTCCGAAACAAGTAGAAGAACTGACACAATCACTTAAAGAAACTGTTTCAGCCAAGAATGGATGGCAGAAAATAATGCCTTGGTGGCTTGGGGGGAAACGCGATCAAAGAAAATTAAGCGAAAGTACCAAAGAGGCCTTATCCGAATTGAATACCCGAAACAAAACAGAAGGCATGGTTGAAGCCGCAAGATCAGCCCTTACTTTCGGTGAATTAATAGTCAACGATGTCGAACAAGCAACATTACTGTATTGGGAAGATGAGTTGGGAAAGCATTCATATTATACAAATGATGTAATAGTCAGATGAATAACCTGCCCCCTAATGTTTATATTGGGGACTACTCAACGCAGCAGCCCCTTTGATGATTCACTTGTTTGAAAAGTATTTAAGCAAAAAGGTCGCTACTCCGAAGTTTCCGGTTCACCGGACAGGTCGATGTGGTAAACGTCGTATATCTCGTCCGGCTGGGGTTTGAACCTGCGCCGCAGGTATTTATCCAAGTCAAAGGCGTTCTTGGGGTTCGCGTCCGACAGGCATTTGTACTGCGGGTGCTTCGTGATGTCGTACTTGCGGGAGTAAAACGGTCTGACGCCCTGCAACTGCAAAATGCACTTGCTTCCGGGCATGACCGCCAGTTCGTCCGGGGTCATCAACTCCTTACCCAACTTCTGATAATTCAGGCCCATGCTTCGCTGGCTGCCCCGCGTGTCGCTCTCGTTAAAGGTGTCGATGGTTTCCTTACCCATCATTTCCGACACGTCTTTCAGGCTGCCGCGCTCTTTCCCGCCCAGGAAGATCATAGACGAGCAACAGCCCACGATGGTATCTGCGTGATCTTTATAGACGGCCTTCAACTGGCTTTGGGCCTGCAACACGATATGGGCCGTGATGTTCCGGCTGCGTATGACGCTGATCAGGTTTTGGAAATCCGGTATCTTCTGGTTGGCGAATTCGTCCAGCAGGCAGGTCACACGCACTGGGAGCCGCCCGCCATACTCCAGCGCCCTGTCGCAGAGGACGTTGAACATCTGCGAATACATCATAGCTGCTATGAAATTGAAGGTTCTGTTGGTATCGCTCACGATGACGAACAGGGCGGTCTTGCGGTCGCCCAGTTTATCCAGCTCCAATTCGTCGTACTCCATCATGTCCCGAACGGCCTTGATATCGAAAGGGGCAAGGCGGGCGGCACAGGAAATCAGGATACTTTTAAGCGTCTTTCCTGCCGCCATTTTGAATTTGCGGTACTGCCGGACGGCAAAGTGGTCGGGATTTTCCCGTTCCAGCTCGTCGAATAGCAGGTCAACGGCGTTCTTGAAATCCTCGTTATCCTCGCGGCACTCGCAGGCGTTTAGCATGTTCAGCAGGGTGGTCATGTTCTTTTCTTCTTCGGGGGCCTCGTACCAGATGTAGGCAAACAACGCCTGATACAAAAGCGCCTCCGCTTTGCCCCAAAAATCTTCGGCGCTCTTGGCGTCCTCTCCCTTGGTGTTCTCCATGAGCACCGTGATGAGGCTCAAAATATCTTCCTCTTTGCGGATATACCGGAAGGGGTTGTAATGCATGGAGCGTGAAAAATTGATGGTGTTTAGGACTTTGATCTTATAGCCGTTGCGCTTCAGCAGCCTTCCGCACTCCACGATGACGGTGCCCTTGGGATCGGTGACAAGGTAGCTGGCATTCATCTGCATGAGGGTGGGCTTGATGTGGTAGCGGGTCTTACCGGAGCCGGAACCGCCGATGATCAGAACGTTGTGATTGATATTACGGAAATCCGGGTGCATTACCTGTCCTGTGGTCAGCCGCTCCGTTTCGGTCAGGAGGATGTTTTCGCTGAACTTGGGTTTGATAAAGGGCTGGATGTCCTTGGCCGTCCCCCAGCGGGCGCTGCCGTATTCGATACCTTTGCGGTACTTCCGGGCGTTCTTGCCCTTGACGTACACCGCCAGCCGGATGGTGGCGGCGATTACAAGGCCCACAAGCAGGTCTTGGGGGTGGAAGCTGGGCAGCGGGTTTTGGAACGCGGCGGTAAAGCCGTCCGTCAGATGCAGCAGCTTTGTACCGAAATCGCCGCCAGCGGCCAGCCGCCATGCTTCGCCCACCTTGACCGCAAGGCAGAAGATGAACAGGTAGGGAAGATTGGGCAGAATGAACTTTTTTATATCGGTTTTCATAGCTCCCGTTCTCCCTTGTTACGGACTTTGTCCTTGTCGATCTCGCTGTTTTGGATAAGCTCCTTGAACTTGCGGAGCTGGGCAAGGACGGAAGGTTTCTTTGTCTGGTTCACCGTCTTGGCGGTAAATTCAGCGAACGCGGCGGTTAGGGCGTCGGCGTCGCGGGCCTTGAAGAACACAAGGTATTTGGGAGGCGAAACGCTCCTGTCCTTCTTTACGGCGAAATCCACGCCGTATTTGCGGGCCACGCGTTCAAAGGATTTGATATTGCTGCCGGTAATTTCGATATTGGATACGCCTGCGTTCTGTCCGACAAGCTCCTTGGCACTTTGCTTGCCGTGGGGTATTACAGGGAATTTTGCTTTATCCCGCCCCTTTTTCCAGGCTTCCAGCAGCTTGCGGATCGCTGCCCGCAGCGTCCGCGCCGTGAGCTTGGTCGTGCTGATGGCAAGCGTTACGGCTCTGTGTTCAACTTCTTCTTGCATAGACGCATACTCCTTTCAGCGGACCGAAAGTTAGGGGATCATGCCCATTCCAGCACGAACACAACCGTTAAAACCTGCTCCGAACGGATAACCCGGGAGGTCGCAGATACTACCGCATCATACGTTAGCGGCAGTGAGCTTGCCCGATCGATGGTCCATGTTCCGGGGAGGAGCAAAGACTCGGATGAAGCGTTTTGGGTGGTGGATGCTCCGTTAACGGCAAACCCGATCAGCCCGGCATCCACCTTATCGGAAGCCATATTTCTGCTGTAGGGCACAAGCGCCCAGCCGTTTTCCGAGCTGACGATAATATCGGTTACTGCTACCGCAGCGGATGAGTTGTTTACGATGGCGGCGCTGTTTGCGGCATAAACCTCGCCCCATTCGGATACGGTGAGCATGAGGCTGGCAGGAACAGTGACAGAGAAATACGCCATTTCATATCCACAGCCATCGCAGATCCCGTCGCCGTTGGAATCGATGTGGTCTTCATAGGTGGGGCTGCCGATGAAAGAGTTGCATGCGCTGCAATACCTTGAAACGCTGTGCTGGGTTGCGTTGAATGGGCTGTACTGTTTCGTCACAGTGTGATCTTCGGTTTGATAATAGGTTTCGCTGTCGCCGAAAATGCAGGTATAGGAACGCATATGCTTCGTCGTGCTGTAATACTGCCAGTTTCCATGAGTGTACGGTCCATGAACGATACCGGAGGAAATGAAGGCGCCACAATACACACAGTACTGTTCCCACCGGCAGTTGGTTATCCAATTGGTAACCGTCATGGAATGAGTACAAGTTGCTGCGCCCGCCGCCTTAACCTGTTCATTCACCGCGCCGGATCCATCGGACTCAGAACTATGGGTATCATCGTCGGCATCCGTATGGGTATGCGTTTCCTCTTCGGTTTCTGTTTCAGGTAATTCATCGGTTGATTCGATTCCTTCTATTGAAGAATCCGGTTCTTCTGCCGACGCGGATACGGTGAGCATAGAGAACACGAGCATCGGCACCAGAAGCAGCAACAGAAGCCTTTTGGGCTTGAAACGTGTCATGGCAATACTCCTTTAATCGGCAATAGAGATGGTAAACACGACATTTGCGGCATTTACATCGGTAGAGTTGGGTATGTCTGAGGATACTTTCGCATAGTAAGCCAGCTGTAGTCTGCTTCCGGCATCGATAACGGGAAATGTAGCAGGCGTAATCGCCATACTTCCGGATCTTTTGGTGACACATCCATTGATTTTCAGCGCGATGGTTCTGGAGCCTGTAAAGCTATCGTAGTTTCCAACCTTGTATGCTCCATCCGTTACGGAGACTGCTGTCACTTGGATGGAGCCAGATTTAGAATTGTTTAGAATCCCGACGTTATCGGCGACGACCACCGTACCGTTGATAACATGGACCGGGAGAAAAGCTGGGAGGGTGACATTGACGGCGCGATACTCATTGGCAACGGTTAATGTGATCGGAACGGTTGCCGTAGCCGAGCCTGCGGCAAGGGCTGTTGTACTGAAGGAGAGCGCAAGCACGAGGGCCAGGAGAAGTACGGATATTGTTTTTCGGTTCATGGTGTCCACCTTTCTATGGATGCGGGCGGCGCCATTTCGAAGCCGCCCGCACATTTTCCAGTTCTTTTCTTACTTAGGCTGCGGTGTCCCATTCGATGACGAATACGACGCTGGCAACAGTTGTGCTGGTCACTGCGCTGGACAGAGGAGTGACGATGGCGCTGTAATCGACCGCTATAGAGTTACCGGTGGGATCTCCCGCGCCGGTCATATAGCAGCCGGCCACAGGAGCGGTAATAAGAGTTTGGTTGGAGGTATTGTCGGCATCAGTGGCAACCTGGGCCCCTTCGCCGATTGTCAGGGCAAAACCGAGCTTGTTGCTGTCCACCTTCTCACCGGCAAGGGAGGACTTATCGCCGAATGCGGTCAAGCTCCAGCCGTCTGCGGCGGTGATGGTCACATTTGCAACACGGACGGCTCCGTAGGAGTTATTGACGATCCAGCAGTCGTCGGCGGTGGTAACAACACCATCTTGACTCATTGCCATGGGCAGAGCGGTGGGGACAGTAACGCGCATCGCGGTAGCGGCAGGGTTGCCGGTTTCGGAACAGTCATCGGTGGAACTCAGGTTAACGGGGGTGGAGCCGGAACCACCGCTGGTGTCGATCTCGGCGGCATTGGCGCCGACAGCCATGCAAAACATCATGCTCAATGCAAGGACGAGGGACAGGATTTTGGGGAAATGCTTTTTCATAGGAGTTATATCCTTCATCCGTCTTGTAGCGAATGGACACATCGTAGACCACGCCAGTACGTCCGGTGCTGCCACCTTCTTGATTGCGCTTGTTTTTAACCTGTCTTGATGTGACGGACATTTTAGCACCTCCCTCCGGCACAGACTTTGTTTCTTTCGTACCAGTCCCAGATCGCCGCATCGGCCAGTAGGCGCCGGTTGCCATTTTGGACAAACTCGATTTCGTGGTTATCCATCAGTTCACGCAGTTTGTTTTCACCGATACCGGATATGCGGCTCATCTGCTCCACCGTTTTGAGCATAGGCAGAGGCTCGATATTTTTAGCGGCTTGTTTATTTGTCGCCATCAGGCCGCCTCCTTTGTGTTTTGTAAGGAAAAAGCAGCCGCGCCGTTAAGGCCGTGTCCGCATGGCCTGGTGGGCGCGGCGGCAGGATAACGACGCGGCTGTTCCTTCGATTCGCTATGTTGTCAGACATACCGGACAAACAGGTGGCTCTCCTGTTCTCATAGGCGTTGCACCTCCCCCCATTCTGATGGCGGGCCGTTCTCATTGC
>DHOD01000019.1 GCA_002407725.1 Christensenella sp. UBA5399 | reverse complement strand
TACACAATTTTTGAAACGGTCTCAATAAATTCTTATATAAAAAATGCTATGCGTTTGATTGCATAGCATTTTTTCATCTGCGTTGTCATGATACAGGGCTTAATTTCCCTGTTTTTATTGCGTCTTGTCACGGATTTTATCATCCATTTTATCCACGCCCGCGCGCACCTTTGACGATGCTTTCCTTGTTGTGTCTTTTACTTTTGTTCCTGCTTTCTCAAAACCTTCTTTGGTTTTTTCCACCGCACTGTCTACTTTTTGGCCTGCTTTTTCAAATGTTCCCATTTTTCTTTACCTCTCAGTCTATATTTTAAAATCTTTTCCTATATATAAACGTTCCAGATTTGCCAAAACATTGTGCTGCTAATATTTTACAATTTCTTCATACATACCGCTTTTGTTTCCCCTTTCGTGGTTGTGTTATACTGATATAAATGGAAACAAAAGCAAAGAAAATCACAAATATCGTCACAAGAAAAGTTACCAGCTTTTTGAGCAGCCGGTTATTTGTCCTGATAGCGCTTGCGGTGTTGCAGGTCTGGTTTATCATGTTCCTGATGTCGGCGCTTGAATCCATCAGCGAGATTGTTACGCTGGTGCTTACAATCTCCAGCCTGTTGCTTGTGCTCTGGGTCGTCAACAAAAAGCAAAACCTCGGCTATACAGTTGCCTGGGTGATATTGATACTGATATTGCCCATCTTTGGGATGACCATGTACTTTTTCTTCAGCCAGCGCAAAATGAACCCGCGCGACAGGAGCAAAGTGATCAAGCAATACGCAAAAAGCATACATTTAATGCGGCCTCGCCCCGGCATCTTTGAAACAATGCAGGATAAAGATATCCGCCGTCAATCGGCATATATATTCAATGCGGCAATAGAGCCCCCGTACGAAAATTCCGAGGTACGGTACCTCCCCACCGGCGAGGCCTTCTTCGCCGCGCTGTTGGAAGAACTGGAAAAAGCTGAAAAATACATATTTATGGAATACTTTATTATAGAGGAAGGCGTGATGTGGGACCCTATCCTGGAAATTTTGGAACGTAAAGCCGCCCAGGGCCTGGATGTGCGGTTTATGTACGACGATATCGGCTGCGCGAGCAAGGTGCCTTCCTCCTATTACAAAACACTGCGCGCCAAAGGGATCCGTTGCGAGGTTTTTAACACGCTCAAACCAATATTAAACTCCATGTTCAACAATCGCGACCACCGCAAAATCACTGTGATCGACGGCAAAACCGCCTTCTGCGGCGGCACCAACCTTGCGGATGAATACATCAACGTCACCCATCCCTACGGTCAATGGAAGGACGCCTCCGTTATGGTGCGGGGCGAGGCGGTGTTCTCGCTTCTGGTCATTTTCATGAACCTGTGGGGTTTTACATCGGGCGACGACGAAAGCCTGGACGGGTACCACGCCGATATCGTCCCCGCCAGGGATGCATGCGGGATCGTGCAGCCTTTCTCTGATTCGCCCATCGACAACAATTATATCAGCGAGAGTGTGTTTATCAACCTGATTTCCCGCGCCAAGGATTATGTGTACATCATGACGCCTTACCTTGTGATCGGCAACGAGCTTTCCACCCTCCTGGCCACGGCAGCTACCAGCGGCGTGGATGTACGTATCATCGTTCCGCATGTTCCCGACAAAAAGCTGGTGTTTATGTTGACACAATCCTACTACGCCCAATTGATCAAATCCGGTGTCAAAGTGTACGAATACCTGCCGGGCTTCATCCATTCCAAGGTGCTGCTCAGCGACGACCAGACCGCCGTAGTGGGCACCATCAACCTGGATTACCGCAGCATGTATCTTCACTTTGAATGTGGCGTGTGGATGCATGGATGCCCTGCCATCCAAGATATCCGCCAGGATTTTGACGATACGTTTGCGATCTCAAAAGAAATCTCCTTTGCGGACACCGTTTCCGTCCCGTGGTACAAGCGGTTCTTCCGGGCCATATTGCAGATATTCGGGCCGCTTATGTAACCGTTGCAAAAGCTTTTTTCCCATATTGACAGCCCGGCGCCGGAAAGTTAGTATAACAGTATAGCAATCATGAAAGGAAGCGCTCCATGCACACGTTATATATTGTCGTCCCCTGCTATAACGAAGAAGCAGTGCTGGGCGAGACAACAAAAAGGCTTACCGACAAGCTGGAACGGATGATCGGCGATGACCTGGTGTCTCCCGACAGCCGCATACTGTATGTGGATGACGGATCCAGCGACGGTACATGGGGGCTTATCGAATCCTTTAACGGCCAAAACAGTTTTGTGACGGGCGCCAAGCTCTCCCGCAACCGGGGCCATCAAAACGCGCTGCTTGCCGGGTTGATGACCGCGATGGAATATTGCGACTGCGCGATTTCAATCGACGCGGATTTGCAGGACGACATCGAGGTTTTGGACCAGTTTGTCACAAAATTTGAGGACGGCTGCGACATCGTATACGGCGTTCGCAGCAACCGTGATTCCGACAGCGCCTTCAAACGCGCCTCGGCGCAGGCGTTTTATAAATTTATGAAGTTTCTGGGCGTGGACATCGTGTACAACCATGCCGATTACCGCCTGATGTCCAAACGCGCCCTGCAGGGGCTTGCGGAGTTTGGCGAGATCAACCTGTTTCTGCGTGGGATTGTCACCCAAATCGGCTACAAGACGGGCACTGTGGAATACCGCCGTGCCGAGCGCTTTGCGGGGGAATCCAAATACCCGCTCAAAAAAATGCTGGCTTTCGCATTTGACGGCATCACGTCCTTTTCTGTCAAGCCCATCCGGGTCATCACTGTCATCGGCCTTGTCATTTTTATCGTATCGCTCATCATGCTGATCTATTCGCTGGTGGTACACGCCATAGGCCAGACGCAAGTTGGCTGGACAAGCACCATTATGTCCGTATGGCTGCTGGGCGGGCTGCAGTTGATGGCCATTGGGATTATTGGCGAATATATTGGCAAGGCATATATGGAGACCAAAAAGCGCCCGCGCTACATCATTGAAAAAATCATCCGGTAACCGCGAAAAATCATAATGCGCACCGCGCCAAAGGCGCGAAATAAAAGCGTCTGCATTTTTATTGGAGAATCGTATAATATTACCGGATTTCAATTGACAACAGGCGACTTTTATGCTAATCTGTATAAGGTATTTTAAGAAAAGGCGAAACAAGCCTTTTTTTGATTGCGTAGAATTTTAAACGGAGGGTAACGCGATGCGTACAAAGATAACGCTTGCATGTGCAGAATGCAAACAGAGGAACTATGACACTATGAAAAACAAGAAGAACGACCCGGACAGGATCGAAATGTCCAAGTATTGCAAGTTTTGCAAAAAGCATACGGTCCACAAAGAAACGAAATAAATTTGAGGTATAGATACTATGGCTAAAACAAAGCTATTGGGCAGTGATAAAGAAAGACAAGTTGCCGAGCAAAAGAAAATTGCCAAAAAAAAGAACAAAAAGCAACGGCGTAGCCCGATACGTTTCTTTAAGGATGTAATTGGCGAAGTCAAAAAAGTCACCTGGCCGACAAGGAAAGAGCTGATCAAAACCACTTTCACTGTGATCGCATTTATCTTGATATTTGCGCTGGTTGTCGGTCTGATGGACTGGGGTCTTGGGACACTGTTCCAGAACTTCCTTATGGCTTAGGAGTGTAGTGAATGGAAAAAGAGATTATGGATGCCCAGGAGCCTTTGGAGAACGTTACGCCTGAGGTAGACGCATCCGAAACGGAAGCACTGGCGGATCAGGATATTGGAACTGACGATCAGGACATTTCTGACGAGGCGCTGGCTGCTATCGAAAAACAAAAGTTCATTAAGCAGGAAAAGACCGACAAACCTTATTGGTATGTCGTGTATACATATTCGGGTTATGAGAACAAGGTAATGGACAACCTTCTCAAGACAATTGAGAACCATAACCTGCAGGAAACCATTATCGATGTAAAAGTGCCTATGGAAGAATCTGTCGAGATCAAGAATGGCAAAAAACGCCATGTCTCGCGCAAGATGTTCCCCGGCTATGTAATGGTCAAAATGTTTTTGACGGATGAATCATGGTATGTGGTCCGTAACACGCGTGGCGTGACAGGTTTTGTCGGCCCGTCCAGCAAACCGATTCCACTCTCCGACGCCGAAGTGCGCTCGATGGGCATCGAAAACGTGCGCATCAATCTGGATGTCGAGGTTGGCAACAATGTGATCGTCACATCGGGGCCGCTCGAAAGCTTTATCGGCCTGGTGGAGGAAGTGAACGCCGAGCGCCAGAAGGTACGCGTGCTTGTATCCATGTTTGGCCGCGATACATCGGTCGAGCTGGATTTTGTCCAGGTGAAACGGATTTAAAAGTTGTTTTTGAGTGGGAGGCATATATGCCATATGCCGCTTACCACATCATATAAGAAAGAAGGAAAGTAAAATGGCAAAGAAAATTGCGGGTTACATCAAATTGCAGATTCCCGCGGGAAAAGCAACACCGGCGCCACCTGTGGGCCCTGCCCTCGGCCAGCACGGTGTAAACATCATGGAGTTTTGTAAAGCGTACAACGAGAAGACCGCCTCACAGGCCGGCCTGGTCGTTCCGGTGGTCATCACCGTGTATGCGGACCGCTCGTTCAGCTTTATCACAAAGACCCCTCCGGCTGCCGTGCTGATCAAAAAAGCAGTGGGACTGGAAAAAGCCTCTGGTGTGCCCAACAAAAACAAGGTTGCAAAGATCACACGTGCACAGCTTGAAGAGATTGCAAACACCAAAATGGCCGACCTGAATGCGGCAAACCTTGATTCCGCCGTCAACATGATTGCGGGCACAGCGCGCAGCATGGGCGTAGAAGTGGAGGGCTGACAAGATGAAAAGAGGCAAGAAATACAAGGAAAGCGTAAAAATATACGACAAACTCAACCTCTATGACCCTTCCGAGGCAATAGACCTTTGCCTGCAGACCGCCAAGGCAAACTTTGACGAGACAATTGAGCTTTCGGTCAAATTGGGCGTAGCCCCCCGCCACGCCGACCAACAGGTCAGGGGCGCTGTCGTGCTGCCCCATGGCACAGGCAAAACCGTACGTGTGTTGGTCATTGCAAAGGGCGAGAAAGCCAAAGAGGCCGAGGATGCGGGCGCCGATTTTGTTGGCGCGGAGGAAATGATCGAGAAAATCCAGAAGGAAAACTGGTTTGACTTTGAGGTGATTGTTGCAACGCCTGATATGATGGGCCTTGTTGGCCGCATGGGTAAGGTGCTGGGCCCCAAGGGCCTGATGCCCAACCCCAAATCGGGTACGGTCACAATGGATGTTGGCAAAGCCATTGCGGATATCAAAGCCGGTAAGGTAGAATACCGCCTGGACAAAACTGCGATCATCCACGTGCCGATCGGCAAGAAGAGCTTTGACAACGCAAAGCTGAACGACAACCTGGGCGCAATCATGGAGGCGATCGTAAAAGCCAAACCATCCGCCGCCAAGGGCACTTACCTGAAAAGCGTGGTCCTTGCATCCACAATGGGCCCCGGGATCAAAATCAATCCTGTCAGATTCGTGTAAATTCGTATACGTATGTACAAGCCCCCGGTATCGCATGATACCGGGGGCTTTTTGTTGATTTTCATAAACGATGTCTCTTGTGATTTTTGTTCTTTTCTAATACTAATTCCAAACGCATGTACCACGCTATAACAAGTGCTTCTTTGGCTTTCTTCGAAGGGCGTTTCAACGAAGCGGAGCGTAGTTATAAAAAACGCCAGCGTTTTTTAAATGGGATTGGTATAATCTTTGGTTGCCGCAGCTATTTCTTTTTAAAATCGCCTTCTTCCGGCATCCATTTATCTGTATTAAAATAAATTTTGGGCACAATCTCGTATTTCACAATTGTGACGCCCTGCAGCCCGGGGATTGTTTCGTTGATGAACGACGCCATTTCCTCGCTGTTTTTGAAGCGCGCCTGCACCAGCATGTTCATTTCGCCCCAGCCCGCCGACAGGTACGACACGGCGACATTCCCCGTAAAGAACGCAACCGCCCCGTCATAATGCGCCTGTTCTACATGCAGCTCAATATCCACAATGGTGGTGTAACCAAACGCGTCGGGCGATACAACCACCGCCGGGCGGCACGCGCCTGTCGATACCAGGCGCTCCAGCCGCCGCTTTGTCGTGCGTTCATTGATCCGCAGCCTGCGCGACATCTCCGCCACGGTGACCCAGCAGTCTTCATGCAGCATATGTAATATTTGATAATCGATGTTGTCAAACGCCTTCAGCGATTCCGGCATTTCCAGTCAACCTCCTGTTTTCCTTCCCCAGTCATGCATATCAGTCGTCCGGCCTGTCCAGCATCCGTCCCTTCTTTTTAAGCATATGGTTTACAATCACTTCTCCCAGCACCACTGTTGCAATCACACCAATAATGATAGAGAGCGAATAGCCCCAATCAAACCCCATGTTGTCGTCCGGCGCCCACACAAACAACACAACCGCAAACACCAGCACCACTTCACACAATATCGCCAAAAACTTGCCGGCCGGCGCCTTAAACGCCCGCTGCGTACTGTCCGACGTACGTAGCTTGATAAACGCCGGGAACATAATCAGGTATGGGAAGAAATACACGATCGAGCTGAATGCCAGTAATGTAAAGAACAGATCCCCCGCCGTTTCCGCCATAAACCCGTACAGCACAATCACAGCCGAAGACACAATGCCCGTCAGCGCCAACGCGCCGATCGGTGCGCCCGATTTCTTGCTCTCTTTTGCATATACTTTGGGAAGCTCTCCATCCTGCCCCGCTTCCATCGCGCCGACCGCGCCGCCCAGCATCCACACCATAATCTGCGCAAACACAGAGAACAACAACAGGCAGAACATAAAGCCCGCAAGCGGCTCGCTGCCCAGCGCAATCACCATCGTCTGGTACACGCCCGTGATGATGTCCAGCTCGCCCACCGGCACGACATTGAGCATGCCCAGGGATGCGAGGATGTTGAACACAACACAGATTGCCACCAAACCGATCACCGCGCGTGGCATATCCTTTTTGGGGTTCCGCATCTCCTGCGAATTGGCGGAAAGAATCTCCATTCCGCAGCACAGGTAAATAATGACCGGCAGATATTTGAGCCCCCCATCCAGCGTAGGCGCCATTGTCTGCGCATTGATTACATTGGCCGGCTGGTTTCCGTTCACTATAAAGGCCACGCCGCAGATGGCGATCACTGCAAATATCAAGATTTTTGTGATGCCCGCAATATTGATGACCCATTTGCTGTCCGCCAGGCTCTTGGTGCACAGCCATACTGTAAGCCACACAAGCGCTACGCCGATCAGCACCTCGACCCAGTACCCCGCATCCGGGAAAAACACGCCGATCAGACCGCCCGAAAACCACACATACGCCGATGGCACCCAAAGCGCAATGTTGATCCAGTAAAACCAGGACGTGCGTGCGGCCCACTTGGACCCAAACGCGCGCCGTATCCACGCATAAATACCGCCTTTATCAGGATACGTGGAGGCCAGCTCCGCCGTGACCAGTCCATTGGGAATAAATATAATGATTGCCGCTATAATCCACCAAACGATGACCGAGGGCCCCATCTGTGTGTTTGTCGCAATCTGGTCGGCAAACAAAATCGCGCACACCAGCCCGAGGAATACGTCCGCGCCGCCCAGCGCCTTCTTTGGTGCAGAGAGTTCGTTCATATACAATACACCTCCACAATTTTGAAATCCAAGAGTCGTTCCCAAACTAAAAAACACGGATAATCGAGATATTCATTTTTTGTCTTTGAAATTTTGCAAGTCTACTGTTGGGTTCAGAATAATACATTTTTCATGTACTGTCAATGATTTTTATTGCATATAAAATAAGTTTATGGTATGTTTGATACACTAGAATGTATGCATTTCAATTTCTCGTACTATCCCGACCGGGCACATTATACAATCATGACAGTTTTTTTATGGGCTGGTATCACAAAACAATCCAAAGGAGATATCGATATGGTCAACAAACATGGCGTAAAAAGCTTTATTGACAACATAGAACACTCTAAGGAAGAGATACTGGAGATATTTGACCTGATCCGCATATTAAAAGCTGCGGACTACGACAACGTAAAATTTACCAACCTGTTGCAGGACGCCTCTGTGGCAATGATCTTTGAGGAACCTTCCACCCGCACCCGCGTATCGTTTGAGGTTGCAATGGAAGACCTGGGCGGCCATGCGCTGTACCTGAAGCCGGGTGAGATTCACTTTGGCAGCCACGAGGCATTGCAGGACACCACCGAGGTTCTCTCCCGCATGTGCAAGGGCATTGTCATACGCACCGTCGAGCACCAAACCGTGCTGGATATCGCAAACAACGCCAAGGTGCCCGTATTCAACGCCATGACCTACTATATCCGCCCAACGCAGGGCGTGTGCGACATATTCACCATGTCGGAGCACCTGCCCCCCGGCAAGCGGCTGGAGGATATCAAAATCGCGTTTGTGGGCGATTCATCGGACGTGGGCATCATGGCCACCGAAACCGGGCACATCACCGCATCGCTGGGGCTCAGCTACACAATCGCTTCGCCGCGGCAATACTCGATGGGTAAGGCGGAAATCGCCAAAATCAAAAAGCGTTCGGACGAATGCGGCGGCAGTTTTCGTGTGATCGAAGACCCGTTTGAGGCAGTGGCGGACGCCGATTTTATTGTGCCCGACGTCTGGTGGTATTATGGGTATGAAGATGAAAAAGACGACCGCTGGGCGGCGTTTTACCCCAATTATCAGGTAAACCTTGAGCTGCTCCGGCACGCGCCGCCCACCTGCAAGGTGCTGCATTGCCTGCCCGCAACACGCGGGGTAGAGATCACATCCGAGGTCATGGACGACCCCAGCCTCAACATCATATTTGACGAGGCGGAAAACCGCCTGCACACCGAGCGGGCCCTGCTTGCGCGTTACATACTGCCTACGCTTCACAGCGCCACCGTATCCGAGCGGCAGCAACACACGCAGGCGTTTGAGCAGTACATGGAAACAAAAAAGACGTGGTGACGCCAATCATAAAAGCAATAAAAAGGGCCCGGAGCAATCCAGGCCTTTTTGTCGATTGTTTTGATTTTCAGCCAAAATCCCGTACATCGAGATTCTTTCCCGTAATACCGACATACGCGCCGTTCTTCGCCTCGTCGGCATCCGGATGCGCAAACAGCCACTTGTTGCGGGCGGTCATCAGCTTGTCTTCAGCCGTTGTGATTTTCAGGCTGGGCATCTCGGTATTGGT
>DHOD01000119.1:3653-4975 GCA_002407725.1 Christensenella sp. UBA5399 | reverse complement strand
CGCAGCAGCTGGTGCCGTCGACGGATGGTAAGGTGGTTCCCGCGTTCGAGGTCATGCTGGCAAACACCGCGATCCGCAACATGATCCGCGAATCCAAGTCACACCAGATCGATACGGCGATATTCTCATCGCACGGCGAAGGTATGATCAGCATGGATACCAGTCTGCTCAGGCTGGTGGAAGAGGGGAAGGTCACGCCAAACGAAGCGTTGATGCACAGCCTGTCGCCCGATACGCTGGCAAAGAAGCTTATAAAATAATTGTTTATATAACTGAAAATAGAAACACGGCAGCCTGATACGGCATTTTGATCATCGTATTACTGCCGTGTTTTTTGTTGTTTGAAAAAAAGGGTTTACAAAAGAAAAAACTGTGGTATAATATGAATAAATGAACATATGAACAATTATTCATATGTAGTGAGGTGTGATAATGGTAGATCATCAGGAAGAATGTCATCAGTCAGAAATCTTTGTGAGCAGGCAGAATGAAGAATATGTCTGTGAGTTGTTTAAAATGCTGGGGGATCCGGGACGGCTGAAGGTCGTGTGCGCGCTGATGGGCACAAGCATGTGTGTGGCGCACCTGGCGGGACAGGTCGACATGGAACAATCGGCGCTTTCGCATCAGCTGCGAAACCTGAAGAATGCCGGGATTGTCCGGGCGGAGAAAAAAGGAAAGCAGGTTTTCTACAGCCTGGATGATGCGCACGTGTTTGCCATTATCAAGCAGGCCGTGGAGCATGCGGAACATACAAAAAGGAGTATATAAAATGGTTGAGGGAGTTCATTCGAAGCATGAAGGACATGGTCACGACCACGACCATGAACATGATGGATGCGCGTGCAGCGTAAACCAGGAAGGCGAATGCGGGTGCGGGCACGAGCATACCGGCGGGTTTAAAAAACATACCGTGCGCCTGTGGGTTGGAATTATGATGTTTGGTGCGGCAATTGCGCTGACAAATATCTTTGTATTGCCTTGGGTGGCGAATCTGGCGCTGTTTCTGGCCGCGTACCTTGTGCTGGGGGCAAATGTCATTGCGGCGGCGGCACGGAATATTATAAAGGGAAAAGTGTTTGATGAAAATTTTCTGATGACGGTTGCAACAGCCGGCGCATTTGTGCTGGGGGAATACATTGAAGGTACGGCGGTCATGCTCTTTTACCTGATTGGAGAGACGTTGAGCGATCTGGCGGTGGAGAGAAGCAAACGTTCTATCACAGAGCTGATGGATATACGGCCCGATTATGCAAATGTGGAGCGGGATGGATCGGTGATGCAGGTTGCACCCGATGACGTGCGGGTTGGGGAGATTATTG
>DHOD01000119.1:0-3469 GCA_002407725.1 Christensenella sp. UBA5399 | reverse complement strand
CGTATGAAAAGACACCGCTTGACAGTGTGGTGGAAGAAGGGTATTCATCGTTTAACACAAGCGCGCTGACGGGAGAGAGCGTACCGGCCGACGTAAGCCCCGGCAGCAGTATATTGTCGGGAAGCGTCAATGGCGGCACGTTGGTCAAAGCGCGTGTGGAAAAGCCGTACGGCGAATCCACCGCTGCCAAGATACTGGACATTGTAGAGCATGCAAGCAGCAGAAAATCGACCACGGAAAAGTTTATTACAAGGTTTGCCAGATATTACACGCCAATCGTATGTGCGGGCGCGCTTGCGGTGGCGGTCATTCCCTCGCTGGTGACAGGCGAGTGGAGCACATGGATTTACAGGGCGCTGCTGTTTCTGGTGATATCGTGCCCGTGTGCGCTGGTGGTGGCCGTGCCCTTGACATATTTTGCGGGGATCGGCGGCGCATCCAAAAAGGGGATATTGATCAAAGGCGCAAACTATCTGGAAGCATTGGACAACGTATCGGAGGTTGTTTTTGACAAGACAGGCACGCTTACAAAAGGCGAATTTGCAGTACAGGATATTGTGCCGGCAGACGGAGTTTCGGAAGATGACTTGATTGCGGCGGCAGCGCACGCAGAAGTGAATTCGGCCCACCCCATTGCAAAATCCGTGTTGCGCGCTTATGGGAAGGAGATGGACGGGGCAGGGATTGCGGATTACACGGAAGTTCCCGGTCATGGCGTAAAAGCGGATGTAGATGGCGTACACATATTGGCGGGGAATGCGCGGATGATGCGTGAAGAAAACATTGAAGTGGAAGAAGCGGATGTGCCCGGTACGGTATTATACCTTGCGCGCGATGGGCGGTATATGGGACATATATTGATTGCGGATACGCTGAAACGGGATGCGCGGCAAGCAGCGGCAGAGCTTACGGATATGGGTGTCGGGACGGCGATGCTGACCGGCGACAGCAAGGCGATTGCCGATAACATTGCGGCGGAAGTGGGCGTACGCAAAGTGTACAGTGAGCTGCTGCCGCAGGATAAAGTGGATATACTGGAGAAGATTAGCGAACAAAACAGAGGAACAGCCTTTGTGGGCGACGGAATTAACGATGCGCCGGTGTTGGCACGGGCAGATGTTGGGATTGCAATGGGTGCGCTGGGCAGTGACGCGGCGATAGAGGCGGCGGACGTGGTGCTGATGACAGACGAGCCGTCCAAAGTGCCTCTGGCACTGCGCATCTCAAAGAGGACCAAGCGGATCGTGATACAGAACATTGTGTTTGCACTGGCGGTCAAGGCTGTTGTAATGGTGCTGGGCGTTGTGGGAATTGCCGACATGTGGGCCGCGGTGTTTGCGGATGTAGGTGTGACACTGGTGGCGATACTCAATGCGCTCAGGGCGCTGCGGGCAACCTGAAAAGGCGTTGCGCCGGTACAACAATAAAAACGTCAAAAACAACAGTCGCTTTTTGCGGCTGTTGTTTGATTGTATGATATACACGTTTTGTGTAAAAGCTGCCGGTGGAGATTACAGGCTGAACATCAGCCAGAACAACTCGTTCTGGACGGCGGAAAGCTGTGCCTCAAGGCGTGGGTCGCCGCCGCTGCTGGAAATTTTGGAACGCAGTTGAGAAATCAACCCCTGCAGCTCATTGATCTTTTTGTTCTTCTCTTTCCGGGCCTGTGCCGCTTCCGCTTCTTTCTCCAGGCGATAAGCACGATCCTCGCTGGATTCCATTTCGGCGTCAAGCCGTGCAAGAACTTTTTCAAACTTTGCGGATTCTTCGATTTCGTATGCCAGCCGGTCCGATATCATGGCCGTATTCGCTGTTGCTTCGACATTAATGTTGTTCAAACTATCCATATCGCTACCCTCCAATATTCCTTGTACTATTCATCAATAAAGCGGGAATAAAAAAGTGGGTTTGCCACTTTTTTATTGGATATTAGTATTATCGTCAAAAGAAACTCAAAAAACAGCGGAAAGTGAATTTTTTTTGCATTTTGCCGATTGGTGCTTTATACTGTTGATATTCGAAATTTCAGAGGATCCATGGAGCGGCAGAAGTTGATATATAATAATGTGTTGGAAGCCATCGGGCATACGCCCATGATACGGCTGAATAAAATGACGGGGGTTGACGACGCCCAGGTGCTGGTAAAATATGAGGGCGTGAACATAGGCGGATCGATCAAAACGCGAACGGCGTACAATATGATTGCAGCGGCGGAGCAGCAGGGGCTGCTTGGCAAAGACTCGGTCATTGTGGAGCCCACCAGTGGCAACCAGGGCATTGGCCTTGCGCTTGTGGGGGCGGTGAAGGGGTACCGTGTGGTGATTATCATGCCCGACTCGGTGAGCGAGGAGCGGCAGAAGCTGATACGCCATTACGGCGCCGAGGTACGGCTGGTGCACGACGACGGCAATATAGGCGATTGCATAGAAGAATGCCTGAGTGTGGCGCTGGAAATGGAGAAAAACGACCCGCGTGTCTATATCCCCCAACAGTTTATCAACCCAAACAACCCGCTGGTGCACAAGCACCATACGGCGCTTGAGGTATTGGAGCAGGTTGCGGGGGATATCCATGGGTTTTGTTCGGGGATTGGCACCGGGGGGAGCATATCGGGCATAGGTGAGGTGCTGAAGGCGCAGTTCCCCGACATATTGATTTGGGCGGTGGAGCCGGAGAACGCGGCGATACTGGCAGGCGGAACGATCGGCACACACCTGCAAATGGGGATTGGCGACGGGCTGGTGCCGGAGAACCTCAATACGGATATTTATAACGACATCTATGTGGTGACGGACGACGAGGCGATCAGTACGGCGAAGGATCTCGCGCTCAAGGAAGGCCTGATGTGCGGGATATCCAGCGGTACCAATGTGGCGGCTGCGCTGAAAATGGCACAATTGCTGGGGAAGGGAAAAACGGTGGTGACTGTGCTGCCCGATACGGGCGAACGATATTTCAGTACGCCATTGTTCGACTGATTTTTATTAAAATCCAAAAAGGAGATCAATTATGAAGACTGTTTTCGACAAAGAATTTGCCCCATACGGTAAGGTGATTGAAGGCTACGATTTTTCGGAATTGCTGAAAGTGCTGAACGAGACGACCAAAAAACCGACCGAGGGGATCATTTATGTGCCTGGATACGACGAGTTGGAAGCGCTGCCTATATACAAGACGATCCGTGACAACATCTACGGCGGCATGCCCATCCAGATCGGCTACTGCAACGGGTTCAACACGATGCTCAATTGCCTGGAATATCACAGGGACAGCGAGCTTAACATTCCGGCGGACGACATCGTGATGATGCTGGTGACCATTACGGATATTGTGGACGGGAAGATTGACACGTCAAAAGTGAAGGCGTTTAAAGCGCCGGCGGGCACGGCCGTGCTGACGTACGAGACAGCCCTGCATTATGCGCCTGCACACCCCACGGATACGTTCCGGGTTGCCGTTGTGCTGCCCA
>DHOD01000112.1:9273-11805 GCA_002407725.1 Christensenella sp. UBA5399 | reverse complement strand
TACAAAGATTGGGGGCAGCCCAACTGCGGGAAAATTTCTTTTTCGGCGAGAAAAGCAACCAGCCACATGGGCATCGTCTTTTCTGTTTTCACTTCCATCAGGCAGTGCTCGCCCGATATAAGCTTGGTACCAAAGCTGCCCTTGGACAGGTCGAGAGCGTAATCACGCCACCGTATATCGAAATCAAAGGTCACCCGGAAGTCCGGGTCGTCCTTGCCGTAAAGCGCCTGCCGCTCGCAGCAGAGCACCACCTTGGGCTGCGGGTCATACCGCTGCATAAACCAGTCTATTTCATCCAGTATCTGGCTGGGCGCGCCCGGTTTTATGTGGTGCGTAAGGTATCTGTGCGCCTGTTCCAGTGTGAGCGTGATCCTGCGTTTATATACAATGCCATCAAATTTCTTTTTGATTTCCAAAAGCACCAGGTCGTCCTTTTTGGGCGTGCCATAACTGCGCAGACGCAATTTCTCTTTGTATACGGGCTTTTCTACAGACGTGCGGATGATGTCGTACAAATCGGTGTCATAATACAGCGAGCATACGGTATGGATACCAAACTCGTTTTTGTTCATATATGTTTCCAGAAAATGCAGCATTTCCTGATATTCTTTTTTGGTGAGCAGGTATTTTTTTTCGTGTCTTTCAAATGTTGCCTAATAATCCTCCAAATCGAGATCCTCCATTCCTCTTGATGACATGATCATAATGGGGGAATGTGAAATGGAAGTGATATCCAGTGAACGGTTTTATGAATAGTGCCGAAACGGATGAGAGGCATGGATATGCGGAAATTATGCCCTAATGTGAATAAAAAACAGCGCCGGGGTGAACCGGCGCTGTAACCTGTACAGAAAGCAGCAGGGGGCTTATGCGCCCTTGTATGTTTTGGCGGCTTCGAAGTCCGCGTTCAGCTCTGCCGAAGGTGCCTTGGTAAGCAGTGAAACCACAATGATCGCGACACATGAGATGATAAAAGCGGGCAGCAATTCGTAAATGCCCCATATACCACCCATCGGTTTTAACAGGAGCTTCCAGATAAACACCATTGCCGCGCCCGAGACCATGCCCGCAATCGCGCCCGCGCGGTTGATGCGTTTCCAGAACAGGGAGAAGATCAGCACCGGCCCGAATGTCGCGCCAAACCCCGCCCAGGCGAATGACACGATCGTGAAGATCACGCTGTTTTCGTCCAGCGCAATCAGTACGCCGATGACGGAGATGACGACCAGCGTGATGCGGGACATATTCATGACCTGCTTGTCTGTCGCGTCCTTTTTGACAATGCCCTGGTAAATGTTTTTGGACAGCGCCGAAGCCGCAATGAGCAGGTAGGAGTCGGACGAACTCATGGTGGCCGCCAGTATGCCTGCCATGACGACGCCGGCAATGAGCGGCGGCAACAGGTTGGTGCTTAAAATGATGAACACATTCTCCGATGCGCCTGCGGTCAGCAATTCGGTGGGATAGAGCGCGCGGCCGATGATGCCGATGAATACTGCCGCGGCGAGTGAAATCAGCACCCAGACAATGGCGATGCGACGGGATTTTTTGAGTTCCTGTGGGTGCCTGATCGCCATAAA
Organism: Christensenella sp. UBA5399; assembly: GCA_002407725.1. GTDB lineage: Bacteria > Bacillota > Clostridia > Christensenellales > Christensenellaceae > UBA5399. The sequence goes on along the minus strand of DHOD01000112.1, from coordinate 10,225 downwards.
GCGCAGCAATACCTGCGGCATCCCAAAGTACCCAAGCCCCCATGCCATCGTGGATATGATAGCCAGGGGGCCATAGCTGCCTGCCGCGCCAAACAAAGGCGCGCCGCCGCTGACCTGTTGGACGCCATCCACCACCTCCGGCGTGGCAACGCCAAAGAAGTCAAGGAAGCCGGGGATGTTTTGCGCGTTGGAGACAACAGCGTTCAAACCGCCTGCGGCGACCGTGCCGCAAATGACCACCGTACAGAGCGCAAAGATCATGACGATGGCCTGAATAAAGTCGGACGCGCTCTCGGCGAGGAATCCCCCCAGAAATGTATAAACAAGCACGAAGATAGCGCCGATGATCAGCATGTAGACGTATTTTACGCCGAACAACGTGCTGAACAGCTTACCGCATGTCACAAAGCAACTGGACGCATACACGGCAAAGAACACCAGTATGAACAGGGATGCAATGAGCATCAGTACCTTTTTGTTTTCACGAAAACGGTTACTGAAAAAGTCAGGGATGGTGATGGAGTTGTTGGCGACGACAGAATAGCTCCGCAGCCGCTTTGCAACAATCAACCAGTTGAGATAAGTGCCGACGGCCAATCCGACCGCCGTCCAGAATGCGTCGGCCAGCCCGCACCAGTATGCGACGCCGGGCAACCCCATCAGCAGCCACCCGCTCATGTCGGAGGCCTCTGCGCTGAAAGCGGCGACCCATGGGCCCAGCGAGCGCCCGCCCAAAAAGAACTCCTCACTGCTTTCATTGGAGCGTTTCATAAAGTAGATGCCTATGCCCAAGACAACGAGCATATAGCACACCATAGCTATAAGAATCTGCACTGTATTTGAATCCATACTTCTTCCCCCAAATCGAAATTACAGTCATTGTAACAAATTTACCATGCTTATGCAATCGATATCGGCGGCATACTGTCAAAAATACCCCCGCGCACATGTG
>DHOD01000112.1:7041-9112 GCA_002407725.1 Christensenella sp. UBA5399 | reverse complement strand
GCGGGGGTATTTTTAGGTTCAATCAAAGAATATTGTGATTTCAGGGCATATCCGGATGGTTGGGGCCAAAATGCTTCAGCATGACAAGCGGCTCGTACAGGGAATCGTTTGTAATGCGGACGCCCTGCGTCGCGGCTTCGTGTCCCACAAAGAATTCGTCGGCGCTCAGCTGGCCAAACCGCAGCATGCCCGCAGTCTCGCAATTGTAACCGCCAATTTTGCCGTGGCCCTGCGTGAGTATGCAACCGTAAGCGCCCGCATCTTGGATGGTGATACTTTGGCCGGGCATGACGGTCAGCTCCTTGGCGCCAATGTACGGGTTGCCGTAGACCACCCACTTCTGGATGAAGCTGCCTTCATCCCGCTCTGTGATGGGCGGACGGAAGTAATGCTTTTTGTAATGCGGGTCTGTGTTGGCGTCCCAGTCCATCAAGTCCATGATGGCGTCAATATTATCCTGATCGTTTGCCGGCAGGTTTTCTACAAGAAAATCGCGGTTGTACACCTCGCCGGTGGCGATGTTCTCGTATACGGAATTCACATCGCTGTTCCACTGCGGCTCGTATGTAAGGAACGACCCTGGCGCGTGGACAACGCCGGGGGGCGTGTACCAGCCGGTGCCAAGCTCTATGCGGTAGGCGCGGTAAAGCTCGGTGATACGGTTATCGCCCTTGGTGTAAGCTATCAACCGCTCGCGCACCTGGTCTTTGGTGCAGTCGGGGTCGAAGCCAAAATAGGTGACGGGCATGGAACCCGCACAGTTGTTGTATTGCGGCGGATAATAGTATGCCTCCGGTTTCCCCAGCATATCGATGCGCTGTGCCGCGTCAAAATCCAGGTGCAGGTGATGGAACAGCGGCACGCTGTAATCGAAGAACTTGGAATACATGGGCCATGTACCGTATTTTTCTTTCAGATCGCTGCCGATGAGCGGTGCGCCTATTTCGTCCACGATATCGCGCAGCGGTAGTTTATCCTCTTTTTTTGCACTGTACAGCACATAGCTGAGCCCTTCGTCGGCTGCCGCAAGGGGGCCGTTGTTGGCGGTGATCACGCTGGAAAACCAGCGCTCCTTGATGGCGCCGCGCGCTGTGCCCAGCGCAAAATAATCGTCGGGAGCAAGGCGCAGCCTGCGGCCCGGCGAGGAAAAAAGCCTCGGGACAAAAGTTGGGATCAACTGGAGGATGCCTCCGTTTTTCTCATATACTTCTCTGGTGATAGCTGACATGATTTTCTCCTTTCGGGAATTGATAGGATAACAGGTTCATAATATCAAAACGAAACGGATGCGTAAAGCATCATACTAAAAATACTGGTATCTTTATAACTAAGCTATGTTCCATTGAGCTGCCCTTATCAATCAACGGTATAACCCAATTTTTCTGCGTGCGTAAGAAACCGGGAGAGCGTACGCCGGGTGGCTTCGGCAGACCGGGCAGGGGCGGGCAGCGAATCCCACACCGTTGCGCAGAATCCATTGAGTGAAGCGGTGATGACATAATCCTTTGTAGCGGTTGTAAGTCCGGTGTGCATCCAGGCGACGGCCGCGTCCTTTCCCAGAACAGCTATTTCAAAATTCATGGCGTCAAATACGGCGGAGTGGGCGAAACATATATGATAATTGCGATAGGAACGGTCAAGGTCACGTATGCGGCACAACTGGTTGACAAGCATTTGTGTGTTCATATAAATGCGCCTGTGCAAGATGTCCTGAAGCTCGTTGCAGAGGTGCTTGGGTTTGGCAAGGGCGTTTTCAATGTCGTCTATGCACAATATGTGGCAGATTTGTGTGCCGGCATCCAGTTTGCCTGTGGAGATGTACAACGGCGCAAACTGGCCAACCAGGCGGTTGATGCCGGAGGGAGAGATGTCCAGGTCATGGTAGAGGTCGGTGGTGCCAATGGCAAAATGGGGCAGCCGCTGGAAAAGCCAAAACGGGATATCGGTAGGAGGTGCGACATCCTGCAGGTATTGCCGGGGATCACGGAAAAAATTATAGTGGAAGCGCGGTTCGCTGCGTTGCAGGTAGGCGAGGCACGCCTGGTGGATATCCTTGGCGGCGGCGCTGCCG
>DHOD01000112.1:0-6882 GCA_002407725.1 Christensenella sp. UBA5399 | reverse complement strand
TAGCAAAGACGGCCGTCTTTGCTATAGATCCGGAGTGCGTACTCGTTGCCTGCCGTAATCAGGATTTGATCCGGGTCTGTGTGCCGGAAGTCGTCGTAATACCAGCTGCGGATATATCCCTTTAGATGTGCCGCCAGCCAGGCCCCGGAAAATGAAGCAACGCCATTGGGGCGAAAATCGATCCGAAGGACAGCCTTGAGTTTGAATCCCGCATCAAACATTTGCGAAAGCTTTTTGGATAGCTTGGCGCTGAACGCCGCATCGCGTGTGATAAAATCAATGCCGGAGGGGCAGACAAGCATCAGTTCTGCCGGGGCGCCAAGCGCAGTGGCATGGTCAAAAAAGCGGTAGACGGCCTCCAGTGCCTCGGCGTCGGAAATGTCCTGTAAGGAAGACGCATTTTCGATGGGTGCGACCGGGTGAAGGGCGGTCTCCATGAACCGGGCATAAATGGATATGCGCCGCGCGTTTTCGTCGGGGGAATCCTGGTCTGCCGCGCAAAGCCAGTTTTTGATGCGGAGGATCAGCGCATCATCCGCCATCTGGCCCGCTTGATAATATTCATTTAGTAAAAATGACAGTACGTTTGCGCCTATATCGGTTTCATGCTCCCGCAGTGCAGCGGCGATTTTCCACGCCCATTGCCGCTGTGGCATCAGGCGGCGGCTGCCGTTCTTCCAACGGGAGATCAGGGTGCGGTCGGCGCCGGTCATAGCGGAAAGCTGCACGCCGTCCAAATCTAAAAGCGCCATGGCAAGGGAGAGGTTGGTGTTGTATGCCTGCATATGGCCTCCAGGAGAAATTTGATATCGTGATTATAGCATGAGAAAATCAAAAGTGTCAATAATGTGACAATAAAGTGTATATTGATGGTATTGTGGGGGTATGTTATGATCGTAACAAGGGAAAGCAAGGGTAGATTGATATATCATTTATGAAGCTCCGGCGTGTGTCGAAAGAACAGCCGGAGCTTTTTCTTGCTTCCATTTTATAAAAATGTAAATATATTGCTGATTTACGGATATTCCTATATACTGAAAGCAACATTTCCTGATAGTGATGCGAGACGGAGCGATGTTCTGCAACATCGGCAGCTGAGCATGATGTGATAAGCGTAAAAAGGGTGGCAATAACGTAAAGAAGGTGAGCAGAGGATGAATGTTTTTTTTGCAGCATATTGCCGTATCTTTCAGAAAGCATTGCATCTTGTCGCGTGCTTTTTAAACTGGCGGGAACCCGTGCTGCATAAAGGGCAGAGCGCCCTGGCCGTGATCCCCGATATACTTAGGACGGAGGGGCTGCAAAAGCCGTTGATTGTGACAGACGCCGGTCTGAAAAAATTGGGTATGCTGGAAAAAGTCACGCAGCCGCTGATCGATCAAAACATTCCCTTTGCGGTGTTTGCGGATACGGTGCCCAACCCGACGATAGAAAACATTGACAGTGCTGCGGCGTTGTTTCGGGGGGAAGGCTGCGATTGCCTGGTTGCGCTGGGCGGAGGCTCGCCTATGGATTGCGCAAAAGCAACCGGCGCGCTGATTGCAAACCCCAACAGGACCATCAGGCAGATGCGGGGGCTGCTGAAAGTGCGGCGGCAAATTCCAATGTTGATCGCCATCCCCACAACGGCCGGTACGGGGAGCGAGGCTACGCTGGCGGCTGTGGTATCCGACCATGTCACGCGCGAAAAATACGCATTGAACGATACGGTGTTGATCCCGCGCTATGCGGTGTTGGACCCGGCGCTTACAGTGGGGCTGCCCCCGCACATCACCGCGGATACGGGGCTGGATGCGCTGACCCACGCGGTAGAGGCGTATATTGGGAAAGAGAACACGAAACAAACTGCGTGTTATGCGCTGGAGGCCGCGCAGCTTGTTGAAAGCAACCTGTTGACAGTGTACAAAGACGGCGCGGATATACAGGCAAGGGAATGTATGCAGCATGCGGCATATCTGGCGGGCGTCAGTTTTACCCGGGCTTATGTGGGCGCTGTGCATGGTATTGCGCATACGCTGGGGGCGCACTATAACATTGCGCACGGTTTGGCCTGTGCTGTCACATTGCCGTATGTGTTGGAGTTCTACGGCAAAGCGGCCTGGAAGAGGCTGGCGGATGTGGCGGACAGCATGGGGATCGGCGGCACGACCGATGCCGATAAGGCGAAAAAGCTGATTGCGCATGTACGCTCCCTCAACAAATCGATGGGGATTCCGGCGCATATAGATGGGGTCAAAGAAAAAGATGTGGAAGAAATGGCGGTGATGGCGTTTAAGGAAACAAACCCGCTCTATCCCACACCGGTTATATTGTCGAAAGACGATTTTGCAACGCTCATAAAGCAAGTAGGAAAGCTGGATTTAGGAGGGAAAGATGAAAGTAGAAGTCAGGTATCAGAGTAAATCAGGCAATACGAAAAAAGTGGCGGATGCAATTGCGAATGCGGCGGGCGTGCAGGCGCTGGATGTGGAGAATCCGCTGGCAGAGCCTGCCGATGTGCTTTTTCTGGGCGGCGCAATTTATGCGGGCGGGCTCAACGGAAAGTTGAAAAAGTTTATTAAAGGGCTGCAGGAAGGGGCGGTTGGGAAAATTGTATTGTTTAGCACGGCGATGGGGCCAAAGCACATAGGGCCCAAAGTAGAAGCGTTGCTGAAAGGCAAGAACATCCCATTGGAAGAGGAAGAGCTGCACATCCGCAGCAACGAGCTTTTGCCGGAAGACCGGCAGCAATATGATGCGGCAATGGAGAAAGCCGCCCAGTTTGCGAAAAAGATGACGGAATAACGCACAAGACACCCATTGCTTATGGCGGTAACTTTATTTCGTATTACATCATACCCAGATTGCGCATGATGGTTTTTGCGGTCAGGGGATTGTTCATTGTGTACAGGTGTACGCCGTCGACGCCATTTGCCTGCAGGTCGGCGATTTGCGTGCAGGCATAGTCGACGCCCGCGTCAAACATCGACGTGGGGTCGTCGCCGTACCGCGCGACCAACGTGCTTAACGCATGGGGGATGGTCGCGCCGGAGAGCGCCACCATACGTTCGATCTGCGCTTTGCTCAATACGGGCATGATCCCCGCCTCGATGGGGACGGCGATGCCCATCTTACGGCATTTGTCAGAAAAATCGTAAAAGAAACAATTGTCAAAAAAGAGCTGCGTAAGCAGATGGTCAACCCCGGCGTCCACTTTGTTTTTTAAATGGGCAAGGTCGTCTTCGATGTTGTCGGACTCGGTGTGGCCCTCGGGATAGCATGCGCCGATGACATTGAAATCGCCATGCTCTTTGATGAAGGAGACAAGTTCGTTTGCGTACAGAAAATCACCTTGGGAGACCGTGCCGGGTGTGATATCCCCCCGCAGGGCCAGGACATTTTCGATGTTGTTTTGTTGCAGACGGGCCAGTATGCGGGCCGCGTCGTCCCGGGACAGGTTGATGCCCGGCAAGTGGGCGACGCTTTCCGTTGCCCGCCGGTTTTTGATGTCCGATGCGATATCGATGGTGGTTGTGTCGTTTGCGCCCGCCGCGCCGTATGTCACGCTGATAAAGTCGGGCTGCAATGTGGTCAGCTCGTCAATTGTATTGTATATGCTCTCTATGGAAGAGCTTGTCTTAGGCGGAAAAACTTCAAATGAAAAAACTTGCTTTTCTTTAAATAAATCACGCGTTTTCATTTCATGTCCTTTAATAAAAAAAGATTTTTTAAGTCAATTGATTATACTACAGGTCGTGGCGATTGTGCAAATCATATTGTGAGCTGTCCCAGCATGACGGCTGCACCGTCATAATCGGCAACAAGGATCGCCTGTTCAATATCCCAGAGGACGGTGTGCGTTTGGGCGTCCCAGCCCTTGGAAAGGAGGCGGGCCATCACAGAATCAATGACATGGATATCGTAAGTGTCAAGCGCCTGCTTGAGCAGCAGCGCGTCGGCTTTCAGCATTTGCGGGTCGCCGGGCTCCGATGCCGGTTCTGTGGTCTGCGATTCGATCTGGCCAAGGAGGGATTCCAACCCGCGCAAAAATGCGCCGGTATGGGTGGCAATATAGTCCATATCCTCGGCCCGGCCCGCTGCCTCAAGATCTTTTGCCGCATCGGAGAGCTTACCGGCGCCTATGCTGCCTAGTGCGCTTTTCAAGGCATGGGCATGCAGCGTATAAGCGGGGATATCTTCGCGGTCGAGCGCGGATGCGATATCGGCCGAACGGCTGCGCCCGTCAACCAGGAAAGCGCGGAGCGCCGCCAGGTAATTTTCGGCGGAACCGCCTGTCATCAGCAACCCCTTTTCCAGGGCTATGCCACTGATGCTGATGTCCGGAAGTTCGGATATGGAGGATTCCTCACGATACGGTTCCTTCTTTTCAGAAGGAATCCAGCGGTCCAGAATATCCTCCAGCTTAGTGTAGTCGATGGGCTTGGAAATATAATCGTTCATACCGTTTTTCAGGTACATTTCCTTCATGCCGGATACGGCGTTCGCTGTCATTGCGACAATGGGCAACGCCTGGTAGCGGCCGTCGTCCGCCGGTAACGCACGTATTTGCGCGGTTGCATCCAGGCCGTCCATACCCGGCATCATGTGGTCCATAAAAATGATGTCGTATGGTTTTACCTGCACCAGCGCACAGGCATCCTGCCCGCTTTTGGCGGTGTCGATATGCATCCGGTATGGAGACATCAGCCCCTGCGCAACGATCAGGTTAGTGGTGATGTCATCCACGATCAGTACGTTGGCGGACGGCGCGATAAATCGTGCGGGGGCCTGCTGCAGTTGGCCCGGCGCGCCCGCGCTGGCCACGGCGTTGACCGTGTTTGCGATCGATATGCATGTGATGGGAAGCTGTATTGTCCTGATGTTTGCCTGGACTGCCTGTATATCGTTATCCAGCATTGCGATGATTTTCTTGGAATCGGTATCGTCAAGCGTTTTTTGCAGTGTCGCAACCATCGCGTAGGGGACAAATATATGGCTGTAATCTGTCTGGCTTTCCTCCAAAGCGGCAAGAAACGCGGATTGATTGCGCACACACGTGTAAGGCAGCTGCAAATTATAAAAAATGCGCTCTGCAAATGAGCAATAATGATCGCGCGGCTCGTACAGCAGTATGTTTTTGGAGGCGGGGTCGTCTACAAGGGCCAGCGGCCTGTCGTCAATAATTTTCTGCGGGATATGCACAGTAAAAATGCTGCCTTTGCCGTATTCGCTGGTTACGGTGATATCGCCGCCCATTGCCTCGGTGATGCTTTTGGTGATGGTAAGCCCAAGCCCGGTGCCTTCAATGTTTTTGGTTGCGGATGTATTGACCTGGACAAAACTGTCAAACAGCATGGGCAGGTCCTCTTCGCGGATGCCAAGCCCGGTATCGGAAACGACGATCGTAAGCTCGATGGAATTCCTGCCTTTATGGGTTCCTGTAACAGAGAGGGAGAAAGAGCCTTCTTCCGTATATTTGGCGGCATTGCTCAGCAGGTTGGAGAGCACCTGGCGCAGGCGCACGACGTCGCCGCGAAGCTTGCAGGGCAGGCGCGAATCCACAAAAACAAGGAAATCGACGGGCTTGTCGACCACACGTATGCGGATGATGTTGATGACGTCGGTGATGATGGAGGAGAACAGATAATCTTCGTCTATGATTTCCAGCTTGCCGGATTCTATTTTGGAAAGGTTCAATATGTCGTTGATAATGGCCAGCAAATGGGAGCCCGCCTGGTTGATGCCTGTTGCCTGCGTTTGCGCTGCGGGGGGAAGGTCTTCGCGCAGCATCAGCTCGCTCATGCCGATTATGGCGTTCATCGGCGTACGCATTTCGTGGCTCATACGTGAAAGAAAATCGCTTTTGGACTGGCTGGCGGCCTCAAACTGGCGCGCCTTACGGCGGTACAGCATCAGGCAAACCATGCTGGTGGCAAACACGATTGCGACAGAGACGATCAATACGGTCATGAGGGTGTAGCTGCTGGTTTGGGTCTCCTTGATATAGATATCCTGCATATCGACGCCCGCAACCATGTTGGAAAGAGTGCCATCGCTGTAATACACCGGCGCCCACGCGGTCAGCAGTCCGTCCCAGCCTTTGGAATATTCGCCCAGCCCCACGGCAAGTGATTGCCCTGCAAGCGCGGCGTCCGGCCCGGCCTCGCGCTCCTGCTGTGGGCTATCAAGCCCGTCCGGCTCGTCTGCGGGGTCCTGCACATTGTCTACGATAAACTGCATTTTCTGTGTTACAGGGTCAAGCCGCATGTAGTAGGTGTACATGACGTCCGCGTTTTGCGTAAACAGGTCGAGCTCGTCCCGGAGCGCCTGATATCCCGGCTTTTGCATATCCTCTTCGGTCATAAACTGGTCGAGCTGTTCGCCCGTGACCAGAAGGGCGGCTGCCTCGCTCAGGGCAACAAGCTTATCCTGCGTGCTGTCCTCTACCATGCGGGCGGAGTTGATCATGGTGTTGCTGGCAAAGATGGAAATGACAAGCACCGCCGCAAACGACACAAAAAAGAGCATCATCATTAAGTTGTTTTTTAAAAAATCCTTCATATCCCCAACACTGTCCGTTGCCAGTTTATAGTCAAATTGTATCAAATGCACAGGAAATATTCAATATTTGGGAATGGGAATTTTACACAATATTGTGCTTGGCTGGGAATATCGCAATGATTGCCGGATTATGGGAAATGCGAAAATCCCAAAAATGGAGGGACAATCCTCAAAATAAAGATGTTTACAAATATTGTATTTATATGGATAATATAGACTTTTTGACGGAAAACACTTATAATAAATCTGTATAAACTTTTATAAATTGTGTGTAAGTAAATATAAGTAAATAATAGATTAGGGAAAAAACGGGGTAGCTGTGTGTTTGTCAACTGAAAAGTA
>DHOD01000141.1:11258-11394 GCA_002407725.1 Christensenella sp. UBA5399 | reverse complement strand
GTGGGCGGCAAAGGCCATGTCAAGGCATCCGTAGAGGGAAAAACCGTTTGCGAAGGCGAAATCATGTTTGCGTTTGCACCTGAAGAAAAATAAGGATACCAAAGAATGTTTGAAAAGATATTGATTGCAAACAGGG
>DHOD01000141.1:3455-11125 GCA_002407725.1 Christensenella sp. UBA5399 | reverse complement strand
AAAGATATTGATTGCAAACAGGGGCGAGATTGCCGTACGGGTGATCCGCGCCTGCCGTGAAATGGGTATAGAGACAGTGGCCGTGTATTCGACCGCGGACGCCGACGCGTTGCACACACAGCTTGCCGACGAGGCTGTCTGCATCGGCCCGCCCGCGCCGGGCGAAAGCTACCTGAATCCGTACAATATATTATCGGCGGCGAGCATCACGGGCGTGGATGCGATCCACCCGGGATACGGGTTCTTGTCGGAGAATTCGAAGTTTGTGCGCATGTGCCAGAAGAGCAATGTCGCGTTTATCGGCCCCGATGCGGATGCGATGGAGAAGATGGGCGATAAGCTGATGGCGCGTAAGATTATGAACGAGGCGAACGTGCCGGTGATTCCCGGATCCATGGATGCGCTCAAAGATGTTAAGGACGCAAAAAAAATCGCCAAAAAAGTGGGCTATCCCGTGATGATCAAGGCGGCGCACGGCGGCGGCGGGCGCGGCATACGCAAAGTGGAGCGGGAAGAGGACATAGCGGCGGCGTTTGACGCGGCGGGCAAAGAGGCGATGGGCGCATTTGGCGACGTTACGCTGTATATGGAAAAATGTATCAGCGACGCGCGGCATATAGAGGTGCAGATCATTTGCGACAATTTTGGGAATGCCATCCACCTGTTTGAGCGGGAGTGCTCGTTGCAGCGGCGCAACCAAAAGGTGATGGAAGAGGCCCCCAGTGTGGCGCTCAACGACAAGCAGCGCGCCGAAATGGGTGCGGCGGCAGTGCGCGCGGCACAGGCCAGCGGGTATAAAAACGCGGGGACGATCGAATTCCTGCTCGACCATGACGGCAGTTATTATTTTATGGAACTGAATGCGCGCGTGCAGGTGGAACACCCCGTGACGGAAATGGTGACGGATATCGACATTGTGCGCCAGCAAATTCGCGTGGCGGCCGGGCAGAAACTGGGCATGGCGCAAAAGGACGTGCGGCTGAACGGTCATGCGATCGAATGCCGTATCAACGCGGAAGATCCTGCGCGCAACTTTATGCCTTCGGTGGGCAGGGTGAGTGTGCTGCACTTTCCCGGAGGGCCGGGCATACGGTTTGACACGGCGATGTACGCCGATTACAAGATCCCCTCAAACTACGATTCAATGATCGGAAAACTGATTGCCCACGCGCCCACGCGCGAGATGGCAATGGCCAAGATGCGCGCGGCGCTGACGGAGCTGGTGGTGGACGGTGTGGACACCAATGCGGACTTCCAGCTGATGCTGCTTTCGGACCCGGACGTGATCGCGGGGGAACTTGACACAGGATTGGTCGCGCGTATAATGGACAGATAGCGGTTTTTTTTGAAAAGCTGCGAGATATATAGCAATTGAACGGCGGGATAGCGAAATGAGTCGGTACGGGCGGCTGTCCATTTCGATCTCCGGTTTGGTATTTCTCTAAAGTTACAAGGGATGTTCTCTTGCAGGTTTTCCCGCAGGGAATGCAGACAGTAGTGCGGGTTGCTGCTGGACAAAGGATAAATAATGGGTCTTTTTAACAAGAAAAATAAAGAAATCACGATGCGGATATATAAGACAAATCAGGAGGCCTTCACGCCTGAAGAGCCTGTGGAAAATGTCTTGCCGGCGGATGAAAAAGCGGTGCCCGACCTGGAGCCGTATCAGGAAGGCATATGGAAGCGCTGCCCCCAGTGCGCCGAGGTGCTCTATGGCGACGACCTGGAGGACAACCTGAATGTGTGCACGCGTTGTGGGCACCATTTTCGCCTGACTGCGCGGGAACGCATTGCCGTTACGGTGGACGAGGGTACGTTTAAGGAATTTGCTAAAACGGTGGTGGGGACAAACCCGCTGGACTTCCCGGGGTACCCCGAAAAACTGGATAAAATGCGTGAAGATACCGGCGATAATGAGGCGATTGTGACAGGCGAATGCGAAATCGGCGGGATGCCGTGCGTGGTTGCCGTGATGAACGGCTTTTTTGTGATGGGGTCGATGGGCGCCGCCGTGGGCGAGAAGTTTGCGCTGGCAGCCGAGCGTGCGCTCAAAAAGCAGCTGCCGCTGATTGCGTTTACGGTATCGGGTGGTGCACGCATGCAGGAGGGGCTGGTGTCGTTGATGCAAATGAGCAAAACGGCGGCGGTGCTGGGCAAGCTGGATGAAGCCGGGCTGCTGTACGTGGTGGTGCTGACGGACCCAACGACAGGCGGTGTGACGGCAAGCTTTGGGATGCTGGGCGACATCACCATTGCCGAGCCTAACGCGTTGGTTGGTTTTGCGGGCAGGCGCGTGATCGAGCAGACGGTCAAGCAGGTGTTGCCGCAATCGTTCCAACGGGCGGAATTCCTCGTGGAAAAAGGGTTTGTGGATTTGATTGCCGAACGCAAGAATTTGAAGGACACGCTTTCGAATATATTAAGGATGCATACGGAGGGCGCGGATCATGAGTAGAACAGCATGGGAAATCGTGCAGATCGCGCGCGACATCAAGCGGCCCACGGCCGGATATTTTATCGAAAACATCTTCACGGATTTTGTGGAGCTGCACGGGGATAAACAGTTTGCGGACGATGCCGCTATCATTGGTGGAATAGGCCGGATCGGCGGTATGCCGGTGACCGTTGTGGGGCAGGAGAAAGGGTCGAGCGTATCCGACAAGGCGCTCAGGAATTTTGGCTGCGCACACCCGGAGGGGTACCGTAAATCGTTGCGGCTGATTCGTCAGGCGGAAAAGTTTGGGCGGCCTGTTGTTTGTATCGTGGATACGCAGGGCGCGTTTTGCGGCATTGGCGCGGAGGAACGCGGCATGGGCGAGGCGATTGCCCGCAACCTGATGGAATTATCGCGCGTCAAGGTGCCTGTGGTCAGCGTGCTGATTGGCGAAGGGGGCAGTGGAGGCGCGCTTGCGCTGGCGGTGTCCGACAAGCTGGCCATGCTGGAGAATTCCGTGTATTCAATCTTGTCGCCGGAGGGCTTTTCCAGCATACTGTGGAAGGATTCTTCCCGCGCGGAAGAGGCCGCATCGCTGATGCGCATGACAGCCGACCAGGTACACAAGATGGGCCTGATAGACGATGTGATCGCGGAACCGCGTACCGGCGCGACAACGGAGGACGAGGGCATGTTTGCGCGCTATGTGGGGGAATATATTGAAAACAGCCTGAAGGAACTGGCGAAGAAGACAACAACAAAGCTGCTGGACGACCGCTACAAAAAGCTGCGGGCGTTTGGGCAGGAATATATTATAAAGAATAAGAGTGGTAAATGATACAATTAGACGATCAAAAGCAAAAAATAAACGAAATCAGGCAGCTTGCCGACGAGGCGGTTGCATCGCTGGACCTGGACGCGTTAAAAGCGGAGCTGGACGGGCTGAACGCACAGATGGAACAACCGGATTTTTGGAATGACGTGGAGAAAGCGAACGGCGTCACGCGGCAGGTGAAGCCGCTGAAGGCCAAGGTGACGGCGGCGGAAAACCTCGCCTCTGCGCTGGAAGACCTGGATGTGCTGGTCTCCATGGTGGAGGAAGAGCAGGACGAGGAGCTGTATCAGGAGCTGCTGGACGAGCTGGCAAAAGTAGAAGGGCAGGCAAGAGACTTCCACTTGCAGACACTGCTTTCCGGCAAATACGATTCCAATAACGCAATCCTCTCGTTGCATGCGGGTGCGGGCGGCACCGAGGCGCAGGACTGGACGCAGATGCTGATGCGCATGTTTACGCGCTGGGCGGAGCGCCACGGCTACAATGTCACGATACTCGACTATCTGGACGGCGACGAGGCGGGCGTCAAGAGCGTCACGATGAAAATAGAAGGCGACAACGCCTATGGATATTTGCGGACGGAGAAGGGGGTGCACCGGTTGGTGCGCATATCGCCGTTCGATTCGAACGCGCGGCGGCATACGTCGTTTGCGTCGCTGGACGTCATGCCCGAGATCGAGGATGCGGACAACGACATCGAGGTGAACCCGGACGACATCCGTGTGGATACGTACCGGTCGTCGGGTGCGGGGGGCCAGCACGTCAACAAGACGTCGTCGGCGATCCGTATCACGCACTTTCCCACGGGCATTGTGGTGCAGTGCCAAAACGAGCGCTCGCAGCTGCAAAACCGTGAGACGGCGATGCGCATGCTGAAATCCAAGCTGGCGGAAAAGCGTGAGGAGGAGCAGCAGGCCGAAATTGCCAAAATCAAGGGTGACCAGAAAAAAATTGAATGGGGCAGCCAGATACGTTCTTATGTGTTTTGCCCATACACAATGGTGAAGGATCACCGTACCAACACGGAAACGGGGAACATCAATGCCGTAATGGACGGCGATATAGACGATTTTATCAAGGCTGCGCTGATAGCGGGGATATGAGGCGGCGATTCGTTCGTATAGAATGATAAATGATCTTTGGTGTGTGTCGAGGGGGGATTACATGAAGCCGACACAAGGGCTTTTAAATACGCAAAGAGGATCTAACAAGAACGAATTTGTTTTTGTGATATTGACATTTGTTACTGTTTTTTGTTTTTCGATGCTCTATATAAACCGTTTTGCTACTGATGTCAGTGGTTGGAATATCTATTGCGCAGAGCTTCATCACATGGGAGAAATGCCGTATAGGGATTTCTTCTATTATGTTCCGCCGGCGTACCTGCTCAAATTAGAAGCGGTGTGGTATATGGTGGGCAGGAACATGATATTGCTGCGGGCATTCGGCTTGATAGAGCGCGCTTTGATTTTTGTTATTCTTTATTTGGTATTGCGCAAGTTTGCGCGACCGCTGCATGCGTATATTGCGGTATTTGCCGGATTTTTGCTGGCAATTGCGAGTGGGTTTGACGCATTTGGGGATTACACGCAGTTTTGCTGGCTGTTTGTGGTACTGGGTGCATATTGCGTAACCACGTTCTTTGAACATTCCGCGCGCAAATCAAAATGGGCGGGTGCGTGGCTGGCGGCAGCGTTTGTGTTTGCGGTACAGGCTGTTATGACCAAACAAAGCATAGGCATAATATTCATCTTCATGTTGTTTGTGCTTTTATTGGTTTATATGATCTGCCAAAGGTCACCCAACTGGTGGAAATGGCTCCTTTGCGCCATTGGCGGTGCCCTCGTAGGCTTGGTGCCCTGGCTGATTTGGCTGGCGGCCAATGGAGCGTTGGAGCCGTTTATCGATCAGGTGTTCAGCTCGGCGATGGATTCAAAAGGGTTATCCGCATCGTCAGTCGTGGCGGATTCGGTGATTGCCAAAAGCCTGTCTGCGATTTTTGAATGGGAATATGTGGCGATTGGCGCAAGCAGCTTTATTGCTTTCCTGTTTTTGGACTGGTGCAAGAGCAGGCGTGTGCGCATGTGGGGCGCGGGCCTAAGCTTTGGTGTGGCAGGCGTTTTTTTTCTCTACCTGTTGATTCCAACATTAGACAATTTTGATATCATGATCGCAAGGTTGTTGCAGTGGCCTGCGGTCATGGTTGTGCTAGCGTTGTGCGTATTGCTGGCCGTATGGTATTTTAGCAGCCGAAAAGGCAGATCGCCGTTTACTGCGGCGCTGGTATGCGGTGCGGCTTTCTTTGCCAGTTGGATCGTCGTTTCTTTTTTGCCATCGGACGAAATAAACAATATACTTAGCATGGACTCTATTTCGGATTGTATAAGTGTTGTTGGCCATGCGGTGATGGTATTGTGCATATTCCTTTGTGTCAGGTACCTGATCCTTGGTTTGGCGCACCGCATGGAGACCAGGAGTTGGTGTAGTCTTGGTTTGATTATTGCGGGATTATCAATAGCACTGGCATCGCTGTTCGGCAGTGGAATAAATAGCTTTAGCAGCGGTGGCGTCGCGTTTGTTATAGTGCCTGCGGCAATCTGTATTTTGCTGTCCGGTTGTGACTGGGAAGAGACAGCGGCGAAAACGGGCAGAAGGGTGTTCAAATATGGGATAACCCGTATACTGTGCGGTGTGTTTGTTGTGCTTTTATGTGGTATGTCGCTGATGATTATGGCGGAAAAGATGAATTCGCCATACAGCTGGTGGGGGTGGGGAAACAGCTCGATCACCGAAGAGGATCAGTACACAATCGATTATGATATGTATGATGGTATGCGGGTCTCCAAAAGCACAAAAACGATGTTGGAAGAGGTAGGGAAGCTCGTTGAAAAGAACAGTGATGAGGACGATTTTGTCTTTGTGTTCCCGTATTCGGTGATCTATAAGATACAGGCGGAGAGATATAACGATCCGACCTTTACGCCGGTATACTTCTTTGATGTCTGCCCGGATGAAAGGGCGCTCGCCGACCTGGAAATCATCAAACAGGACATGCCCGAGATCATTGTATGGAAAGATGTGGGGGAAGCATGCTGGGACACCCACGAAAGGCTTTTCAGGAGCGGAAACCGCCTGGGACAGCGGGATATTCAGGACTGGTATGAAAGCGTCAAGGATACGGAGTATGAGCTAATCGGCCAGATTGGCAATCAATCGGTCTATAAACTGATAGATGGAACGCCGGTCAACTATACGTATTTTGAAGATGAGGAAGAACTGGTTTCCAATCAGGAAGAAACAGATACGAATATTGCGAAACCCAATTACACGCAGCTGGTCTTGGATCGTTCTTTGCCGGAACAAGCGGACACTTTGTATATGGTTATTGTGGTGATCTGTATTATATCTATTGCGCTGTGCCTGCTTTATGGAGGGGAGCTGTGGATTGTCCTGTCGGGAATGATCAGCAGCATATATATTACGCAGGCGTGCGGCAGTATCGTGCTGTTGGCGTATGTGATCCCATTAATAGCGCTGTTGGCATCAAATCGGCTGTCGTGGAAGTGGAAAGCTTTGCCGGGGATTGCCATGGGGACGATGGTCGTGTTGTTTTTTGTTTCATGGAGCGACGCTTGGGCGCAGGGGGGCTGGGAGGCCTCGTGGGTGCTGGCAATCATTCTGCTGGTGTTGGCGGTAGCGTTGAGCGTAAGGCGTCTTGTGCGGTGCGGCAAGGAAGAGCCCGCGAAAGAAGGGCGCAGGCGTTTTATCAGCAATGCGGTGGCGCTGGCTGCCTGTGTGCTGATTTGGGTGGCGGCAGGTGCCTATTACGCTGCCGCGCTGGAGCCGGAACGGAACGATATGGCGTATTTGCAGGATCTTTATATTCAAGTTTATAATTTGCGTCACAATGAGGAATACCAGGTTTTAGAAAATAGAGATGAGTCAATCCTTTCGCGGCTGGGGGCCGATGGCGAAAAGCTCTCCGATTTTTCTGACGAGTTGCAGCAGTTGGGCGGGCCGACATTCAGCACGGATGTCCAGTTCCAGTCAAAGGAGCTGGAGGGCTTGACGGCGGACAATGTGTTCATCAGGATCAGCGGAGATTCTATCTGCGTATGGGCCCAGGAAAATACGGAGTTGGGGAATTCAGGGGATTCGTTCTCGGGCTTAGAAGGCCGGTTTCGTATGGAAGAGGCAGATATGGCTGATGCGATGAATTTAGAAAGCGCAGATGAGGGATATGAAACATGAATTTAACGGATTTCAGGTGGGTCAACAAGGCAAAAATCAAAACAGATGGGGATGCTGTTATCATTGAAGCGCACCCGCAGTCTGACTTCTTTACCGATCCAGCGACGGGCGAGAGCCGTGCCAACGCGGCGTATCTGTACAGGCAGGTGG
>DHOD01000141.1:0-3296 GCA_002407725.1 Christensenella sp. UBA5399 | reverse complement strand
AGCGTATCTGTACAGGCAGGTGGAAGGGGATTTTATATTCCGCGGGAAAGTTTCGCATGCGTTTGCAAGCGATTATGACGCCTGCGCGCTGATGATGATGGCGGACGACGATACATATGCCAAGATATGCTACGAGCTGACCGACTTTGGCGGGCGCTGTGCAATCAGCGTTGTGGTGGCGGACGGTCGCTCCGACGATGCCAACGGCGCGGATTTGGGCGGCGGCGCGGTATGGCTGCAAATAGCGAGGAAAAAGAGCGCCGTTATGTTCTATCATTCAAATGATGGGGAAAATTGGGTGATTGTACGGCACTTTACATTCACGGATAAGCCCCTGAAGGTCGGGCTGGTTGCGCAGTCGCCCGTGGGCGAGGGCGGCAGCTTCCGGTTTGAAAATGTGATGTTTGAGAACCGTGCGCCCGATGAATTATGGATGGGGAAATAGAATACAACAAACCACACACCGCGTGTTTTTGCATTGCGGTGTTTTTTATCTGAAATGCGCAGTATCAGAGAAATATTGCCAGGGTATGCCCATATGTTGTGTAGGTGAACATGGATGGTGCAACATCATGTAGGGAAAAGCGCGCGGCAAGGCGGCAGAAAGCATTTTCCTTGTATTTACCCTATAAAAATACTATAATATTATGGACTGATTGGAGCCTTATGACAACGAGGCTGTTTTCAGCAGACTGAAGGCAGGAAGGATTGACAGACTATGCAGCAGTTCGCAGACCGGTTTGAAGGGGTGACCGGCAGTGAAATCAGAAAAATATTCTCGCTTTTGAGCGACCCGGAAATCATATCGTTTGCGGGGGGGAACCCCGCGCCGGATGCTTTCCCAAGCGAGGAGCTGGCGGGAATCAGCAGTGAGCTGATCCGGAAAAACGGCGCGCATGTGTTGCAATACGGCGCGACGCCCGGCATTGGCAAGTTTATCTCGTATTTAAAGCAGGAAAATGCCGGGATCATGCAGGATTATGATGATATTATTATCATTAGCGGTTCTACACAGGGGATCGAGTTGTTTGCGCGTTCCATGCTGAATGAAGGCGATACGATCGTTGTGGAATCGCCCACGTTTCTGGGCGCGCTGCAAACATTCAAGCTGGCGCGTGCAGATGTAAAAACGGTTGATATGCAGGATGACGGTCCGGACATTGCCCAACTGGAAGACGTCATTAAAAAGCACAATCCAAAGTTTTTCTATATGATTCCCACATTCCAGAATCCATCCGGCATTACGGCGACGGAGGAAAAACGCAAGGCGGTTTATGACCTGTGCTGCCGGCATGGCGTGATGATACTGGAGGACGACCCGTATGCACTGCTGCGCTACGAGGGCCAGCCGGTCAGGAGCGTGAAATCTTACGACGACCAGGGCATTGTGTGCCGGCTGAACAGCTATTCCAAGACGATTTCGCCCGGGCTGCGCGTGGGGTACGCGATTGCGCATAAGGACGTTATTGCAAAGTTTAACCTGCTTAAGCAGGGGCAGGACGTTTGCACATCCGTGCTTAACCAGAGCATGGTGCTGGCGTTTCTCCAAAGCGGCCAATATATGGAACATGTGCAGGGGCTGTGCGTCAAATATAAAGAAAAGCGCGACAGGATGATGCGCGCCGCCGACAAATACTTTCCGGCGGAGGTCATGCGGACGCATCCGCAAGGCGGCCTGTTTATATGGGTGACGCTGCCGCAGGGCATGGATTCGCGAAAACTGTTTGAGGAGAGCGTGCGGCAGAAGGTGGCGTTTGTGCCGGGCAGCCCGTTCTTTGCGGATGGAGGGCACGAGAACACGCTGCGGCTCAATTTCTCGATGCCGGCGGTTGCGGATATCGAGACGGGAATCGAGAGGCTGGGACGGATTATCAGAGAATACGATTAGCGCTATGCTTGATGAAAAGCGATATCTGCTCGCCGCAGGGGCGTTCACCCACGCGGTGCGCGGGTGAACGGGGAAGGCTCCTTGGTGTTGCCTGTCAAGGCAGCGCGGGCGTGCCGTACATCTCAAAGCGCAAAGATAGAATGCCGCTCGGACATCCGGCGAACTGAAAAGAGGAGGAGCAAACACAGAGCCCGCCTCCTGTACGCCGCTAAGCCGCAACAAGCAGCACACGGAGCCCAAAAAGGGAAAAGAGAAGGATAAGGTAACAGCCATGGAAAACACAAACGTATTCGACACCCTCAAGGAGAGGGGATATATAAAGCAGGTGACGCACGAAGGCCTGCGCGAGATGCTGGAAAAGGAACAGGTGACGTTTTATGTGGGGTATGACGCGACAGCGGACAGCCTGCACGTAGGGCATTTTGTAATGCTGATGGTGATGGCACATATGCAGCGCGCGGGGCACCGCCCCATTGTGCTGATTGGCGGTGGCACCACCATGATTGGCGATCCCAGCGGCAAGACGGACATGCGCAAAGTAATGACGCGCGAGGATATCCAGCACAATGCGGATTGCTTCCGCAGGCAAATCAGCAAGTTCCTCGATTTTTCGGAGGGCAAAGCGCTGATGGTGGACAATGCCGATTGGCTGCTGAACCTTAATTATATCGATTTTATGCGCGAAGTGGGCGCGCACTTCTCGGTCAACCGCATGCTGACGGCGGAGGCGTACAAACGCCGGATGGAGACGGGGCTCACGTTTTTTGAATTCAGCTACATGCTGATGCAGGCGTACGACTTCCTTGTGTTAAACAGGGAATACGGCTGCAAGTTGCAGATGGGCGGCGACGACCAATGGTCCAATATACTGGCGGGGGGGGGGGGGATCCGCCGTAAGGAACAGAAGGAAGCCTATGGTATGACCATGACGCTGCTGCTGAAAAGCGACGGCGAAAAAATGGGGAAGACGGTGGGCGGCGCGCTGTGGCTGGACGCGAACAAAACATCGCCCTATGACTTTTACCAGTACTGGCGTAATGTGGACGACGCGGACGTCAAAAACTGTCTGGCGCTGCTGACATTTTTGCCGATGGACGAGGTGAACAGGCTGGGTGCGTTGCAGGATAGCGCGATCAACGAAGCCAAAAAAGTGCTGGCATACGAAGTGACGCGGCAGGTGCACGGCGAACAGGAAGCGGCCAGAGCCCAAAAAGCGGCGGAAGCGTTGTTTGAGGGTGGCGGCGACGACAGCGATATGCCCACGACAGAGATTGACGCAGCGCAGCTTGCGGAAGGACCGCAGGTCATTGATATGCTGATACTGTGCGGTCTGGCCAAATCGCGTGGGGACGCGCGGCGGTTGATTGCGGGCGGCGGCGTATCCGTCAACGGCGAGAAGGTGGCGGAC
>DHOD01000034.1:4491-4666 GCA_002407725.1 Christensenella sp. UBA5399 | reverse complement strand
GGTGATGTACTGGCGCTCAACGAGACAAAGGTGATCCCCGCACGCCTGTACGGTGTGAAACGCGGGGGGAGCGCACGGTTTGAATTTCTGCTGCTCAAGCAGCTTGACGGCACGCACTGGGATGTAATCATGAAGCCGGGCAAGCGGCTTAGGCCGGGTCAGTATGTGGATTTTG
>DHOD01000034.1:3597-4304 GCA_002407725.1 Christensenella sp. UBA5399 | reverse complement strand
GGCCGGGTCAGTATGTGGATTTTGCGGAAGGGCTGCGCGCACAGCTTGTCCGGAAAAAGGAAGATGGCGTCTGTGAGGTTGCATTTGAATATACGGGCAATTTTTATCAATTGCTCGACCGTTATGGGCATACACCCCTGCCCCCTTATATTGCCGGCGGACAGGATCAAAAAGAAAAATACCAAACGGTGTATGCAAGGCAGGAGGGCAGCGCGGCAGCGCCCACTGCAGGCCTGCACTTTACGCCGGAGCTGCTCGGCAGGCTGGAGCAGAAGGGCGCGACGATCGTGCGCGTGCTGCTGCATGTGGGGCTGGGAACGTTTCGGCCGGTCAAGGAAGACGACATCGAGAAACACATCATGCATGCGGAATATTATGAAATCACCGAAGCTGCCGCCGATACGATCAATTGCGCGAAAGCGGAGGGGCGGCGGGTGATTGCCGTGGGAACGACAAGTGTGCGCGCGTTGGAAAGCGCAGCAGGTCGAGACGGTATGGTGACGGCAGGAAGCGGGGAGACGGATATTTTTATTTATCCGGGGTATACATTCAAGGTTGTAGACGCGATACTGACCAACTTTCATTTGCCGAAATCTACACTGCTGATGCTGGTGAGTGCGTTTGCGGGCAGGGAGGAAACGTTAAGGTTGTACAACGACGCGGTGACTAAAAAATACAGGTTCTTCAGTTTTGGCGACGCGATGCTG
>DHOD01000034.1:3322-3451 GCA_002407725.1 Christensenella sp. UBA5399 | reverse complement strand
CAGTTTTGGCGACGCGATGCTGATTGTTTGATGAATAATGGCAGTATTCTGTGTGACTTATAGGCATTCCTCTTGGGTCGAGGAGCCTGCGGCGCAATTTAAATATTTCGGCTTCGCCGACTTAGAACC
>DHOD01000034.1:0-3162 GCA_002407725.1 Christensenella sp. UBA5399 | reverse complement strand
TTTCGGCTTCGCCGACTTAGAACCTATGGTTCTAAGAACCCCCTTATTAAGGCGTCCTCTTTAAACCGGATTAGTGAATTGAGGTTTTTTAAGGGGTTTGCCCCTTAAATCGGCGAAGCCGAAACCAATAAAATCCGCCGGACGCTGTGAGTATAAGGTGAGCCAGCTACAGGCACAGCGAACCCACAAGGTGAATCCCACCGGAGGTGGGAGAGAAGGTGCCCTGGGGCATAACGAATGTGTGCAGAGCGGCACATTGACCTCAAAGAAATACCTTTGAGTTATTTTTAAAATAAAGTAAAAAACAACACCCGAAAGGAAACATATGTTCGAATACACACTGGAAAAACAGGATGGAGAAGCCCGGGCGGGCGTTTTCAGCACGCCGCACGGCGATATAAAAACGCCGGTGTTTATGCCCGTAGGCACACAAGCCACCGTCAAGGCCATGACGGCGGACCAGGTGAAGGATGCCGCCGCGCAAATCATACTGGCCAATACATATCACCTGTACCTGCGCCCCGGTCACGAGCTGATCCGCGAGGCGGGCGGGCTGCACAAGTTCATGAACTGGAATGGGCCGATACTGACGGACAGCGGCGGGTTCCAGGTGTTCAGTCTGTCAAAGCTGCGGGATATATCGGAGGAAGGCGCTGTGTTCCGCTCGCATCTGGACGGCAGCAAGCATCTGTTCACGCCAGAAAACGTTGTGGAGATACAGGAGGCGCTTGGGTCGGACATCATGATGGTGCTCGACGAGTGCACGCCGTATCCCGCCGATTTTGAATACACAAAAAATTCTATGGAAATGACGCACCGTTGGGCGCAGCGCGCGCGTGACATGAAGGAAAGGGACGACCAGGCCTTGTTTGGTATTGTGCAGGGAGGGATGTACCCCGAACTCAGGAAGGCCAGTGCGCAGGCAATTGCGGGTATGGATTTTGAAGGAAACGCAATTGGCGGGCTCTCGGTGGGCGAACCCAAGCACATGATGTATGAAATGCTGGAGGCGGCAGTGCCGCGGTTGCCGCAAACTAAGCCGCGGTACCTGATGGGCGTGGGCAGCATGGATGCGCTGGTCGAGGGGGTGGCGCGCGGTGTGGATATGTTTGACTGCGTGCTGCAGACACGGGTGGCGCGCAATGGGACGGCGCTTACGCGCACCGGCAAGCTGGTGGTCCGCAACCAGGAATATGCGCGCGATTTTCGCCCGATCGAGGAGGACTGCGATTGCTATGCCTGCAAAAACCATACGCGGGCGTACATTCGCCACCTTGTCAAAACAAACGAGATACTGGGGTCGGTGCTGCTTTCCATACACAATGTGCGCACGACAATCCGCTTGATGGAGGAGATTCGGCAGAATATCCTGGAAGGCACATTTGCAGCATTTAGAAAAGAATTCGACGCGGCGTACGAGGAATAGCGCGGCAATAAATATGTTGACTATTTGGGCCGTTGAAGATATTATATAGAAGATGTTAGGCCAAAAAAACCTTACGGGAGGGTATGTAGTAATATGCCAGAAATGAGTTGCGCGGGTTCGACAGCGGCATCAGGCGCGGAAGGCGGTATGGGTAGCAGTTTTACCTGGATATTCCTGATATTGCTGGTTGTTATCATGATCGTGACGGTCGTGGTACCCAACAAGAGAAGAGAAAAAAAGTTCAAGGAAATGATGGATAAAATCCAGGTTGGCGATCATATCAAGACAATCGGCGGCTTTTATGGTAAAATTATTTCCATCAAAGAGGACCTTGTAACATTTGAGTGCGGTCCGGACAAATCAAAGCTTGTGATTTCAAAAAGCGCGATAGCCTCGGTAGAGAGCTTTGAAGACGGCGCGGAAGTGAACACAAAATAAGTTGTTTGAAAGGATCATGTTTTGCAATGAAACATATTAAAACGCTTACAAAGAACAATCTGAAAAATACAATGGTTACGGGTGGTTGCGGCGAGTGCCAGACATCCTGCCAGTCGGCGTGCAAGACTTCGTGCACACTGGCGAATCAAAAGTGCGAGAAAAAAGATAAATAACAGTTCGAAAAAAGATGGTTCTGGGGTGCGGCAGTTGTTTTGCCGCCCCTTTTTTATGTAAAACATACGGGTGTGTCTTTGCCGGGCTGTGCGCGCCTGTATCTGAAGAGATTAGAGGATTAGAAATAGATGGTACATTTAATTGAGTTTAACGGCAGATATGCGGCGCTGGATGTGGAATCCGGGTCGGTACATGCCATAGACCGCGAGGCAATGCGTGTGTTGACGTTCAAGAACGCCGGCAAGACAAACGCGCAGATTATTGACGACCTGGGCGGCGAGGCGGAGGGGATACTGCAGGAGATCGACGAACTGGTTGCGCAGGGCGTATTGTATTCCGAACCGCCAAAGGATATAGAGAAATTCGCATTTAACACGCCTGTCATCAAGGCATTGTGCCTGTTGGTCGCGCAGGACTGCAACCTGCGTTGCGCGTATTGCTTTGCGGGCACGGGGGAATATCATCAGCAACGCACGCTGATGAGCGCGGAAACGGCGAAAAAGGCGTTGGATTTCCTGGTTGCCAATGCAGGGAACCGCAAAAACCTGGAAGTGGATTTTTTTGGCGGCGAGCCGTTGATGAATTTTGACGTGGTCAGACAAACGGTGGAATACGGCCGTGCACTTGAGAAGCAGCATGGGAAAAACATGCGCTTTACGCTGACCACCAACGCGTATCATGTAACGGATGAAATGGCGGATTTTCTGAACAGGGAAATGAAGAACATCGTGATCAGCATGGATGGCAGGAAGGCGGTACACGACGCGATGCGCAAAAACGCGGCGGGCGGGGAAACATATGACCGCGTGTTGAAAAATGCCCATAAAATTGTGGATGGGCGCAATGGCGGCGAGTATTATATCCGCGGCACCTATACACACGACAACCTGGACTTCTCCAACGATGTGCTGTCGATTGCCGACGAAGGGTTTGACCAGATATCGCTGGAGCCGGTGGTGACAGGCAAGGAGTATGCCATACGGACAGAGGACCTGACGCAGATCAAACACGAGTACGACATGCTTGCGCGCGAATATCTGAAACGGGAGAAGGATGGCAAGTGGTTTAATTTTTTCCACTTTATGATCGATCTGAATTCCGGCCCCTGCCTGAACAAGCGGCTC
>DHOD01000032.1 GCA_002407725.1 Christensenella sp. UBA5399 | reverse complement strand
TTTCTATTCCCGCATGAAATGCGGATGCAAAACGATATGCCGTTTTGCAGGATTTAGCATTGAACGGCTTATCCGGTTCATTACGCCAAAAAGCGTAATGAACCCCGCGCTAAAGGCGCGGAATAAAAACGTCTACGTTTTTATTGGAGAATAGTATTAGATTGTTCGGGCAGGCAGCCATAGTTCCATATATGTGCTTTCCGGTGTGCTGTCATAATACACCTCGGGCGAATATTCGTCCATTGTCAGGTGGTGTTGCTCCAGCCAGCGTCCGCTGTACTTGACCGCCTTGTTGATGGCAACCGTGACAAGCTGCTCAAAATTTTCCGCCTCAAACCCGCAGACGATATACTCCCTTGCAGGGAGCTGCCATGCCGTGAACCTGTCGTCGTGCGCACCGGGGGCAACCTCGGCCCCGGCAAAATACGTAAAGTACCCCGCCGGCGCATCATCAAAGTACGCGACTCCCGCCTCGCGCCCACCCTTGATACGGGGGATCATGTGCTTTTCACGGTGGAACCGTTCCCAAACCTCTCCGGGCACATCCACGCCGGTCGCCTCCCCCAGCGGTATTTGCCCTTCAATGGGCACAAAACCCGTCACCCCCAAAAATGATATGGGCTGTGCCAGCGTTTTTCGGTTCAGCTCCAGCACCAGCCCGTCGCTGATCAACGGAACACCCTCGTCAATCATTGTATAATCCAGCAGCAGGTCCGGCTTGTCAAACTGGTTGAGCAGCACGGGCTGGGCACGGTACTGCTCCGGCGTCATACCGTACGCGTTTTTAAACGCCCGCGTAAACGTTTCATGGCTGCCAAAGCCACAGTCCAGCGCAATGTCCAATATGCGAGTACGCCCATCCTGCAACATCTCGCTGGCATGGGCCAGCCGGCGCAGCTTGATATATTCCCGCACAGGTTTTTTGACAAGGCGCGAAAACAACCGTTGGTAGTAGAATGGTGAGAGCGCCGCGATTTTAGAAAGTTGCTCTATGGTAATTTCGTTTCCGATGTTCTCTTCCATGTAATCCAATGTTTTTTGAATGGCTTCCCATGCATGCATCGTGTGTACCTCCGCTTCATTTGGGGTTATGAACATATGAACAGCATAGTATAAAAAAGGCAGGAGCGCTTGACCGCGTCTGCCCTTTTGAATATACATATACGAATACGGTCCGCCAGCTGGAAACTATGCCGTTGCAGCAGTCTGCTTTTTTCGAAAAACCAGCATACAGCAGAAGAATGCGACAACCGCCAGCACCACCAACAGGCCCATCGACCAGCGCAAATCGGCATTGTCCGCAACCAACCCCATCAACACGGGCACCAGCGCGCCGCCCGCGCCGCCGCCAATCATCATAATACTGGTGACAGTACCCGAGCTGGCGGTAAACCGCTTGGCGGCCTGGGCCACCAGCATGGGCCATATAGGGCCGTACAAAAAGCCCACCACAATGCAAAGCGCAAGCGCCAAAGGCGCGTTGGTGCTGATTGCCAGGAACACCAACACAACCGCGGCCAGCCCAAACGACGCTGCCAGCACTTTTTGCGCGTTGACATTGATAACCCCAAACAGTATGCGCGACAACGTTACGGCAAGCCAGTAAAGCGATATGGCCGCCGCGCTAAACGCTTGCTGCCCAAGCTCGACGGTAAAGAAGGAATCCGCAAAATATGCAACACCCGATTCTATCCCCACATAGATCATCAGGCAAATGACCAGTACGATCAATATCTTGGATTTCAACAAGCTGAACACCGACTGCCGCTCCAGCGTGTGCCCGCCCTCCGGCGGCCGGACAGGAAACGCAGACATTTTCAGAAGGGGAATAAAGAAGAGGAAAATGACGGCGGAAGATATGTACACAATCCGCCAGCTGAAACCAGCGCCCATCAGCGCCATGATGATAAACGGGCTGACCACCGATCCCCCGCTAAAAAAGGACTGCGAGAGGTTCAGGTTTTTTTCCGATCGTTCAGGATGGCTGTCGGAGAGCGCCGCCGTACCCATGCACTCGCCCACGCTGACGCCCGCGCCCATCACAAACATGCCGATATACAGCCCGGCCGCGTTTTGCGCAAACATTGCCAGCAGGCAACCGGAAAGGAAGAACACAAACGCCAGCGCCAGCACCTTTTTTTTGCCGAATTTATCGCCTATATGCCCAAACAAAATAGGCATGCAAAGCGTGGCAATGAAATACATTGTCACAATGGACCCCATGGCCGTGTACTGCATCTTAAATTCGCCCGCAATATCAGCCAGCACCAGCTGCACGCCGCCAGTCACAAAGCCAAAAACAAAAAGGCAGCCGCACACAAGCGGCAACAGCGTCTTTTTTCCAAAATCTGTTTTCTGCATCCTACGCACCCAACCCCCAAAAAATTGGTGAATACTATAATGAAATTATAGCATCCGCCCCGCGGGGATGACAATATAACAAAAGTGCGCGGGTATAAGAATCGTGGCAAGTTTGTTAAAAAAATCCCAATGTAAGAAAAAAATTTCAAGCCCTGCGGAGGAAAAAAACCCATTGCCGCCCTGTATATATTTTTCCGCTTTATTTTGCATAGTGTTTATAGTATAATAATAGAGCGGAAAAAAGTTGCAAAGGCTGAAATATTAAGCTGTATTCCACTGGCGGTATTTGCGCAAATGGAAGGCAGCCTCGGAAGGTGAAAATATGCAAGTTGCAAGGGTCAAGGGAAACGTCGTCAGCACGGAAAAGGCGGAACAACTGAATAACTTTAAACTGCTGGTCATCAAGCCGATTGACCTCCGTACATTTGAGGAGACCGGCCCGATGGTCGTGGCGGTGGACGTTGTGGGCGCGGGCGAAGGCGAGGTTGTGCTTGTCACAGGCGGCAGCCCGGCGCGGCAAACAAAGCGCACCGACATGAAGCCGGTGGACCAGACCATTGTGGGCGTGATCGATAACATCGACATCAAAGGTGCCCGCGTATTTACAAAATAAGACGAAAATAGCACATATCAGACGGTTAAAGGAGAAAGAGAATGAAACTTGCACTTGGAATGGTAGAGACAAAGGGCCTGATCGGCTCGATAGAGGCTGCGGACGCAATGGTCAAAGCGGCCGACGTCAAGCTGATTGGCAAAGAGCAGATTGGATCGGGCCTGGTGACAGTGATGGTACGGGGCGATGTTGCCGCCGTGAAATCGGCTGTGGATGCGGGCGCTGCAGCGGCAAAACGCGTAGGCGACCTGTACGGCGTGCATGTGATCCCCAGTCCCCATGACGATGTGGAGCTGATTCTGCCAAAAAAATAATGTACTGTGTCGTTTCGCGTTACGACGTGGAAATGCAGGAGCGGCGCAGTAGCAAAAGGACGGCAGGTTTTTTGCGGCTGTGCCTGGAACGGGGCGCAGCGCATGGCAGGCTGACAAAGCGGCAGGTGTGGCGCATGGCGCCGTTTGCGGTGGCAGCCGCAGGCATCCGCCAAAACGGTATATTGGGAAAACGTCTATCGTTTTTCTGAGAATATATGAAAGAAAAAGAAACGAGGAAGGTGTTTTTTATGAAAGCAGTCAGGATGTACAAACCCGGTGATCTCAGGGTAGAGGACGTTCCCGTCCCCCAGCCCAAGGACGATGAAGCGCTTGTGAAGGTAATGGCGGTTGGCGTTTGCGGCTCCGACATTCCCCGCGCAAACAAATACGGCGCGTATATTTCCCCCATCACGTTGGGCCACGAATTTTCCGGCCAGATCGTGGAAGTGGGCAAAGATGTAAAGAAATTCAAAGTGGGCGACAGGGTCACTGTTCCGCCGCTGATCCCCTGCAACCAGTGCAAATGGTGTAAAGAGGGCATCTATTCCCTCTGCGAGGATTACGATTATTTCGGATCACGCAGGGACGGCGCTATGGCGGAGTTTGTCGCCGTGCCCGAGAGCAACATGCTGCAGGTGCCGGACAACGTCGGTTATCTGGACGCTGCAACAACCGACCCCTGCGGGAACGCGCTGCACGGCCTTGCGCAGGCAAAGCTGAAGCCCGGCGAAATATTCCTTGCTTACGGCGCGGGCCCAATCGGCCTTTTCGCCATCCAGATCGCCAAAGCGCGCGGCGCCAGCAAGGTGTTTGCGGTTGATATGGGCGAAGAAAAAATCAAGGTTGCCAAAGAATGCGGCGCTGACATCGTGATCGATGCATCCAAGGAAGACCCGTACGAGATAATCAAAAAAGAGACAAACGGCCAGATGGCCGATGTCGTCATCGACTTTACCGGCGCGCCCCTCGCGCAGAAAAAAGCGATCGACTGCGCAGGCAAAATGGCTCGCGTCGTGCTGCTGGGCATCTCGCACAAGGGGCTTGACCTTGAGGAGAAGCAGGTGGATAACATCATGCGCGGCCAGATTTCCGTGATCGGTTCGTGGAACTCGTTTACCGACCCATGGCCCGGCCCCGACTGGTTCGACGGCCTGGAGCTGTTTAAGGAAGGTAAAATCACCGCGGGCCCGATGATTAGCCACAAGCTGCCGCTGGACGACGCACCCGGCATATTCAAAAAAATCGACAAGGGCGGATTCTTCTTCAACAAGATACTGTTCCTGCCCAACGGCGACGTAGAATAATTATACAACGGAAAAACTCAGGGGCTTTTGCCCCTGGGTTTATTTTAATTCATGAATTGAATTTCGTTTTATGGTGTGCTATCATGCACCTATACTTTGTAGGCAGATAATCAACGACTTTTAATTAAATATAAACGGAGGATGAAAATGAGAGATTTTACGTATTTGGCGCCTTCCCGGCTGATTGTAGGCAAAGAGGCCGAAAAGCAGGTTGGCAAATGGGTCAAGGAGTACGGCGGAACAAAGGTCATGGTGCATCATGACAGCGCATACCTCAAAGAGAGCGGTTTTATCGACAAAATCATCGGGTATCTGAAGGATGCCGGACTCGGCGTTGTAGAGCTGGGCGGCGTTGTGCCCAACCCGCGCCTTTCCAAGATATATGAAGGCATTGAGCTTGCACGCAAGGAAGGCGTAGATTTTATGCTGGCAGTCGGCGGCGGCAGCGTCATCGATTCCACCAAGGGCATCGCAATGGGTATCCCGTACGACGGCGATGTGTGGGATTTCTATGATGCCGATAGCAACGGCGTTTGGAAGGCCGTGCCCCAAAAGAGCACACCGATCGGCGTTATACTGACAATTCCCGCCTCCGGCAGCGAAACATCCAACAGCTCGGTTGTCAACAAGGAAGAAGAAAACCTGAAGCGTTTCTGCGATAATGACATCAACCGCGCGAAGTTTGTCATCGAGAACCCTGAAGTGACCATGTCACTGCCCAAGACGCAGACAGCCTATGGCATTGTGGACATCATGTCCCACTCGTTCGAGCGTTACTTTACAAAGGACAAGGGCAACGAGCTGACCGACAGGCTTTGCGAAGCGATATTCAAAACCTGCCTGAGCTGCGCGCGGGTGCTGATGGATAATCCCCAGGATTACGACGCACGCGCAAGCATTATGGTGGCGGGTTCGTTCTCTCACAACGGCCTTACCGGCATGGGCAGGCAGGACGACTGGGGCATGCACTTTATCGAGCACGAGATATCGGGCGAATACGACCTGACGCACGGCGCGGGCCTTGCGGCGGTTATCCCCGCGTGGATGCGCTATGTATACAAAGAGGATATGTCCATATTCCTGAAGTTTGCGACCCGCGTAATGGGCTGCAACGACGATCCCGAGCATCCCGAAGTGGTGATCAACGACGGCATCGACAGGCTGGAGAGCTTCTTCCAGAGCATGGGGCTTAAAACCCACCTGTGCGAGAACGAAACGATGCCCGACGAGATTCCCGAAGATGTGATGTGGAAAATGGCCAAGCGCGTCCGCGTCAACAACGATGTAGGAACCATCGGCTGGTACAAGAAGCTGTCGCACGAGGATATCGTGAATATCATCAAGATGGCGCAATAAAAGGCAAACCAAAAGCGGCTACAACTGTAGCCGCTTTTGCTTGTCGAAAAACCTAAATTATGCGACTTCGAATGAAATATTGAGGGTAGTTCTTTCAAAACTCAAGGGTTATCCTCTGGGGTCAATGTATCACTACGTGATGAGTGTATTGCCTCCGGGGGCCAAGAACCCATGGTTCTTGGAACTCCTTTGCTATGGTATTCCTCTTAGGCAAGATTGGTATTAAGGGTTCCTTAAGGGGCTTGCCCCTTAAGTCGCCGCAGGCGAAATCAATACAATCCGCCGGACGCTGTGAGCATGAGGTGAGCCAGCCACAGGCGAAGCGAGCCCATGGCGAATGTGTGCAAAGCTGCTCCTTGACCCAAAAGAAATACCCGTTAGTTATGCAAGTGATCTTCTTGATCTTGCATATGTTTTGGAAATATATCTCTTCTTTGACAGTCTGATGAAAAAACACATAGTGTTTTTAATTGGTGAATAATATATTTTGATAGGGAGGGCGTATGGCATGAAAAATATATTGATAGATTGCGACCCGGGGCACGACGATGCGATTGCATTGTTGATGGCTGCAAAATCGGAGGAACTCAACCTGCTGGGCGTGACGACGGTTGCGGGCAACTGTCGGCTGGACGATGCGACGCGCAACGCGCTTGATGTGCTTGACTATGCGGACGCGGCGTATGTTCCCGTTTATGCGGGGTGCGGCAAGCCTTTGATGCGAGAGCCGTATTACGCGCCCCAAATACATGGCAAGCGCGGTTTGGGCGGCTATGACCTGCCTGCCGCTACGGCGAAGGCGCGGGAGGGCCATGCCGTCGATTTTATTGTCAATACGCTGCGAAATGCGGAAGAGCAGGTGACGGTTGTGGCGATCGGCCCGCTGACCAACATTGCGATGGCCTTCAGCATTGCACCGGATATCAAGGACAAGATTGACAAACTGGTGATCATGGGCGGCGCGGTCAGGGCGCCCGGCAACGTCACATCGGCGGCGGAGTTCAACTGTTATTGCGACCCGGAGGCCGCGAAAATCGTATTGGAAAGCGGATGCGACACATGGCTGGTTGCGTTGGACGTCACAATGCAGGCGCTGGTATATGGGGAAGAGATTGCCAAGCTTAAGAAAAGCGGATCGAAGACGGGCCGGATGGCCGGGGGCCTGTTGGACCATTATTGGGCCCGGTACCAGGAAAGCGACCCTGGAATCAAGGGGTGCCCGGTGCACGATGCGCTGTGTATAGGATGGTTGATGGATCAAACACTGGTAGAATTTGAGCAGGTACATATAGACGTCAGCATTGACAGCCTGACCCGGGGGGAGACGGTGTCCGATATAAACGGCAGGCTGGGGCTTGTGCCCAACATACATCTTTCCAAAACGGTGGACAGGGACCGTTTTTCGCAGATGATTTATGCGGTTTTGGGGTAATGCAAAGGAATGCCAACCTTATATGCCGGGTAAACGCTTTTTTACTCTGTATTGTTGCGATTGTTATACGACTAAATTAAAAGAACTCTAGCGTTAAGGGGGCAAGGGGGATTCGGAATCTCCCCCTATTGCCCCCTTAACAATCCCCTATTACCCCTTCAAACCGCGAAGGGGCTTTGCCCCTTTCGATCCCCATTGGGTCATTTCTTTGAGGAAAAAGATTGCGGCTTTTTGAACTGCAAAGTTCCAATAAAAACACGCTTTATCTTATGGGAACTATTATGAAATATGTGTAAAAAAGCGATGACAATGAGGGTTTTGCCTTGACTGTCACGCGTCAAAATGCTATTCTGTTATGGTATGCTTATATATGGATATGTATAGATTATGAGAAGAAGGTGATACGTAAATGGCAAAGGTGACGATTTTTGAAGACACATGCAAGGGCTGCGGCCTGTGTACGAGCGCCTGTCCAAAAAAGATTTTGGAAATCAACAAAGGGAAACTGAACGCAAAGGGTTACCATCCGGCAGGCATCACAGACCAAGATGCTTGTATAGCCTGTGCGGCATGTGCAAGAATTTGCCCCGATGTGGCAATTGAGATTGAAAAATAATTTTTGACGAGGATTAAATAATATGGCAAAAGAATTGATGAAAGGGAACGAGGCGATCGCCGAGGCGGCGGTCAAAGCGGGCTGCAAGGCCTTTTTCGGTTATCCGATCACGCCGCAAAACCAGATTCCCGAGTATATGTCGCGGCGTATGCCGCAGATTGGCGGAGCATTTGTCCAGGCGGAGAGTGAAGTGGCGGCCATCAACATGGTGTATGGTGCGGCGGGCGCCGGTGCGCGCGTGATGACGTCGTCGTCGTCGCCGGGCATCAGCCTCAAGCAGGAGGGCATCAGCTATATTGCCTGTGCCGAGCTGCCTTGCGTGATTGTGAACATCGTACGTTCAGGGCCCGGACTGGGGGGGATACTGCCCTCGCAGGGCGATTACTTTCAGGCGACAAGGGGCGGCGGACATGGCGATTACCGCCTGATTGTGCTGGCCCCGGCCAGTGTGCAGGAGGCTGCAGACCTGGTGATGGATGGTTTTGACCTGGCGGACAAGTACCGCATCCCCGTGATGGTGCTGGGAGACGGTATGATTGGCCAGATGATGGAGCCGGTTGAGTTTCAGGAGAGGCCCGCGGTGGAGCTGCCGGAAAAAGACTGGGCGGCAACAGGCTGGGACGGCAAGAGCCGCGACCGCGCAATCGTCAATTCGCTTTATATTGAAGCGGATGTGATGAGCGAGGTCAATAAAAAGCTGAAGGCCAAATATGACGAAATCGAGAAAAACGAAGTCCGCGTGCAAAACTTTATGACGGACGATGCCGATTATGTGATCGTGGCGTTTGGCACCATTGCGCGTATTGCGAAAAACGCGGTGCTCAAAGCGCGCGAGCAGGGGATCAAGGTGGGGCTGGTTCGCCCAATCACGCTTTGGCCGTTCCCGGCTGATGCGGTTGACAAAATATCCCGGCAGGTCAAAGGCATGCTGGTTGTGGAGATGAACCAGGGCCAGATGCTGGAGGATGTACGCCTGGCGTCGGAAGGCCGTGTGCCGGTGGCGTTTTATGGCACCACGGGCGGAATCATCCCCGCGCCGGATGACATTGTGGCGGAACTGGTTAAAATGAAGGAGGGGAAATAACATGGCAAAAGTATTTGAGAAAACGAAAATGCTGACAGACGTCCCCTTCCACTATTGTCCCGGTTGCACACATGGTATTGTCCACAGGTTGGTGGCGGAGTGTATAGAAGAGCTGGGTATGCAGGACAAGACGATCGGTGTTGCGCCGGTGGGTTGCGCTGTGTTTGCGTACAATTATTTTAACTGCGACATGATGGAGGCCGCGCACGGGCGAGCGCCCGCAGTGGCGACCGGCATCAAGCGGGTGAGCCCCGAAAGCCTGGTGTTCACGTACCAGGGCGACGGCGACCTTGCTTCCATCGGTATGGCGGAGATCGTGCATGCCGCCGCGCGTAGCGAGAAGATTACGACGATCTTTATCAACAATGCGATTTACGGCATGACGGGTGGCCAGATGGCACCCACGACGCTGGTGGGGCAGGTGACGACAACGTCGCCGTTGGGCCGCAACGAGGAGACGCAGGGCAGGCCGGTCAACGTGGCGGAAATGCTTGCGACCATCAATGGTGCATATTATGTGGAGCGTACATCGTCCCATGACGTGCCCAATATCATCAAGACAAAAAAAGCGATCAAAAAAGCGTTTCAGTATCAGATGGAGGGCAGGGGGTTCTCGCTGGTGGAAGTGCTTTCCACATGCCCGACAAACTGGGGGTTATCGCCTGTGGAGTCGATGGGCTGGTTGAAGGAAAATATGATTCCCCAATACCCGCTGGGTGTGACAAAAGACCTGGGGGCGGCAAAGGAGGGCGACGCGGTATGACAGAACAGATTATTGTAGCCGGTTTCGGCGGCCAAGGCGTGCTGCTGGCAGGGCAGATACTCGCCTATGCCGGCATGGAGGAAGGCAAGAACGTATCGTGGTTTCCGTCGTATGGCCCGGAGATGCGCGGCGGTACGGCCAACTGCAATGTGGTGATTTCCAGCGACGAGGTGGCATCGCCTGTGGTGGTGGATGCCGATTGCGCGATTGTGATGAACAAGGCCTCGCTGATGCAGTTTGAGAAAAACGTGAAGCCGGGCGGGTACCTGATCGTCAACACCGATTTGGTGGATATCAAGCCCACGCGGGATGACATCAAGGTGATCGATATTGCGGCAAACAAAATTGCGGAATCCGCGGGCAGCATCAAGGCGGCAAACATGGTGATTCTGGGGGCGTACAACGCTTGCAAAAACGTGGTGGAAAACAAGACGATTATCAAGTGCCTGGAGAAGATTATGGGGGAAAGGAAAAAACACCTGATCCCAATGAACGAGAAGGCCATCGAGCTTGGCAAGGAAGCGGCGTTGGCGCAGCTGTAACAGTGCATAAGGTGTAATGAATAAGTAATAATTGTGGAAGCTTTTCGCACTAGCGAAAAGCTTCTTTATGTTTCTGCCCTATCGCAAAATATATTCTTTGATCTTATCCAGCTCCCGCTGCGCTACATCAATGCCCTGGTCGTAGAGGGCGCGTATTTTCGCTTGGTCTTTTTCTGTACGCTTGAAGCCTGCCGTGTCTTCCGGACAGATCACGACCAGCCTGCCCTCCCGTTCCAACTGGAACAGGCGGTCGCGGCTTTGGTTATACAGCTCGCTTCGGCGTTTGAGCGCATCCGCGAAATGTGGGTATTTTTTATAGAACCGCGCGGCAAAATCGAGCGATTTTTCGCTGCTTTTGTGGTAATCGCGCTCGCGTGTCAAAATCACAATGTTTTTATCGCAACCATCGGCAATTGCCCGCTCATAGGGGATGGGATTGGCAATGCCGCCGTCCATATACCGCCCCCCATCGTATTCGATGATGGGAAAGAGCACAGGCATGGCGCAGGTGGCAAGCAGCAAGTCCATGGCGGCCTTATGCCGCGGCACGGGCAGGTATTCGGCCTTGCCTGTCTCGATGTTGGTCACGACGGCGATGATCTCGCCCTTGAAGTCTGCAAGTGCATCATAATCGAGAAGGATGTGCTTGTGGGGGACGTCGTAAAAAGCAAACTGTATGCCGTATATACTTTTGTTTTTGGGGTTGAGCAAATTCCAGAAAGACAGGTAACGCCGGTCGGTGCCGTAAGTTTGCAGGATTTTGAGGTTGCGCTCCTTTTGGCGGGAGGGGTAAGAAATGCCGTAGCATATACCCGCCGATACGCCGATAAAATAATCGGCCATAATATCCTGGTCCAAAAAAACATCCAGCACACCGCTGGTGAAGATTGTACGGTATGCGCCGCCCTCGCACGTGATGCCCAGTTTCATAATGTCCTCCGCAATTTGAAATATACTTAAACAACTTTAAAAACAGTCCGGATGACTGTTTTTAAAGACGCGGCAAATGCCGCGTCCTGCCGTCCTGCGGATGGCAGGTTTGCCGTGTATAGTCAATCCTTGCGCCTTTGGCGCAAAACAGGG
>DHOD01000033.1:17078-17280 GCA_002407725.1 Christensenella sp. UBA5399 | reverse complement strand
TGAAACGGCCGGAATATGTGGCCGCCGTCACGCGTGCATACCGCAGGGCAATAGACGGCGTCGCCCCCGGCAGCGAAACCCGCGAGATGCTTGCCCTGGCGTTCAACCGGGGCCGGTTCACCGAGGGCATGTTTGGCCACGACACACAGCGTCTCTACACCCGGCAACCCGGCCACATCGGCCTGTCCGCCGGTTCCATAAC
>DHOD01000033.1:16297-16810 GCA_002407725.1 Christensenella sp. UBA5399 | reverse complement strand
CAGGCCGGCTCCCAGACACATATCACGCTCAACCACACGTCCGGATTTCAACCGGGTGGGGAATGCAACCTGCTGATGCGCGCCCGGCTTACCGAGGAATTGCAGCAGCATATAGCCGCAAACAATATCAAAACGCCGCTGTACGCCAAAATTTCCATTCGGACGGGGTCTCCTTCTGCAATGGAAGCCATTGCGCCCGACGGGACAACTGTCCATATGGAAGGCGCGGTTGCCGAAAAAGCCAAAAAACATCCCCTGACAGAGGACATTGTCAAAACACAACTGCGCAAGACAGGCTACCTGTCGTTTAGCTTTCCGTATATGGAAATCACGCTGGACGCGGATGCATCCCTGCCGCTGAGTGCGCTCAACAAGCTGCGCCGCGATACGTTGGCCGCTATGGAAAAGGCCATACTGGAGAAATCCGTGCATACGCCTGCCACGCCATATACGCCCATTGCAAAAGCAAAGCGCCCCCGCCGCCATCCGCTACTGGCTGCGCAGGTTTTCAAT
>DHOD01000033.1:11378-16148 GCA_002407725.1 Christensenella sp. UBA5399 | reverse complement strand
CAGGTTTTCAATTTGGAGCAGGCCCGCGCCGCAGCGCCGTATGTGGATATACTGTACATTCCCGCGCACATCGGTTTTTCCGATGCGGATTTCCCCGATAAAACAGTGATTGCGTACTATCCCCCCATCACCACCGACAACGAGTTAACCGAACTAAACAAGAAAACGAAAGAGCGTAATTGTGTGATGACCGGCACGCTGCTTGGGCTGCGAAACGCGAAATGCGCCGACCATACGCTCAATGTGACCAACAGCGCATCATTGGCCCTGCTGGGCCGCCTTGGGTTTACGCGCGCCACGCTCTCGACCGAGTTGAACGCCGCCCAAATAAACGATATCGCCGTGCCGGACGGTATGCAAACGGAAGCGGTCGTCTATGGCCGGCTGGCGCTCATGAC
This sequence comes from Christensenella sp. UBA5399, assembly GCA_002407725.1. Lineage (GTDB taxonomy): Bacteria > Bacillota > Clostridia > Christensenellales > Christensenellaceae > UBA5399. The sequence continues at coordinate 15,750 of DHOD01000033.1, read as the reverse complement.
CTCGGCGCACTGCCCCTGCCAATGCGACGGAACCAAGTGCCGGCTCCAGAAAGATGTCAAATACCTGACCGACAGGAAAGGCGCGAAGTTTCCACTTGTACGTTATCCTTCTGCCTGCCGTGTGGCACTGCTCAATTCGGTGCCCATCTACATGGCCGACAAGCTGGATGCGATACAAGCCGACGTCTTGCGCCTATGCTTTACAGTGGAACCACCCGGTGCATGCGGCGCAATCGCCAGGCTGTACCGCAATGCGCTGGCAGGCGGCGATATCCCCCAATATGAAGGACCATATACACGCGGGCATTTTTTCCGTGGATTCGAATAGCAATTATTACAACAGGAGAAACATATGAAACGCAAAACACCAGTTCAGGCTTTAGCCATTCTGATTCTTGTATGCACAACCATTCTTGCCGGATGCGCCGCGCAGCCATCCACTCCCGCAGCATTTTTGCAGGAGGAAACCGTGATCAGCGATACGCCTGCTGTTGTGACAGCGCCGCCGGTGCCCACGCCCGATCCCACACCCACGCCCGAACCAACCCCCACGCCCTTCCAAAGCCACCTGCCCACGGCGGACGAGATTTACGCACAGATGGCAAAGGTCGATATATTGGCATACATCCCGGCCGATACCTATGAAAAGGCAGAAGAATCACGGGCATACGAAATCATAACAGCCGACGCCGAAAAAGCACACGCCCTGCCTATACAGTACGGCGAATGGCTCAAGGCCGCTTCCAACAACGTCATCAGCCTGGAGATACGCAATGTCAAAACCGCGTTTACCATCCCGTCCTGGCAAATGCTCGCCACACTGGCCTATGCATACGCCGACAACCCCGAAATGATGTCGCGCGCGCTGATGGAGGCGTGCGACTTTGATATACAGGTGGACCGCGTGACCGCGGGATATTCCGTATCGGTCACAACCGCGCCCAAGCTCCCTTCCGACCTTTTTTATTCCCTGCCGGAAACGGAAACCACAACACCGCTCGGCAACCTGTTCACATATGCATACGTCGCGACCATATACGACCACGATATGAACGTGCGCGACGGCATTGAACCGCGCGAGCTGGAGCCGTTGCTGTTCCCCATAGCCGAACCGCAAAACTGGTATTTTGACGATACATGGTATGCCAGCCGCGACAACGGCGCGCGGCGGCACACCGGTACCGATATCAATGCGGCCGAGGGCACCGGGCTGCTCGCCTGCGTGGACGGCATCATCCATGATGCGGGCGATGGGGAAGGCACGGGCAACTACATTGTGGTCACCGGGGCCGACGGTACACAGTACCACTATTACCACATGGTACAGCCGCCCACGTTGAAGGCGGGCGATATTGTGCAAAAAGGCGATGTCGTGGGATATGTCGGCAACACAGGCAACAGCACCGCCAACCACCTGCATTTTACCATCATCACTACCGACGGCTATTACCTAAACCCGTACCAATACCTTGTACAGTCACAGCAGGAGACGATTGCCGACAATGAATCAATTGATTAATTTATAGCAATTTGTCAAAAGGCCGGTTACGAACTTTTGGTATCAATTGCATATGCAAGCAGTTGATTGCATATCTTGCATAACCTACATTAAGTTAAACTGCTGTAAGTTCAAAATAATATTACAGCCAAAAACGAAGCTTTTCGCTACGCGAAAAGCTTCGTTAATTATTTATGATTCCTTATCCATTATTCATTCATCAAAACGCCAATTCCAGTATTGCGCGAATATCATCCTTTTTCAGTTCCACAAAGTGCCCGATCGATCCGCCGCCGTGCCGTTCGGCATTCTCCGCAATTTTGTCCAGTTCCTTTTTATCGGTTATGTCAAGCTCGCGCAGAGACACTGGCAGGCCCATAAGCCGGAAAAAATCTTTGAGGCTTTGTATGCCTTTTAGCACCGTCATATCCGGATCGTCCGGATCGTATTCTATATTGAACACGCGCATTGCGAATTTGATAAACCGATCCCTGTTGTGCTGGTACACATACCGCATCCACGCGGGCAGCACCGCTGTCAGCCCCGCGGCATGCGCCACATCATACGCCGCCGAAACCTCGTGCTCGATGTAGTGCGAACCCCAGTCGCCCACCCGTCCAGCGTCCAGCGTCCCGTCAATCGCCACCTTACTGGCCCACATAATCTCGGCGCGCACTTCGTAATTGTCCGGCTGCTCTCGTACCATATAGCCGCATTTTATCAGGCTTTTCAGCACACCCTCACACATCCTGTCCGTCACATCCACATGGGGTGTATCCGTGAAGTATGCCTCCATCACGTGCGCCATCGCATCGGCAATACCCATTGCCGTATAGTACGGGCTCACCGTCACTGTCAGCTGGGGGTTGAGCACAGAAAATACCGGGCGCAGGCGGTCATTTCCAAAATCCAGCTTTTCCTGCGTTTCCTCATTGGTCAGCACCGCTGCTTGGGATGATTCGCTCCCGGAGCCCGGTATCGTGAGCACCACCGCCACCGGCAACACCGCTTTGGGCTTGCTTTGCTTGGAAAAATAATCCCACACGTTATCACTGTTGGGCGCGCCTGCTGCAATCGCCTTGGCAGAATCGATCACGCTGCCGCCACCCACAGCCAGCACCAGCCCAATCCCGTTTTTTTTGCAAATATCAATCCCTTCGTGCACAAGGGAAAGCCGCGGATTCGGCATCACGCCGCCCAGCTCGTAATACGCCACCCCCGCTTCATCCAGCGACCGCCTGATCCTGCCCAACAGGCCGGATTTCTCTGCGCTGCCCTGTCCGTAATGCAGCAGCACACGCTCGGCATACGGCACAATCTCCCTGCCGACCGCATCCTCCGCATCTTTGCCAAACAACACCTTGGTGGGGTTGTGATACACAAAATTTTCCATGTCAGGCTCCTTATTTTTCCTCAGCCTCAATATACACTTTTTCCATCACGATATCGTATGCCGGCCTGTCGTTATAATCGGTTTTTGCTTCGGCAATCTCGTCCACAATGTCCATTCCTTCAACCACCTTGCCAAACGCCGCATATTGCCCGTCCAGATGGGGCGCGTCGCCATGCACAATAAAGAACTGCGACCCTGCCGAATCCGGATCCATGCTGCGCGCCATCGATACCACGCCACGCTTGTGCTTGATGGGGTTGTCGTGCCCGTTTGCCGAAAATTCGCCTTTGATGTGGTGCCCCGGCCCGCCGGTGCCCGTCCCATTGGGGCATCCGCCCTGGATCATAAATCCTTTGATGATCCTGTGGAAAGTCAGCCCGTCGTAAAACCCCTCTTCCACCAGCTTTTCAAAGTTTGCCACCGTTTCGGGCGCCACTTTCTCATCCAGCTTCAACTTGATATCGCCCGATCCTTCGATTTTGATTACTACCATCCGTTACCTCCATACATAAAAGGGGGAAGTTTTTTCCCTCCTCCTTATTTATACAATATTTATACAATGTTTTCCAGCATCCGAAACGCAATACTGCAAATCCACGCCCTTCTGCCCTGACGCAATCATGACATTATTCTACGCCTGCGGCGTAGTATTCAGTATAAAACAAGCCGCTGCTGTTGTCCAGCAACGGCCGATTGTCAAAAAGATCTTTACATCACCACGTGACCCGGTCCAGCATCCCCCGCAAAAAGGCGATCGCGACGCCAAAATTGGTGATGGGCACACCCGCCGCCTTTGCCTTTGCCATTTTGGAAAGCATGTTGCGCCGGTTGACCATGCATGCGCCGCAATGGATAATCAACTTGTATTGGCTGATATCCTCCGGAAACCCGTGCCCCGCGCTGTTTGCAAAATCCAGCTTTCCCCCCGCATATTCCTCCAGCCAGAGCGGCAGCTTTTGACGCGCGATATCGCCCTTTAACGCATGGTGCGTACACGATTCGGCAATCAGCACCTTATCGCCCGGCTTCAGCGTCGCAATCGCCCGCCCCCCTTCCACCAGTTCATCGATATCCCCTTTATACTTTGCCATCAGCATGGAAAAGGAAGTCAGCGACACATCCCCGTCCAGGTGCTCGTTGACATAGCCAAACACCTGCGAATCGGTAATCACCAGCGCGGGCGGATGCTTCAATTCCTGCAGCATCGGCACAAGGTCGTCCGTTTTGACCGCCACAATACGGCATCCTTGGTCCAGCAAGTCGCGCATCACCTGCACCTGCGGCAGTATCAGCCGCCCCTTGGGCGCCTGCAAATCCTGCGGCATCACCAGCACCACCACATCGCCCTCCCTGACAAGGCCGCCTGTAATGGATTGCCGCTCGTAATCGTCCGCCTCGGCGATAATTCGCGCTTTGAGCGCGTCAATCCCTTCACCTGTCTGCGCGTTGATTAGCACCGCCCCATCGGCGGCGGCGTCCGG
>DHOD01000033.1:10691-11241 GCA_002407725.1 Christensenella sp. UBA5399 | reverse complement strand
CCATCGGCGGCGGCGTCCGGCGTCTGCCCGTCAAACACATTATATGCGACAATCACCGGTATTTTACGCGATGCAAATTCTTTTATATTTCTCTTCCAACGCAGTGCCGCTGTCCCCATACCGCACGATCATCACGGCAACGTCCGTTTTATCCATCACTTCGCGGGTTTTCGCAATCCGCGCCTGCCCCAGTGCCGATGTGTCGTCCAGCCCTGCCGTATCGATAAACACCACCGGCCCCAGCGGCAGCAGCTCCATCGATTTATAGACAGGGTCTGTCGTCGTCCCCGGCACATCGGATACAAGCGCAAGGTCGCTGCCCACAATCCGGTTGATCGTGCTGGATTTCCCCGAGTTTGTCTTGCCAAAAAACGCGATATGCGGCCTGTTTGCACGCGGCGTATCGTTTAAATCTGCCATGGCGTTTCCCTTTCCCTGATCTGTTTTACATATTGCATGTCCTGCAACCGCTTTCATTATTCAAGTAAATGCTATACCCTGCTTGCCCTTTATGGGAATTCCTTTGGGGTCAAGGAGCAGCTTTGCACAC
>DHOD01000033.1:10032-10404 GCA_002407725.1 Christensenella sp. UBA5399 | reverse complement strand
CGGCTTCGCCGACTTAAGGGGCAACGCCCCTAAGAAACCCCCAAATCATCATGTGGCAATACATGAACCTCTGAAGAACACCTGCAAGCAACGCCGGGCTCCCTAAAACTTAAAGTCCCTCTCCCCATTATGGATTTTCTCCAAATACGCCCGCGCTTTGTCACGCACCGTCTCGTTGGGGATATCTTTGATTTTATCGGCAATCACCTTGCCCGCAAGCTGCTTGAATTCGTCGTCGCCATAGTCCTCCGCGTATTCGGCCAGCGTCAGTATCGCATTGGCGCCGCAGATGTTGGCAATCTGCCCGTTTTTCGCAAGCTGCATAAACCGGTCGCCTGTCCGCCCCGCGCGGTAGCACGCCGTGCAGAAGCT
>DHOD01000033.1:9030-9873 GCA_002407725.1 Christensenella sp. UBA5399 | reverse complement strand
GTAGCACGCCGTGCAGAAGCTGGGCACATGCCCGCTCCTGAGCAGATCCTTTGTCATCTCGATGGGTGTGCGGTGGTCCTCTATCTCAAACTGGGGCTTTTGCGTTCCCATGGTGTAACCGCCCACACCGGTCGCGCTGCCCGCGCTCACCTGCGAAATGCCCAGCTCGATGACGCTGTCGCGATATGCACCGCCCTCGCGCGTCGAAAGAATCATGCCGGTATACGGCACCGCCATGCGGATGATTGATACAATCTTTTTATAATCGTCATCCGACACCGCATGTTCAAAATCATTCTTCTTGACGTCGCCCGCGTCGCGGATGCGCAACATGGAGATGGTGTGCGGCCCCACGCCGAATTTCGCCTCCAGATGTTCCGCGTGCATAATCTGCCCCACCAGGTCATAATGCCAGTCGTACAGCCCGTACAGCACGCCCAGCCCCACATCGTCTATGCCCGCATGCATCGCCCTGTCGTGCGCCGTCGTGTGGTACTCATAATTGCTCTTGGGGCCTTTGGCGTGCATAAATTCGTATGTCGGCAGGTGGTATGTCTCCTGAAACAGTATGTACGTGCCAATGCCCGCGTCCTTGAGTTTTTTGTAATTTTCCTCGGTTGTGGCCGCAATGTTGATGTTCACCCTGCGGATCGCCCCGTTCTCCAGTTTGATGGAATAAATGGTATGGATGCTTTCCAGCAGATATTCCATCGTGTTATGCTTGGGGTCCTCCCCCGTCTCGAGCGCAAGGCGTTTATGACCCATTTTTTCCAGCGCTTTGACTTCCGCCACAATCTCTTCCTGTGTCAGTTTTTTTCGCTCCATATCGCAGGACGCGTGGTA
>DHOD01000033.1:8244-8827 GCA_002407725.1 Christensenella sp. UBA5399 | reverse complement strand
ATCGCAGGACGCGTGGTATCCGCAATAACGGCACTCGTTGACACAGTAATCCGAGAGGTAAAGCGGCGCAAACATCACGATCCTGTCGCCGTAAATATGCGACTTGATTGCCGCCGCCGTCCGGAACATCTCCTCCTTGAGCGCAGGCGCCTCCACATAGGAAAGCACTGCCGCCTCCTCATGCGTCAATCCCTTGAACTCACCCGCCTTCGCAATAATGCGCTTTACTTCCGCTTCATCATTTGCTTTCACGCGCGCGTCATAAATGGTGTTTACAATTTTCTCGTCATTGACAAATTCCTTTGCCAGATCGGACTTTACATCATACCTCATGGCTTCTAATCCCTTTCAAATAAAAAATGCTGCCACCAGGGACAGCAAACAAACGCCGGTTACAGGGGCATGACGCCCCTCACGTTATGTTGCCATCCTCTCGCTCAGATCGCTCCTTGCGGTCAGAAGACTTTCTACAGTTATTATACACCTCCTGTATGCAAATAATCAAGTTTTTGATATTGGTTCTTGTTTTGTAATATTTCTTCCGCTGTTGAGGTTGTATTGTAATAGAGATATACTCAAATAG
>DHOD01000033.1:1204-8082 GCA_002407725.1 Christensenella sp. UBA5399 | reverse complement strand
CATCATCATCACACCGGTCAACGTGGTGTGGGCCTGTGTGGCGGGCGGCTTTTTCCTGCTGTGCATACCCATCTATCTTTGCCTCCGCGGCAAAGACTATAATCAAAAAAGAAAAGCGTTGCTTGTGATGGCTGCTGCCAACCTGGCGCTCTTTTGCCTGTACCTGCTCTGGTTCCAGCACATCCCCGGCAGGCCGTTTTTCAGCTGGGATATGCTGCCCATCAACTTATGCAACCTTGTCACCATCTTTTTTGTGATCGCGCTGGCCACAGATACGCGATGGTTGTACGGCTTCTGTTTTTACGTAGGCGTGGTCGCCGGCATCGCCGCCATACTCTCGCCGGAAGGCGGCTTAAAAGAAATGGAGCTTTTTTCGCCGCTGATGGTTGGTTTCTACTTTGTACATTGCATGCTGTACACACTGGGGATCTCGCTGGTCTCCCTCGGGTTGTACCGCCCCAGCTACAAATCCGCGTTTTTTGCCGTGCTGGGGCTGGAGGCGCTGACTGCCGTGATCTATGTGGCCAACCTTGTGCTGTGCAACACGGTTTATCCCGACGCAAACTTTTTCTTCCTGTTTACCGCGGATGGGTCGCCCTACCTGGAGGCGCTACACGCCGTTGTCCCCGTGCCCCCCTTCACTATGATGGCCTCCGTGTTGCCGGTCGCCCTCGGCACTTTCATGCTGCTTGCACTGTTGTACCGGCTGTTTGCGCGGCGCAATGCAAACAGTTCCGCTTCGTCGATATCCCCATAAGATCAAAGCCTTTCGCATCACGAAAGGCTTCCACAATTGTTCATTATGCATTCTTAATGATTCATTACTCATTCCCGTGCCAACGCCGCCAGCGCACACCCTTTCATAACCGCTTGCCGGACGGTGACCAGCGTCGGCTGTATGCCGCGCTCGCGCAGGCAGGCTTCCAGTTGTCCTTTCAGTTCTTCCTGCAACCCCTGCATTTTTTCGTAGGTCGTACCTTCCACCGACATCAGCACCGCATGGTTGGTCTTGTATGACTTGACCGCCACTGCCGCCATCTGCACAGCCACCAGCCGCGCAGCGCGCAGCACAATATTCTCCAGCAGCTCGCGCGCGTTCTGCTCGTCCTCTTCGTCCAGCATATTCTCCGTCACAATGCCGGTGCCATCCGCCAGGTATTCGCTGACATCTTCCGACCGTAACCCGACAATGTTCTCCACCGATTTCGTGCCAAAAACGTCCTCCTCGGCTGCGCGTTTGAGCGCAAACTCGCACAAAGCGCCCATATAACCGCCCGACGTCATCTTTTCTGCAACGCCCAGTCCGGGAAACACCGTTGTCTCATCAAATGCAATATCGATATCCGTCCGCGGAAAGCCCGCATAGCTGCCCGCTTCGGTATTGATCACCATTGTTTTGCCAAGGCCGCCGCCATCCAGCTTGGTGATGTTCGCCGTTTCCTCTGTATAGCAGCTGTTGCTGCCCGTACCCAGTATTGTCCCTGTAAACGCGCCAAAACCGCCATTCGGCATATCGGCCCGGCCCGCCAGCGCCGACGCGACCGAGTCGTTTATAACAATCATATGCACATCGCTTAAGCCCATCCGCGCAAGCGCCGCCGTGATCTCTTTCGCGAGCAGCCGGCCTTCCGCACCACTTACACGCACCTCTTTTGTGATTTCTATAATCTTCGCGTCAATATCCGGCATAGGCTCCGCCCTGTACGCAAACGAAAGTACAATTTCCCGTGACTGGTCGCAGTACGGAGCTATGATTTGCGCCATCACGTCAAAAAACGCGTCCGCATCCAGCGATGCTTCCACGCCCGGCATCCTGTAACGCTTCATATCCTTGATCACAAACTGATTTTTTGCATCAAACCATGCAAGGCAGATGCGCAGGTTGGTGCCCCCGGCATCTATGCACACCACCGGGCTCTCTCGCCTGATCTCCTCGCGCATGGTCAGGTAGGTGGGTAACATCAGCAGCGAACTCTCCTCACCCCTAAGGCCTTTTCCCATCTCGGTCAAGTAGGCGTCCACCCGCTCTTGCACAACGATATCCCTGTAATCCATCCCGTGTTTTTTTATGAAATCTCCCGCTTTTGACATCGCGCCCTCCAAATTTTTGTTCTAATATACCTACCCCGTTTTATCCTAAATTATACAGTATATTTCCTGCGCCGTGCAATTTATTCAAATTATTCCCGCCCGATTGACCGCAGGCGGATAAAGGCATAAAATGGTAAAGGCATCATGAAGGCCGATGATGCCGTATACAGGTAACCGGTTCCGCAGACACTTGGCGGGATTGATGCTGGCAAAAGAGTAACCTATATGTGAGATTCAGAGCGGCCCCTCGCATAACTAACGGGTATTCCTATGGGGTCAAGGTGCCTCCGGCAGATTGTAATGGTTTCGCCTTCGGCGACTTAAAACCTACGGTTTTAAGAATTCCCTTACTAAGATAGTCCCTTGTAACTGATCTGGCAATTGGGCATTAAAGGGCAAGCCCTTTAATGCGGCGGATGCCTGAACGCGAGGCAAGTAAGCCGTAGGCGCGACGAGCGCGCAGTGAAGGTATGCATAACTGACTCCCTGACCCCAGAGAATGACCCATGAGTTTTAAAACTTGGGGTAAAATGATTTCTGTTACTGGCTGGACTTTCTCGACAAACTTGGTTCCGCAGGCATTCTGTGGAATTGATATAAATTTTTGAGGAGAATCAATGATATGTTTGAACAATGGCTGGACGTGGAATGCGCATGCGGAAAGAAACACTCGCTTACAACGCGCGACTTTTTTATCGAACGGGACGCGTATGCCAATCTGCCCGCATTGCTGGAAAAATTGCAGCTTGGAAGCAAACCTCTTGCGGTTTTTGATTCCAACACCTATAAGGCGGCGCATGGAACACTGGAGCAGTATCTGCCGGATACGGACGCGCTGATTTTGCAGGGCGACGATATCCATGCCGACGAAAAATCCATCGAAGCAGTCGCCGGCGCACTTGCGGGCCACAGCGTCATACTGGCTGTGGGCGCGGGCGTCATCAACGATGTGACGCGTTATGTTTCATTTAAAGAAGGCGTTCCCTTTATCTCGATGCCCACCGCGGCAAGCGTGGATGGTTTTGTCGCCAATGCCGCGGTCGTCACACTAAACGGCATGAAGCGCACCATGCCCGCCGCCGCGCCCGTCGCAGTCGTCGCCGACCTGGACATCATTGCCGCGGCCCCCGCATACCTTGCGGCGTCCGGTGTGGGCGATATGCTCAGCAAATACATCAGCATCGCCGACTGGAAAGTCGGCAGCCTGATTGCAGGGGAATATTACTGTTCGCTGATCGCCCAGATGGAGCTGGACGCCCTCGCCCTCATTGCCGAACGCATCGACGGCATCGCCGCGGGCGACCCTGAGAGCATTGGCAAACTGATGGAAGGACTGGTGATCTCCGGCCTTGCCATCCAAATGGCGAGCATCACCCGGCCCGCCTCCAGCTTCGAGCACCATTTTTCGCATTATCTGGAGGTCGTTCCCCTCAACGGAAAAATATCCACTGCGCTGCACGGGGAAAAGGTAGGCATCGCCTCGCTGATTGCCGCCAAATATTATCCTTTGTTCGCGCACAGGCTGGAACGGATATTCAGGGAAAACCTTCCCAACCGGTTTTCCGGGCAGCGTATACGGGAATATTACAGCGGCTGCCCCGATACGCTTGTGGAATCGATCATACAGGAAAACACGCCTAACATCTCATGCAATTTGGATGTGCCCGCGTTGGAGCAGCATTACAGCGATGTTGTGGAAATTGCAGACGGGCTCCCTTCCCCCGATTTTTTGCACGATATTTTGAAAAAAGTCGGCGGCATGACGGACTACCGCGAGCTGGGTATGACGCCGAGCCATTTCCGCAAAATCATGAAGTCCTGCTGCTATATCCGCAACCGCTTCACACTACTCCGGCTGATGAGCGATTACGAGTTATTTGATTTTGATATGATGGACGATTGATGCGTATTCAATTGTGCTTCGCGCTGTCAAAACAACACAATATGTTTTTATATGGGATTGGGAAATTTTGTTTACGCCGCCACAATTGTGTGGTATGATGAATATCAGTAATTTAGTTTTACCCTAGTCTCAAAAGCCGCGCCGCCGTTATGGCCTGCCGGTATTTATAATTGATGGAGGTTGAATTCTATGTTTTGCCAAAATTGTGGAAAACCATTGCAGGAAGGCGAGATCTGCACATGCCAACAGGCGGGCGACAACGGCCAGCAGCCTGAGCAGCAAGCAGGCCAGGACCAGCAACAATATCAACAGTACCAACAGCCATATCAACAGGACCCTTATCAGCAGCAGGGGCAGTACCAGCAGCCCGATCCTTATCAGCAGCAGTACCAGCAGCAACAGCAGCCGTACCAGCAGCCTGACCCCTATCAGCAGCAAGGGCAGTACCAGCAGCCTTACCAGCAGGGGCCGAAAGTAAGCGGCCTGGCAATTGCCGGGTTTGTTGTATCGCTTGTCTCCATCTTCCTGATGGCTGTGCCTTTCGGCATTGTGGGCATTGTCGGTATCATACTGTCGGCAGTTGCGCTCAACCAGATCAACAGGGACCCGCAGAACATCGGCGGAAAAGGTTTTGCTATTGCCGGGCTGATTATCAGCATCGTATTCGCGGCCATTTCCATTATCATTTATATATCCACGATTGCCTGCCTGGGTTCTGTCGGCAGTCTTCTGGGATCCAGCTACTACTGGTGAGCACAACGCTCTGATTTACGAAATACCAAAACCGTCCGGTCAGCCGGGCGGTTTTTTCTTGCCGCATTGTGGTATAATACAGGCATATGGATATATGGAAGGGAGCGCGGCATACGTTATGAGCAGGGCATTTACAAAGGAAAACGACGGTTGGTCTTACTGTAAAGAAAAGTTGGAATCGTGCATGTACGCAAACGAATACGGCAAGTGCATTATGTCAAAGTGCGTCGTGTATGATACGGAGCATCCACAGGAGGATGATGACACGCAGGAGGACAAATGAGCAAAATATATATCAATTACGGCAGCGACGCGCAGGCCATGACGCGCGCATTGATGGACCACGCAGACATTGCATCCATGCTGAACCCCGGCACGAAGGTCGTCATCAAACCCAATCTGGTGGTGTCGCGGACAGCGGACGACGGCGCGACAACGCACCCGGAGATTGTGGAAGGCATTGTCGCCTATTTGCAGGCGCACGACATACACGATATCACAATTGCCGAAGGCGCCTGGGTGGGCGAAGGCAGTACATCGCGCGCATTCAAAAAATGCGGGTACTATGACATTGGCAAAAAATACGGCGTGGACGTTATCGATACCAAAAACGACCGCGCAGTTGACAGGCCGTTCCGCGACATGTCGCTGCGCCTTTGCGAGACGCCGCTGAACGCCGACTTTTTGATCAATGTACCCGTGCTCAAGGGGCATTGCCAAACCAACATGACCTGTTGCCTCAAAAACCTGAAGGGGTGTATTCCCGACAGCGAGAAGCGCCGCTACCACTCGCTTGGCCTCGACAAACCCATTGCAGCGCTTGGCACGGTCCTAAGGCCGCACCTGCACATCATAGACAGCATTTGCGGCGACCTCACATTTGAGGAAGGCGGCAACCCGGTGGAATCGAACCGGATCATGCTGGGGTTCGACCCTGTGCTGCTGGACAGCTACGGCGCCCGGCTGATGGGGTACCGGCCGGATGAAATCGGCCACCTGCGGCTGGCGCAGCAATACGGCGCAGGTGAATTTGTGGATGACGCGACGGAAATCATTGAGATGAACGCGGAAAACAAGCCGAAAACCGCCCCCGTCCGCAGCAGTATTGTCAAGCGTCTCGCATCGTATATCGACGAGGATTCCGCCTGCTCGGCCTGCTATGCCAACCTCGTTTTTGCGCTCAACAATACAAACCGCAAACCCACCGAAAAGCTGAAGATCGGCCAAGGCTGGCGCGGCAAGCAATGCGAGGGCATGGGCATAGGCAACTGCGTATCGGGCTGCAGCAGGCATGTCCGGGGCTGCCCCCCCACCGCAGTCGATATCATCGATTTTCTTGAAGAATAATTGAACAATATAAAGAAGCTGTATCAGGAGGAAGGAAAATGATACAGCCTCTTTTTTCGTATTTTTTTATCGATGATTTGTATTATTTGTCGCCCAGCACCGTGACCCTGACCGTACGCTCGCGTGCGCGCACCTGGTCAAAATCGCCAAAATAGATCCGTCCGAACTCGCCCAGCATCGGTTCGCCGTCCACAACCGGCACTGTGACCGACCGCCCCAACATCACGCTCCGCAGGTGCGCGTCCGTGTTCAGGCTCCAGCTTGCCTCCTCGTCCCGCTCACGCCCCGCAATTTCTATATGCAGCGGGCCGGGGTGCAGGTATTGGCCTTCTGTCTCGCAGGTAGGGAATATGTCCGACAGCCCGTTCATCATATCCTGCAAAATCAACTGCGTGCCGTAATAATTGACGTCGTCCGACTGCTCCTGGATCAGCACCGTGCACGTGGTATGTTGTGAATACACCATCAGCACGCCGTTTTTGATGCCGGATTCGGCAATTGCGGCTACAGCGCGGTCCGTCACATCGTCAAATGTCGGCCTTGTATCCGACTGGATTGTAAAATTTGTGTGATAACAACTCATAAATCTGTTCCTCCATCTTTCATTTCATATGCTCATACCAATCCCAATTTAAAACATCGTTTTAAATTACGCGCATTATGCGCGGCTGAAAAATGTTTTTTCGTTTTTTCAGCAGGGATGCCGTTCTATACCTGATCCCACTCAAAACGGTAACGCCGTTTTGATGAACCTTTGGGCTCAATAGAAATGTCGTTTTTAGAC
>DHOD01000033.1:687-1044 GCA_002407725.1 Christensenella sp. UBA5399 | reverse complement strand
TGTCGTTTTTAGACTTTTCTATTTTGGATCAGTATAATTATAAATCTTCGCCCCTTGCGATGTCAACGCTTTTTGATCGTTTTGATCATTATTTATGCGATCGTTATTGCGCTTCGATCATTATAATGCTATACTGTGCTCATATTGATACTTTTTGCAAAGGAAAATGTATGGGAAAAGTAAACGCGCGCAACCAGCAGATTCTGCAAATGTTGAAGCAAAAGGGCAAGCTCTCCGCAAAAGAGATCGCGGAACAGTTTGCCATCTCCCTGCCCACTGTGCGCAGGCTGTGTCGGGCGCTGGCCGAGGACGGGCTGGCAATCCGCACGCGCGGCGGTATCCATTATATGCCCGAAC
>DHOD01000033.1:0-518 GCA_002407725.1 Christensenella sp. UBA5399 | reverse complement strand
CCGGCAGCCGTATTCCTACAATCTGAAATCACGCGAATATAATCACGAAAAAGTACGCATCGCGCACCACGCCTGCGACCTGTTGGAAAACGGCAACGTAATATTCCTGGAATCGGGCACGACGATCGCACATTTCGCCGAATGCCTTGCCGAAAGGCTGCGTGAAGGCAAGCTGGAGGACATCATGGTCTTTACCAACTCGCTGATCAACCTGGAAATCCTGTACCCGTTCTGCGGCGTCAACATGATCGGCGGGTTCTTCCGAAGCGAACGCAAAGATTTTGCGGGCATCATAGGCGAGCGGGCGCTCAAAGGACTGAGCTTCGACCACTGCTTTATCGGCGCGGACGCCATCAGCCTCGCGGACGGCGTAATGGCCACCGATATCGACACCGTGCGCGTCGATGAACTGCTGACGGTGCGCTCCCGCTCCTCGGTCATACTGGCCGATTCCACCAAGTTCAGCAAATTTTCACTGATTTCCTACGCTTCGGTGCGGGATGTATCCATGATCATCA
>DHOD01000046.1 GCA_002407725.1 Christensenella sp. UBA5399 | reverse complement strand
ATCGACGATAAAAACGTATTGCCGGACGGCAATACGTTTTTATCGTCGATATCCAGCCGCAACTGGAAGCTGTAATCTACCTCGCGGCCCGCAAAACGGATGATCAACGTGCCGTATTCCATCTCGGCGCACAAATCACGCGAGAGGTTTGCCTTTGCGCCGGTGCGGCCGCCCATAGCTAATCCCATCACGGCGTCCACATGCGCTTTTTCAATATCTTGCAGGATGCCGAGCCGCGTGCACGCCATCCGGATGACCCTGCCCGCTACGGCGGGATGGAGCCCGGCAAGCCGCGCCGCGTCTATCCGCACACTGTCTCCCCGGTGCACGGCGCATGCCGCAAAAGCGGTCCGCGACGCCTGTTCCAAAAAATCTATATCGTCTTTCACCAGCGCGCTGAGCCTGTTCACGGCCCGCACAACCGACGGGTTTACATTGCTTTCAATCTCCTTCAGCAGCACGTTGCGTACGTAATTGCGGCGGTACAGGTTTTCTCCATTGGTACTGTCCACCACATAGAGGATTTCCCGCTCCTCCACATACCGCATGACCGCGCCGGAATCCACACACAGCAAAGGCCGTATATAACCGCCCTTTTTGTTATGGATGCCCTTGAGCCCCTCCAGCCCACTCCCGCGAAAGATGTGCATCAGCACGCTTTCCGCATTGTCGTCCTGGTGATGGGCGGTTGCCACAACATCCACATCACCGCTTTCCAGCAACGAGTCAAAATAACTTTCACGCGCCCTCTTGGCGGCAGTCTCGCTACTCAGCTTCCATTCCGCCGCAAGTGCGGGCACATCGGCCGCCCCCACAAAAAGCGGTATGCTCGCCCTCTCGCAGTACTCCGTCACAAACTCGGCATCCCGGAGCGATTCTTCGCCCCTGATTCCATGCTCGAAGTGGATACACAACACCTGGAAGCCGTGCCTGTCCGCCAAAGCGGTAAGACAAACAAGAAGCGCCATCGAATCGGCGCCGCCCGATACGGCAACCCCGACGTTCTGCCCCTCTTCAACAAGCCTGTTTTCTTTTATATACTCCCAGACTGCATTTTCCATAAGTCGTATACACCCCTATATAATACCCTCATTTGGCGCATATTACAACCTCATTCGAGTGACCAATTATTGAATTATTTGTGAATAACCTAATATTTCCATCATATTTTACTTTGTATTTCCCTGGAAAATGGAAAACCCTTTGGCGAAACAATGAACCAACCGTTGTGAACAGACAAAAAAATATGGCTTTTCGCAAAGCGAAAAGCCGGGATTTTTGCGGCGTCACAGACTATTTTTCACAATCCGTCGTATCCTCCATGTTCAGCTTCTCTTTGATCACAAACTGCGGATGGTGGTTGAGCCCCATAAACATCCTGCCCACATATTCGCCGATCAGCCCCAGCACCACCAGGATAATGCCGCCGATAAAGGCGATTGCGCTCATTGTGGAGGCCCAGCCAAGCGGCGTATCGTTCAGCAGCTTCATCACGATGGAATAAATACCCACACCAAAACCCAGTATCGCTATTATGATTCCCAAAACGATGGCGATCCTGAGCGGCTTGATCGAGAAATTGGTAAACCCGTTGAACCAGAGCGAAATCAATTTGGAGAACGTATAACCCGATTCACCCACAGTACGCTCTTTGTGCTCCACATCCACATTGACAATATCCGACGTCGCCCGCAGGATCATGCCGGACATGTACGGGTACGGCAATGTATATGTCAGTATTTCATCGGCCACAAAACGCTTCATCGCCACGTAACTGGAAAGATACAGCCCCTTGGGCTTGCCAATCAGCCAGCGCGCCATGCTCTCGTTGATCTTGCTGCCCATGTTGCGCACCGCACTGTGCTTTTTGTGCCCGTACCGCGCAATGGCCGCGTCGTGCCCCGCCTCCACCTGGTCGATCAGCTTTTTCGCCTGGTCGGGTGGCGTCTGCCCGTCGTCGTCAAGCAGCACAAGAATCTCGCCCTGCGCATAGCGCATGCCCGCCATCAGTGCGGAATGCTGCCCGAAGTTTCGCGAGAGGTTGATCCCCCTGACCCTTTGGTCATCTGCGCAAAGCTGCCTGATTACGCCGTACGTATTGTCCGGTGAACTGTCGTTGACCAGTATAATCTCAAAATCATATCCACTTTCCGTATATTCGCGTACCAGACCCGTCACAACCTCCGCGATTGTGTTTTCCGACCGGTAGCATGGAATTATGAAAGAAAGCTTTTTCTCCATCTCAGTCCCCAAAATATGCTTTTACTTTTTCAATGATATACGCCTGCTGGTCCTCGCTCAATCCATAATAAACAGGCAGGCGCACAAGGCGTTCGCTCTCGGCCGTGGTATATTCGTCCTTGCCCGCAAACCTGCCAAACCGCATGCCCGCGGGCGAGCCGTGCAACGGAATATAGTGGAACGTGCAAAGCACGTCGTTTTCCTTCATATAATCAATAAAAGCGGTACGGTCGGCAAGATCTGTGCACTTTATGTAGAACAGGTGCCCGTTGTGCGCCGCATCCGGCGGAATGGCCGGCAATGCAATCCTGCCTGCAGACGCAAGCGCGCCAAGTTCGGCGGCATACCGCTCCCATATGGCAATGCGCGCTGCGTTGATTTCGTCGGCCACTTCCAGCTGTGACCAGAGATACGCTGCGTTGATCTCGGACGGCAGATAGCTGGAGCCGATATCCTGCCAGGTATATTTATCCACCTGGCCCCGCCAGAACTTGCTGCGGTCGGTACCCTTTTCCCGCAGTATCTCCGCCCGTTCAATATAATCGTCATCATTGATGATCAGGCATCCGCCCTCACCCATCGAATAGTTTTTGGTTTCATGAAAGCTGAACGAACCCAGCAGCCCCATCGTGCCAAGCGCCCTGCCCTTATACGTGCTCATCATGCCCTGGGCTGCGTCCTCCATCACGGCCAGCCCATGGCGCTGCGCAATATCCATGATCGCGTCCATATCGCACGATACGCCGGCATAGTGCATCACCATGATCGCTTTTGTCTTGTCGGTGATTGCCTGCTCAATCTGCTTTTCGTCTATGTTCATCGTATCGGGCCGCACATCCGTAAACACGCATTTGCCCCCGCGAAACGCAATGCTGTTGCCCGCCGAAACAAAATTGTAGGAAGGCAGAATCACCTCGTCGCCCGGCCTGATGTCATAGAGCACCATCATCATATCCAGCGCGTGGCTGCACGAAGTTGTCAACAGTACTTTTTTGGCCCCAAACCGGTTCTCCAGCCATTCGCTGGCCTTGCGGGTGAAGGGGCCGTCGCCGCTGATCCTGTGGCTTTCGCAGGCTTGCCGCATATATTCAATTGAAGACGCCACATACGGCGATTCGTTAAATAAAATCATTTCCATACCCATCCCAACATAATAACAATATTGTACTCGAAATATACAGGCAGTGTCAATTGGACACGCGTCAAATAAAATTTGTGGATATCGCGTGGCCCTTATGCTATAATAACTATTTGGACAGGATATACGGGCTGAAAAAACCACCCAAGACGATCCTATTATTTTTGAAACGGAGCTATATATGGCCGATTTTATTTTAGATTTTTGGAACAGCAACGCAGAAAAATTTAAGCTTTCGCACCAGGTGTCGTGGGGCGATATGAATGCGATTAAACTGGAAACCAGTAACATATCCCGCCACATCAAGGACGGGGATAACGTGCTTGACGCAGGCTGCGCCAACGGGTTTGCGGCAATCATGCAATGCGGCGCGCACAAGCTTGCGAAAATGACGGGCATCGATTTTTCAGAAAGCATGATCAATTACGCAAAACAAAATAAGGCAACGTCCGATTATGCCGGCATACTGGATTTTCACACGGGCGATATACGTGCACTGGAATTTGCCGACAACAGCTTTGATGTGGTGTATACCACGCGCGTCATTATCAACCTGCCCAATTGGCAGGAACAGCAGCAGGCGATTGACGAGTGCCTCCGCGTCGTGCGTCCCGGCGGTATCGTCGTTTTTTCCGAAGCTTTTTACGAGCCGTTTGTGCGGCTTAACGCACTGCGCATGGTCGCCCAGCTCGATCCCCTTGTCGAGCACGACTTTAACCGGTATATCAAAAAGAGCCGCCTGGAAGCGTTTTTTACGCAAAACGGTTTGGAGTATGAATGCAACGACTTTTCGTCGCTCTATTATATTGGTTCGCGCCTGATGCGAGAGCTTGCCACCGACTATAAGCAATATAAGGGATATGAGAACCCCATCAACGACGACTTCTACGAGCTCGAGCTGAAATATTCGGGCGGGGACTTTGGCATCCAGCAGGCATACGTCGTCAAAAAACCTCTGTAAAGAAAGCAGATAAAAACACACCCATGGGTGTGTTTTTTTATTGCATTCTAGTTTTGCCGGGCAAGCAACCGCTGAAACACATTTACGGGCATGGGCTTCCCGTACAGGTATCCCTGCCCCATATCGCAACCGGTCGAGCGCAGCACGTCGTGCTGCTCCTCTGTCTCCACACCCTCAAAGAGCACCTTCATATCCAGGCTTTTTGCCATACGCACCATGTGGGTGAGCATCACGCGTTCCTGCTCCGATATGTTGACATGGTCAAAAAAGTCCTTGTCCAGCTTGACCACGTCTATCGGCATTTTGCGGATAATATTGATAGAAGACATCCCCTGGCCGTAATCGTCTACCGCAAACGTGATTCCCAGACGCCGCAGCGCCCGCATGGATGTCTGCACCGCCTCGTCGCTGCCCGTAAACATTCCTTCCCGCAGCTCCAGCTCTATCGTATATGGCGGAATCTGGTATTTTTTGATCATATCTTTCAGCGTTTCCACAAACACAGGGTCGCTGATGTTCATATCCGCTATGTTGATAGATACCGGCACCACGGGCTTTCCTTCGTCTATCCAGTCCCGGATCAGCCGAAATACCCTTTCGCTCATATAAAAATCCATGTTGCGGATAAAACCGTTTTTCTCAAAATACGGCACAAACTCGGCAGGCATCATCCGCCCGTCGCTGCTGATCCAGCGCACCAGGGCCTCCGCCCCCACAATACGCCGTGTCGCAATCTCCACCTTGGGTTGCAGATAAACCTTAAACTCATTATTATCAATGGCATCCGCCATCATTGTCTCAATCCGTTTACGCGCTTTGTCTGCTACGCGCATCGTATAATCGTATACTGCATAATCTGCATCTTCGACACGCGCCGCACGCGCCGCCGCTGCACGTTCCGTGATCTCATCGACATCGTCCTCGCCAGCCCCTATGGGGTACACGCCCATCTTGATCTTTAGCTGGAGATCAGGATATTTCCGCATCTTCCATTCATCGGCAACCTCGTAAAAGCGCTGTACGCGGGTCATCAGATCGGCCCTGTCGCTGTACTGCACAAGGATCAAAAACACATCAGAAAAATACCTGCATATCAGCTCGTCATCCTGCAGGCGGGTCCCCACCAACTCGGCAAATCTTTTCAATATATCGCTGCCTGCCCGCACGCCACGTTTCTCATTGATACTGCTGAACTTTTCCAGATCCACATACAGCAGCGCCCATCTGCTTTCCGGCTTTTGCAGATACCCTTTTACCCGTTGCTTAAACGACGCATAAAGCGGCAGTCCTGTAAGCGCGTCCGTCTCCAGCAAATTCTGCTTGTATTTTGATATATCCGTATTTTTGATCAGTGTACGGTGCTTGCCCCCGGTCACAGATTTCATCACATCCAGGCGCATCCACCGCTCCAGCTTTTCGCTGTACTTCTCGGTGGGGACACCGCTGGTCGCAGGGCAGTAATCACACGGAACCCGCCTGTCGTATAGCGCCTGATAGCACACTTCGCCTGCCCGCGCACCGTCAAAAAGCCGTCTGCCCGACTCGCTGATGTACCGGAGACGAAACGAGGCATCATCCACAACATAAGAGAATGTGGCGTCGTCATCGCCCCCCAGGCCCACAAACTGCCCGCCTTCCAAACCATCCCATTCAAGAATTTTAAATATAAAGGACCCAAACGTCCTTGCCGCTTCATCCATTGCCGCCGCGGCAACAGCGGGCGCGCAGGCCTCACACTGTGCGACCAGCACACCCGCTGGCTCGCCCCTGCTTACAATGTCGCAGAAAGCATACCCGTCCATACCGCCCGCCGGAAAATCCACAATCTCCGCAAACGGGAAATCGGCCCCATCCCTTGTCCACTGGCACGCCCGGGATGCCGCCCTTTCTTCCGCAGGCACAAAAACGACCGCACCCTCTGCGCCCATGCTGTCGCACAACATCTGCAGCACGCCGCGCGCGGCTGCATCAATGTCGCCCGTCCGCTCAAATACATCCATTGCTGTGGCGGCCATACAGCAATCTTCACCGCATTGCCGTGTCACAGAGCCTTTTACATTTTGATTTTTTCCCGTATTACCCATACACCGCCCCTGGTATTGCTGCCAGCCCCAATATTCTCACCGCAACTGGCCAGCGCCTTAAGTGCCTACTCTGCACAAAACCGACGCAAAACACCTCGCTTATCATCTCATGGCGTCCACAGGTAAAATCAACCGTTTTTTGCCTGCCAAACCACTTCACTACGCGTTTCGAACAACATAGTGGCCTTTTTAAATGAAATTCATATAATACTAATATCCAATAGAA
>DHOD01000043.1:4069-5865 GCA_002407725.1 Christensenella sp. UBA5399 | reverse complement strand
CGCCACACCTGTTGTTTCCGCAATTTCTTGATGACAACAATCCCACGGAACGCCAGCTTGGGCTATTCTTCGGCACCGCCATCATGAGCAAATGCGCCGAGGTGTGGGTATTTGGCAGCACCATCTCAGCCGGTATGGAGGCTGAAATCAAGCGTGCCAAGTGGAAAGATTACCGCTTGCGCTATTTTACAGAAAACTGCAAGGAGGTAACCGATTATGCGTGAATTAAACATCGCCTACGGCAACAACCGGCAGGCAAAGAGATGGGTAAACAAGACCATAAGGTTTGACGATTTGAAGGAACGGCTCAAAGTGACCATCCGCACCACCGAGTCCGCTGAGGAATATGCGAAGATGAGCCGCGCCCAGCGTGACACCGCCAAAGACCACGGCGGCTTTGTGGCTGGCGTGCTGAAGGGCGGCAGACGAAAGGTCGATACCGTGGAGAGCCGCTCGATGGCGGCGCTTGACGGCGACCGCATTGATAAAGCTTTCCTTAATGATTACGAAACAATCTGCCCTTATACATCCGCACTGTACACCACCCACAGCAGCACGGAGGAAAATCCCCGTGTCCGGCTGGTGTTCCCGCTGACCAGGGATGTGACACCGGAAGAGTTTGTGGCGGTATCCCGCTACCTCGCTCAGATGCTGGGCATCGACTATTTTGACGAATGCTCCTACCAGCCCAATCAGCTGATGTACTGGCCTTCCACGCCGGCTAACGGCTCCTTTGTGTATAAAGAGACGAACAGCGGCTGGCTTGACCCCGATGCGATCCTCGCAAAGCATCCGGAATGGATTGACCCCACAAGACTGCCCACCTCTTCCAGAGAAAGCAAGGCGAATGCCATCACCCGGCAGAAGGTGCAGGATCCTCTGACAAAGGAAGGTGTTGTAGGGCTGTTCAACCGCGCCTATTATCCCATCGCAAAGGCACTGGAGGTATTCCTATCCGATGTATATGAGCCGACCGATAACGAGAACCGCTGGCATTTGATTGAATCCAGCAGTATGGCCGGTGTGGAGATCAAGGAGGAGAAGTTCGTCTACAGCCACCATGCCAAGGACCCTGCATACCTCAAGCTGTGTAACGCATTTGATATCGTCCGCATTCATAAATTCGGCGATTTAGAGGAAAAGGCGGCTTACAAGGCAATGTGCAACTTCGCCATGCAGCAGGATGAAGTGAAGCTGCTGGCGGCAAGCGAAAAAATGGCGGATGCCGAGACGGATTTCTCCGGCAGCGAGGATACCGACTGGCAGAAGCGTTTTCAGTACGAACCTCGCTCCACGGTGCTGAAGAACAATCTCCACAACATCACGCTGATCCTCCAGAACGACCCGCAGCTCCAGAATATCGTATTCAACCAACAGTTGGACGGCATGGAGATTAAAGGCCCTGTCCCATGGCAGCATCCGTCTAAATATTGGCGGGATGCCGACGATGCCCAGCTTATCAGTTATGTGGATTCTCATTACGGTACATTTTCACAGCGCAACTACCAAATTGCCGTAACCAAGGTGGCGGACGACCGCTCCTATCATCCCATTCGGGAGTATCTGGCGGCTTTGCCGGAGTGGGACGGCATTTCCCGTGTGGATACGCTTCTTATCGACTATCTGGGCGCACAAGACAACACCTATGTCCGCGCCGTAACGCGCAAGACTCTGTGTGCCGCCGTGCGCCGTGTGCAGGAGCCGGGCGTGAAGTTCGATACCATGCTGGTCTTGAACGGTCCTCAGGGCATCGGCAAGTCTACCCTTATCTCCCGCCTTGCCGGCGAGTGGTTCTC
>DHOD01000043.1:606-3795 GCA_002407725.1 Christensenella sp. UBA5399 | reverse complement strand
GGCTATTGGATTCTGGAGATCGGCGAGCTGGCAGGTCTGCGCAAAGCGGAAGTGGAGACGCTGCGTTCCTTCCTTTCCCGGCAGAACGATATCTACCGCGCCGCATTCGGCAGACGGGCGACGCCGCATCCGAGGCAGTGCATTTTCTTCGGCACTACCAACGCTGAATCCGGATATCTGCGGGACACCACTGGCAACCGCCGGTTCTGGCCTGTCAAAACGCCGGGCGGCGGCGCAAAGCACTCCTGGGAACTCACCGATGAGGATATCCGCCAGATCTGGGCGGAGGTGCTGGTGCTTGTAAAGGACGGCGAAAAGCTGCATCTCGCTCCCGAAATGGAGACACTCGCCAAGGAAGAACAGCGGGAGGCTCTGGAATCCGATGAACGGGAAGGCTTAGTGCGCGAGTATCTTGAAACCCTTCTGCCGGAGGATTGGGAGAGTATGGATATTTTTGACCGCCGGTCCTTCCTCGCCGGAGTGAATAATATCGGCCGTGTGGGCACGGTCGCCAGAACACGGGTCTGCAACATGGAAATCTGGTGTGAGCTTTTCGGGAAGGATCAGGGCAGCCTTGGCCGTGCCGAATCCAACAACCTCACAGCCATGCTGACCAAACTCGGCTGGGTGCGCAAGGAGAAAAAGGAGCGCGTCAAGCCATACGGAGCGCAGTTCGTTTTTGTTCCCGGCGATGTTCCTGACTGATTTTTCGGGAACGGTGCGAATCAGGAACAGTTCCCGACTTCCGGCAGTGTTCCCAGGTGAGACTCCGGGAACGCCGTCAGGAACACACCGAATGTGCCGCCGCAAGGCAGCTTTACAGGCTCTGTTCCTGTGTTCCTGAAAAAGCATATAAATTGGAAATGTATAAAAAAGACTATACAGAACCCGTAAATCACGCATACGCACGCGCGTAAGGATTTTCAGGTTTTTAAGAACACGGAGGTAAATCAAAATGTCAATGTATGAAATAGACAGTGCATATGTCCGCAGGTGTCAGAAGCGGCTTCAGGAATGGGGGGCGCCTCTCTCCGGCTGGTATTGTGACTACATTTACGATGTGGCCGAGGAAGAGGAGGATGCAGACCACATTGAACTGTTCACCTGTGAACTCTGCGATTGTGCGCAAGTACGATTTGTTCATGTGATGAGCCATGATGAGTATTTTGAACCTGTTGCAGTCGGCTGTATCTGCGCCGGAATTATGGAGGGCGATATCCTCGCCGCCAGAGAGCGTGAGCGGCTGATGAAAAACCGAGCCAAACGGAAGCGCAGCTTTCCACGTCGTCAGTGGACTAAGAACTGGTGTGGAAACTATCAGCTGACTTATCAGGGCAGAAAGGTGTTTATCAACAACAAGGGCAGCAATCGCTACAGCGTATGTGTAGATGGCAAGACCGCCTGGAGTTACAAGGGTAAACCTCTCGACAATTTTGTTTCTGCCGCCTATGCCGCTTTTGAATTGGCCGACCCCATAGAAAGGATACGCCCATGAGAGAAAAAGAAATTGAAAAGAAGCTGATTCTGGCGGTCAAACAGGCTGGCGGAATCGCGCCGAAGTTCACCTCACCCGGTTTTGACGGAATGCCCGACCGCATCGTGCTTTTACCGGGCGGGCGCATGGCATTCGTAGAAGTCAAGGCTATGGGATGCAAACCGCGTCCTTTGCAGATGGCAAGGCATGGAATGCTTCGGCGGCTTGGCTTTCGAGTGTATGTGCTGGACGATGAAACGCAGATTGAAGGGATACTAGATGAAATATGAACCGCATGATTACCAAAAATATACCACGGCGTATATCGAGGAACATTCCGTATCCGCCATATTCCTCGACTGCGGCCTTGGCAAGAGTATCATTACGCTGACCGCTATAAATAACCTGCTGTTCGACAGCTTTGAGATACACAAGGTTCTTGTTATCGCGCCCCTTCGTGTCGCCCGTGATACATGGCCTGGGGAACTTGAAAAATGGGAACATCTGCACGGGCTGATTTATTCCGTGGCGGTAGGTACCGAGGGTCAACGAAAAGCAGCTCTACTGCAAAAAGCCGACATTTATATCATCAACCGAGAAAATATCGAGTGGCTCGTAGAAAAAAGCGGTCTGCCGTTTGATTACGATATGTTGGTAGTCGACGAGCTATCGTCCTTCAAGTCCTATCAAGCGAAACGCTTCAGAAGCCTTTCATCGGTGCGTCCAAAGGTGAGTCGCGTGGTCGGCCTGACCGGCACTCCTTCCTCAAATGGTCTGATGGATCTATGGGCGGAGTTCCGACTGCTGGATATGGGCAAAAGATTCGGTCGATTCATCACCCATTTTCGCAGTGATTATTTCATTCCGGACAAGCGCAATCAGCAGATTGTATTTAGCTATAAGCCGAAGCCGGGTGCGGAGGAAGCCATATACCGTCTTGTGTCGGATATCACCATCAGCATGAAATCTACCGATTACCTCAAAATGCCGGAATGTATCTTAAACGAAGTCCCGGTGCGGCTTTCCGAAAAAGAGATGGAATGCTATCAGACATTAAAGGACGATTTGATTCTCAGCCTTGACGGGGAGGATATTGATGCTGCTAATGCCGTGGGTCTTTCCAATAAGCTGACGCAGATGGCTAACGGTGCTGTTTACGGTGAGGACAGCAATGTAATCGCAATACATGATCGTAAGCTGGACGCGCTGGAAGATTTAATTGAAGCCGCCACTGGCAAGCCTGTCCTGGTAGCTTACTGGTTCAAGCATGACCTTTCCCGCATTGAGGAGCGTCTGCGCAAACAGCGTATTCCGTTTTCTAAGCTGGACACCGCCGATTCTATTAAGAGGTGGAATAACGGAGAGCTGCCTGTAGCACTGGTTCATCCGGCTTCAGCAGGACATGGCCTGAACTTGCAGTCCGGCGGCTCAACCCTTATCTGGTTTGGTTTGACTTGGAGTTTGGAGTTGTATCAGCAGACCAATGCGAGGCTATGGCGGCAAGGCCAAGAATCCGATACCGTGGTGATCCATCACCTCATCACCAAGGATACCATCGACGAAAAGGTCATGTCGGCTCTGAAAAAGAAAAACAAAACTCAGTCCGCACTTATAGACGCGGTCAAGGCAGACTTGAAAATCTAAGACAATCTCTGACAACATACGACAATCCGTGCCAATCCGAGAGAAATAAATTTATCGGAGGTACAGATTAT
>DHOD01000043.1:0-432 GCA_002407725.1 Christensenella sp. UBA5399 | reverse complement strand
CCTTATGAAGAATTGGCAAATGCAATTGTTGTACAGGCCGTGAAGGATTACCGTGACCAAGTGTTGTGGTTGAAAGCACACCGTCCCCTCGATGAGGATGACGAGAAAGATGCTGATTATATCGACGCTGTTGCGGAAAAAGAATCCATTGAGCGGTTTTTCCTTGGCGGCTGGTTCAGTATGCTGACCGACCTCGACGGCAAGGTGCTTCTTGAGAAGTTAAAATGCGAGGTGGTCTGATATGACGGCAAAAGAGTATCTCGGTCAAGCATATCGGCTGAATGAAATCGTGAATTCCCACCTTTCGGAAATAGATAACCTGCGCGCCCTCGCATCGAGTATTTCCAGCGGCAATCTCGGTGAGCGTGTTGACCATACCCGCAGCACCGACCCGCCATTTGTCCGCATCGTTTGCAAAATCATCGACATGGA
>DHOD01000144.1:29502-40933 GCA_002407725.1 Christensenella sp. UBA5399 | reverse complement strand
GTTGTGACAGAACAGGAAAAATATTGGGTATGGCTGGCCGGGATCGAGGGTATGGGCGCCGCTACCTTTTATAAAATACTGGGGAGATATGAGGACGCAAAGACCGCGTGCGATAACATGCGCGATATTCCCGCGGCAATGAAGCTGCCGCCAAAGCTTGCGCAAAACATGCTGGAATCGGCGGCCGAGGGAAGCCCGGGCGCGGCGGTAGAGCGTGCTTGTAGTGGCGGCGTATCGGTGATGACGCGGCTTAGCGCCGAATACCCCGTTTTGCTTACAGAGATTGACAATCCCCCGCCCGTATTGTATTTTAAAGGTTGTATGCCGGATTTTACGGGTATGTCCTGTGGTATAGTCGGCAGCAGACGCCCCACAAAAAAGGGCATGGAAGGCGCACGGAAGCTGGCGTACGAGCTTGCAATGAACAAGGCAGTCATTGTGTCGGGTATGGCGATTGGCGTTGACGCAGCAGGGCACGAAGGCGCGCTGGAGGCGAAGGGCAAAACAGTGGCAGTGCTGGGGTGCGGGCCCGATGTGATATACCCCAAAGAGAATGAAGAGTTGTACCACAGGATACTGGAAAATGGGGCGGTGGTCTCGGAATTCCGGCCCGGTATGCCGCCGGTTGCGCGGCATTTCCCGCAGCGCAACAGGATTATCGCGGGGCTTTCGCGGATACTGCTGGCGGGAGAAGGTATGGCGCGCAGCGGTGCAAGGATCACGGTGGATTTTGCGTTGCAGCAAGGCAGGGAAGTGTATGCGCTGCCCTTTGACGCGAGTTCACCGTTGTCTTGGGTGCCGACCTACCTGATGGAATCGGGCGCGGCGCTTGCGAAGAGCGCAGCCGATGTGCTGGATGAAGCAGGCGGAGACCGCGCGGCTCGTCGGGAAAAGGAACTCCCGAACATGGATGCGGACCAGACAGCGGTATACCAGGTGATTTTGGCAGGGAGCCAGCTGACCGCGGACGAGATTTCCATCGAAACGGGCATTGCAATGAAGGAGCTGAACATCCTGTTGACAGTGATGGAAATGCAGGGCATCATCTGTGCCTGTGCGGGGGGAAGGTTCAGGATTCAAAATTAGTTTACAATAATATAATAAAAATTTGATATAATAATGGTTAGTAGATGAGAGGATACAGTATATATGGTAACCGAGAAAGCTGTAAAAAAGACGACAGCAAAGGCAAAAACCGCTAAAAAAACAACGGCGAAAAGCGGTACGAAGAAGAACCTGGTGATTGTGGAATCACCTGCAAAAGCAAAGACGATTGAAAAGTTTTTAGGGAAAAATTATGTTGTGCGGGCGTCCAACGGGCACTTGCGCGATTTGCCAAAAAGCAAAATAGGGATCGATATCGAGAACAACTTTGAGCCGCAATACACGACGATCAGGGGGAAGGCCCCGTTGATCAAAACGCTCAAGGATGAAGCGAAAAAAGCGAGTAAAGTATACCTTGCAACAGACCCGGACCGGGAGGGAGAGGCGATCTCCTGGCATATAGCCAATATGCTAAACCTGGATACGGACAAAAAGTGCAGGATAGAGTTTAACGAGATTACAAAGGGCGCAGTCACAAACGCAATCAAGCAGCCGCGCAACATTGATATGCAGCGCGTGGATGCCCAGCAGGCCCGGCGTGTGCTGGACAGGCTGGTGGGTTACAAGCTGAGCCCGCTGCTGTGGCGCAAGGTGCGTAAGGGCCTTTCGGCGGGGCGCGTGCAGAGCGTGGCGGTCAAGGTGATTGTTGACCGTGAAAATGAGATACGGGATTTTAAGCCTGAGGAATACTGGACGATCACAGCGATGCTCAACAAAGAAAATAAGGATTTTGAATCAAAATATTACGGCGATGCCGGCAAAAAGAAAGAACTGAAAAACGAAGCGGACGCGACAGCGGTGCTGGATTCAATCAAAGGCGCGGATTTTGTGGTCGACAATGTCAAGAGCGGCACAAAGAAAAAGTCGGCGTTGCCGCCCTTTACCACAAGCCTGCTGCAGCAGGCGGCTTCCGGCAAGCTGGGGTTTACCGCCAAAAAAACGATGATGCTGGCCCAAAGGCTGTATGAAGGCGTTCCGCTGGAGGGCGGAGACACTGTGGGCCTGATTACATATATGAGGACGGATTCCACGCGGATATCGGCCGAAGCGCAAAGCATGGCGCGGGAATATGTCGTGAAACAATACGGGGACGAGTATGTGCCCGAGAAGCCGAATGCGTACAAAGGCCGTAAAAACGCCCAGGATGCGCACGAGGCGATTCGCCCCACATATGTGGAATATACGCCTGAAAAAGTAAAGAAATACCTGACGGGCGATATGCTGCGGCTTTATAAGCTGATTTATACGCGCTTTCTTGCAAGCCAGATGACGCCTGCGGTTTTTGAAACACTTGCCTATGACATTGATGCAAACGGCAGGACATTTAAAGCCAGCGGATCGCGCATATTGTTTAAAGGCCATTTGGCGGTGTACGATTCCAAAACGGAGGATGACGACCAGAAAATGCTGCCCAAGGCCGAAAAAGGCGACGTATGCGGCCTTGTGTCAATCGACCCGAAGCAGAACTTTACCCAGCCGCCGGCACGGTATACGGAGGCTTCCCTGATCAAATTTCTGGAAGAGAGGGGTATCGGGCGTCCCAGTACGTATGCGCCCATTATCTCTACCATACAGGACCGCGCGTATGTCACAAAGGAGGCAAAATCCTTTGTGCCGACAGAGCTGGGAGAGATTGTGAACGGCCTGATGGTGGGCAACTTCCAGGATATTGTGGACATTGCATTTACTGCGGATATGGAAGAGAAGCTGGACGATGTGGAAAACGAAGGATCCAACTGGAAGACGGTGATCAAGGATTTTTATATTCCGTTTGAGAAAGAATTGGAACTGGCTGATAAGAATATCGAACATGTGAAGATTCCCGATAAGGTTTCGGACGTGGTATGCGAAAAATGCGGAGCCAATATGGTATACAAAACCGGCCGGTTTGGCGAGTTTTTGGCCTGCCCCAACTATCCCGAGTGCAAAAACACCAAAGCAATTGTGAAGGAGATCGACGTGCCCTGCCCAAAATGCGGCGGCAAGGTGGTCATCAAGCGTTCCAAAAAGGGCAACAGCTTTTATGGCTGCGCAAGCTATCCCGATTGCGACTTTGTTTCGTGGGACAAGCCGACAGGCGCGGCCTGCGGGGAGTGCGGGGCGTTTATGGTGGAATCGAAGTATAAATACAAGGGGCAGACACAGACAAAGTGCTCGAACCCCGAATGCGTGACCAATCAGAAAAAGAAAGCGGCCAATGCAAAGAAAGGTTGACATCATTGGCGGCGGACTGGCGGGCTGTGATGCCGCGTGGCAGCTTGCGCAGCGCGGTATAGACGTGCGGTTGCATGAAATGAAGCCGCACAAAAAAACGCCTGCCCACAACAGTGATCAGCTGGCGGAGCTGGTGTGCAGCAATTCGCTGCGGTCGGACAGGATATCCAATGCTGTCGGGCTGCTAAAGGAAGAGATGCGGCGGATGGGCAGCCTGGTCATTGAGGCGGCGGACGCCACCCAAGTGCCGGCGGGCGGTGCGCTGGCGGTAGACAGAGAACTTTTTTCCGGGTATGTGACAGATAAGATATCCGGAAACGGAAAAATAGAATTGATAGAGGGAGAGGTGACGGACCTCGGTGCCTTTACGCCGGATGGCACAGTGATTGTGGCGAGCGGGCCGCTGACGTCGGACGCGCTTGCGCAGTCTATACAGGCTGTGACGGGCGAGGAATATTTACATTTCTTTGATGCGGCAGCGCCCATTATCAGTGCGGAAAGCGTTGACATGGGGCAGGCGTTTTGGGCGTCGCGCTATGACAGGGGCAGCGACTACCTCAATTGCCCGATGGATGAACAGCAGTACAAGGTGTTCTATGATGCGCTTGTGGGTGCGCAATGCGCGGTGCTTAAGGAATTTGACATGGATGGGGCGCAGGTGTTTGAAGGCTGCATGCCTGTGGAGACGATGGCGCAGAGAGGGTACGAAACATTGCTCTTTGGCCCGTTGAAGCCCAAAGGGCTGACAGATCCACAGGATGGAAAGCGGCCGTTTGCAGTCGTGCAATTGCGCAAGGAAGATGCTGCGGGCAGCATGTTTAACCTGGTGGGGTTCCAGACACACCTGAAGTTTCCTGAGCAGAAAAGGGTGTTTTCACTGATCCCGGCCCTGCGGAATGCGGAGTTTTTGCGGTATGGCGTGATGCACCGGAACACATATCTGCAATCGCCCAAACTGCTGGATACCCGGTATCGATTAAAAAAACGGCCCAATATCCGTTTTTGCGGACAGATCACAGGTGTGGAAGGCTATGTCGAGAGCGCCGCAAGCGGGCTGATGTGCGGGGTGTATACCGCGGCGGAATTGATGGAAGAAGATATCGACGTGCTGGACCGGTACACGGCGCTGGGCGCGCTGGGCGAACATGTTGCGGCAAGCGTTTCGAAGGATTTTCAGCCGATGAACATTAACTTTGGAATTATAGAGCCTCTGGGTCAAAGGGTACGGGGTAAGGAACAGAAAAACACAATGATAGCGGAAAGGGCCTTGGAAAAAATAAATACCTATGCGGAAAAACACGGCATAAACTGACGGGAATGCCGGATGAAAGGGAATCGATATGACAATAAAGGGAACGACAATTCTTGCCGTCAAGAAGGACGGTAAATGTGCGGTTGCGGGTGACGGGCAGGTCACGATGGGCGAAAGCGTGGTCATGAAACGCAGCGCAAAAAAGGTGCGGCGGCTGTATGACGACAAAGTTGTCGTTGGTTTTGCGGGCTCGGTTGCGGATGCGTTTGCGCTGTCCGAGCGGCTGGAGGCCAAGCTGGAGGAATATGGGGGCAGCCTGCAGCGTGCGGCTGTGGAGTTGGTGAAGGACTGGCGCACGGATAAAGTGATGCGCAAGCTGGAGGCGATGCTGATTGCGGCGGATTCCGAGAACCTGCTGATCGTATCGGGGACGGGCGAGGTGATTGAGCCGGACGACGGCATTTGCGCAATCGGATCGGGTGGGTCGTATGCGCTGTCGGCGGCGCGCGCACTGGCGGAGAACACCAAATTGAGCGCCAAAAGTATTGCGCTGAAGGCGTTGAAAATTGCCAGTGAGATTTGTGTGTTTACCAACGACAATATTATTATAGAAGAAGTTTGAAAAGAGGATTGAAATGTCATTCTTAACACCGAAGGAAATTGTTTCCGAACTGGATAAATATATCATAGGACAGGATAAAGCCAAACGCACGGTGGCCGTTGCGCTCCGCAACCGCTACCGGCGAAGCAAGCTGGACGAGGAAATGCGTGAGGAGATCACGCCAAAGAACATCATTATGATCGGGCCTACCGGCGTGGGTAAGACCGAGATCGCACGGCGCATCTCGCGCCTGATGGATGCGCCGTTTCTCAAGGTAGAGGCAACCAAGTTTACAGAGGTCGGCTATGTGGGGCGCGATGTGGAATCCATGATCCGCGACCTGGTGGAGGCGGCCATCCGCATGGTGAAGCAGAAGCGGTATGAGACCGTTAAGGAGCGCGCGGCGCAAAATGCGGAAGACAGGCTTGTTGACATGCTTGTGCCCAACAAAAAGTCACGCCAGCAGCAGAACCCGTTGGGGGCGCTGTTTGGGATGGGACAGCAGATTGAATCCGCCCCGGCAGAAACCGACGAAGAAAAGCAAAAGCGGATGACCCGGCGCGAGGAGACGATCAAAAACCTGAAAGAAGGAAGGCTGGAGCACCTTGTCATTGAGATCGAGGTCGAAGTGAATGCGGGCAGCAGCATAGAGATACCCGGCATGGGCGGCGAAAGCATGGGAGACCTGCTCTCCGGCATATTGCCCACCAAGACCAAAAAGCGCAAGGTGAGCGTGGCGGAAGCGCGTAAAATATTGGAGCAGGAAGAAGCGGAAAAGCTGATCGATATGGATGAGGTGACACAGACTGCGATCGAGACGGCAGAGCAGAACGGCATTATCTTTCTGGACGAGATTGACAAGATTGCAGGCAAAACGATGGGCAGTGGGCCGGATATATCGCGGGAGGGTGTCCAGCGCGACATTCTGCCAATTGTGGAAGGCAGCACAGTGATGACCAAGTATGGCCCTGTGAAGACGGATTATATGCTGTTTATTGCGGCGGGCGCGTTCCACGTTGCCAAGGTGAGCGACCTGATTCCCGAACTGCAGGGCAGGTTCCCAATCAAAGTGGAACTGGAAACGCTGGGCAGGAAAGAATTTGAGCTGATATTGACACAGCCCAAAAATGCGATCACCAAACAGTACGAAGCGCTGCTTGCAGCAGACGGCGTCAACATCCGGTTTACGGAGGGTGCGTTGAAAAAGGTGGCGGAAATTGCGCAGATTGTCAATGAAAGCACGGAGAATATAGGTGCGAGAAGGCTCCAAACGATTATGGAGAATCTGTTGGAGGATATATTCTTTAACGCGAACGGAATTGAGCCGCCTGTCGAGGTGACGATTGACGAGGCGTATGTAACGGAACACCTCAAAAAAGAAGAACAATATCAGAATTTACAAAAGTTTATACTTTGATAGAAAAAAGGTGAGAAATTTTGGATAACACAGAAAACAAGAAACAACCCAGGGGGCGCAGACCCGCAGGGCAAAAGAATGGGGAACGGAGAAACAGCGGGAACCAGAACGGGGAACGGAAGGCGGGCGGAAGCCAAGATGGAAGCCGTAAAAACGGTGAAAATCAAAAGCGCCAAAATAGCGGGAACGCGAAACGCCAGCATGCGAAAGTGGAAACGCAGAAGAATGTTTCTGCGGCAGTGAAGCAAAAGAAATCTGGCGGCGGCAACGGAAGAAAACAAGGCAGTTCGGCGCCCACTGTGCGGATTATTCCGCTGGGTGGAATCGGCGAAGTCGGCAAAAACATGACCGTCGTGGAATTTGGAGAGGATATCATTATCATAGACGCGGGGCTGATGTTCCCGCGGGAAGAAATGCTGGGTGTGGATTATGTGATCCCCGACACAACATATTTGAAGAACAATAAGGATAAAATCAGGGGGATTTTCCTGACTCACGGACATGAGGATCACATTGGCGCATTGCCGTATATCATGAACGACTTTGACGTGCCGGTATATGGGTCGACGCTGACAATTGCGCTTTCGGAGGCCAAGCTGTCGGAGTACCCGCAGGTCAACCCGGAATTCTGCTCGGTAAAGGCGGGCGATAAGATAAAAGCGGGCGTGTTTGAGGTGGAGTATATCCGCGTGAGCCACAGCATCGACGATGCCATGGGGCTGGCAATCTCTACACCTGTGGGGACGATCGTACATACAGGCGACTTCAAAATCGACTTCACCCCGGTCAATGGAAAGATCATGGACCTGAACCGGTTTGCGGAGTTGGGGAAAAAAGGCGTGCTTGCGCTGATGTCGGATAGTACGAACGCAGAGCGGCCGGGGTTTACCATGTCCGAGAGCCAGGTAGGGGAGACATTTGTCAATTACTTTCGGCAGGCAAGCGGCAGGGTGATTGTCGCCTCGTTTGCGTCCAACGTACACAGGATACAGCAGGTGATCGACGTCGCGAAGCTGTATAACAGAAAAGTCTGCCTTTCGGGCCGCAGCATGCTCAAGTATGTCGGTGTGGCCCGTGAAATTGAATACCTGCATGTCAGTGATGATATGCTGATCAACTTTGAAGATTTGAAAAAGTTCAGGGATAACCAGGTGGTTATATTGACGACGGGCAGCCAGGGAGAGACGATGTCCGGCCTGGTGCGGATGGCGATGGGGCAGCACGCGAAGGTAAACATCAAAACGGGCGATACGGTGATTATTTCCGCTACGCCCATCCCGGGGAACGAAAGGTACGTTTCCGACGTCATAAATATGTTGTACAGAAAGGGTGCGAATGTCATCAACGATGCGACCGACATGGTGCACGTCTCCGGCCATGCCAACAGGGAAGAGCTCAAGCTGATGATGTCGCTTGTGAAGCCGAAATTCTTTATTCCGGTGCACGGCGAATACAGGCACCTGTATAAGCATGCCGAGCTTGCGGGCAAAATGGGCATCAAGGAAAAGAATGTATTCATTACAGAAATCGGCGCGGCTGTGGAACTGAACAAACGGATTGGGCAGATGAAGACGGAAGCGGTGCCGTCCGGCAGCGTGCTGATAGACGGGTTGGGCATTGGCGATGTAGGAAATGTTGTGCTGCGGGACAGAAAGGTGCTGGCGTCCGACGGCTTGTTTATTGTAGTTGTAACAATTTCGGCGGAGACGGGCGACCTGCTCTCGCCCCCGGACATCATTTCGCGGGGATTTGTGTACATGAAAGAGTCGGAGGAACTGCTGGATGAGGCAAAGCACATTACGGAAAATATCGTGAATGACTGCTCGGCGCGCAGGACCAGCGATTGGTCGACGCTTAAAAACCTCATTAAAAAGGAGATTTCCACCTATCTGTATGAAAAGACCAACAGAAGCCCGATGATTCTGCCTGTTATCATTGAAATATAATTTTGGAGGTATGATGTGATGCTAAACTTGCACGACAAAGCAAACGAACTTGCGGCGTTAATCAAAAAAAGCGACGAGTATGTTGCGTATAAAAAGCTGATGGACGAGGTATACGCCGAAGAATCCAACAAAAAAATGGTGGAAGATTATAAGAAGCTGCAATTTGAGGCGCAGGCGACATACCTCTCGGGGCAGGAGCCGCCGGAAGATTTGATGGATAAGATCAAAAAACTGGGGGAAGTACTGCAGTTCAATCCTAAAATTACGGAATTTTTTGCGGCGGAATACAGGTTCAATACTCTGGTATCCGACTTGTACACACTGATATTTGGCGATTTGATTGACGTTGGAATGAAGGAATAACGAGGGTTCTGATTTGGCAAAAAAGCTCAACGACCATTATTTGAATGACCGTTACGACGATTACGAAGAAGACTATTATGATTACGCCGACGAGGGCGAGCGCAACGTTGCGCAGGAAGGCAATGTGCGCGCGAATGTATGGGCCGTATTGCGTCCGGTAGTCATATTTGCAATCAGTGTTGTTGTTGTGCTTTTTTTGGTGTTTTTTGTGGTTGATTACGTCAGGGAAAAGTACTTGGAGCCTGTCAATATGAACGACACATCAACTGTGGAGGTCACAATCCCCAGGGGGGCGTCGCTATCCACAATATCAGAGGTGTTGTACGAAAACGGCATTGTCAAAAATGAAACCGTGTTTAAATTTTATACGGATTTTACGGACATGGGCAGCAAGCTGAAGGCTCGTACATACGAGCTGTCGCCCAGCATGACGTTTGACGATATCATCTACACGCTGCGTAAGGGTATGAACACCTCGCCCACCAATATGGTGACATTGATGGAGGGCCAGGCGGCGGAAGATTTTGTAGGAACGCTGGAGGAAGGTGAAATCCTGACGGAGAGCAATGCAGGTGAATACCTGCGGCTATGTGAGACGGGGGAAGACCTGACGATCGTAAACAACGAGCTGAAGCGTGTGATATCAGAAAACAAAACAGCCACGGAAAAACGCAAATATGCGCTTGAAGGGTATTTGTTCCCGGATACATATGAATTTTATAGGGACAGTTCGCCAAAAGAGGTGCTCAGCAAGCAACTCAACAGGTTTAACGAGGTGTTTCCGTCGACATTCTACCAACGTGCGGATGAGATTGGCATGACGGTGGACGAAGTGATTACCTTGGCGTCGATCATACAGAAGGAAGCGCAGAACCATGATTTTGAAAAAGTATCCGCGGTGCTGCACAACAGGCTCAACCGGGATATGCCCCTGCAGTGCGACACGACTGTCGCGTACGGGCTGGATATCACCGACAGGCTGAATTTGACCACTGCGGAGCTGGAGGCGGCCTCGCCTTACAACACTTACTTGCGGACTGGCTTGCCCATCGGCCCGATATGCAACCCCAGCGCGGCGGCAATCGAGGCGGCGCTCTATCCCGACGAGGAGTTCCAGGATGAAGGGTATTTGTACTTTGTGCTGGAGGATCCCAACCCGGATGAAGAGGGCAAGCTGCACCTTGCGTATGCCAAGACGTTGGAAGAGCATGATGCGCTGGTAGCGCAGTATAAACCGCTTTGGGACGAATATGACAGGCAAAATGCGCAGGGAAACGGCTGATGAACAAAGTGGAATTACTTGCACCTGCCGGAAATATGGAATGCCTGGAGACGGCGTTTGGCTTTGGAGCGGATGCCGTGTATATTGCAGGCAAATCGTTTGGGTTGCGGGCTTTTGCAGATAACTTCTCCAACGAGGATATTGAGAATGCGCTACAATATGCCCATTCAATAGATAAAAAAATCTATATCACGGCCAATGCGGTCGTCTATAACGATGAAATCGACCAATTGGAAAAATACATTTGCTTTCTTGCGGATGTAGGTGTGGATGGCGTCATCATCTCCGATCCGTCCGTTGTGGAAATTGCAAAACGCAACAACCTCAGGGTTCCGCTTCATTTAAGCACACAAGTCAACACAACCAACCGTTTATCCGCTGCATTCTGGTACCGTAGCGGCGTCAAGCGCATTGTGCTCTCGCGCGAGGTTTCACTCGCGGATATCAAGGAGATTGGCAGTACCAAGCCCGATGGGCTGGAACTGGAAGCTTTTGTACATGGGGCGATGTGCATTGCGCATTCGGGAAGGTGCCTGATGAGCTCTGTGCTGACGGGCAGGAGCGGCAACCGGGGCGAGTGCGCCCAGCCTTGCCGGTGGGAATACCATATCCACGAAAAAGGCTATGACGGTGATTTTTTCCCTATCAACGAAGACGAACGGGGAACGTATCTGCTCAATTCAAAGGACCTGATGATGATTGAGTACATACCGGAACTGATTGGGGCGGGATTACGTTCGTTGAAGATAGAAGGACGGATGAAATCGGTTTACTATGTTGCCTCCGTAGTCAATGCGTACAGGAAAGCGATCGACGCTTATTGTGCGAACCCTGCAGGGTATGGGCAAGACCGGGCGCTGATCGAAGAACTGGAGAAATCGGCCACGCGGCAGTTTTGTACAGGGTTCTATTTGGGCAGGCCGGGCGACGAGACGCAGTATACCGACCGGATCACCAAAATGCGGAAGTACACGTTTGCGGCAAAGGTGCTGGCGGAGGCAGAAGACGGCTATGTGCAGGTCGAGCAGCGCAACAAATTCAGCATAGGCGACGTGTTGGAAGTGCTATCCCCCAGCGTTTCCGGCGTGCAGTTTATTATAAATGAGATCATGGGGGACGACGGCCCGCAGCAAAGCGCGCCGCATGCCCAGCAGCATGTGACAATCAACTGCCCTGTCGGGCTTAGGAAAGGCGACTTGCTCAGGAGGAACGACGAATGAAACAAGAGTCGAAAATACGTTTTGGGCCTGCG
>DHOD01000144.1:22765-29332 GCA_002407725.1 Christensenella sp. UBA5399 | reverse complement strand
CCGGATGCGTTTTATGCCGAGGGGCACAAACACAGCCACGAAGCGCCCAAATGGTTGCACGACCTAGGGCTGAATGCGATGGAATATTCGTTTGGACGCGGCGTCCGGCTGGGGGAGCAGGCGGCGGCAAAAATCAGGCAGCAGGCAGAAGAATACGGGATACAGATGAGCGTGCATGCGCCATACTTCATCAACCTGGCCAACGATGCGTTTGAAAACAACCTGCGTTACTTCCATGAAAGCAGCGTAGCGGCGTCGAACCTGGGTGCAGGGCGCGTGGTCTTTCACCCAGGCTCATTGGGCAAAATGCATAAGGAAACCGCGTTTGAGGCAGTGAAGCGCAATCTGGAATTGATTGTGCGGGAAATGAAAAGCGAAGGCTTTACCGGACTGAAATATTGCGCCGAAACGATGGGTAGGGCGAGTCAGGTGGGCGATATTGAGGAGGTTGCGCAGCTGTGCACAATTGACGATCAGGTATATCCCGCTATCGATTTTGGGCACCTGAATGCCAGGACAGCCGGAGGGCTACGAGGTGAGGCTGATTATGCAGAGGTGCTGGACATATTGCAGAATGTAGCGGGAGAAGAAAAATACCGCAACATGCATGTGCATTTTTCGCATATAGAATATACGGCCAAAGGGGAGCGGCGTCACCTGACACTGGAGGATACGGAATACGGCCCGTTTTTTCCGCCTTTGGCGCGGTTGATTGCGCAGCGCGGCCTGACGCCGGTGATCATATGCGAATCCAAGGGGACGCAGGCGCACGATGCGGTAAAACTGCAGGAAATATACGAGGGAATGCTGTGAACAACGTTGAAAAAATCAGACAATTGGATGTGGCGGACGCGTATCTTTTGACCTCTGACATCAATGTGCGGTATGCGGCAGGGTTCTCGGGAGACAGTTCGGAACTGCTTATCACGCAAGATATCGCAGTCCTTTTTACCGATGCGCGGTATACACTGCAGGCACAGAAGGATTTGGGTGAAGGCGTAGAAGTTGTGACGACGACAGCAGGGGAACGGCTGTCAAAGCTTGCACATGCAATCCGCAGGGTGGGCGCGGGGACGCTGGGGCTGGAGAAAGACAGCCTGAGCGCAAATGCCTTTGCGGAATACGCGAACACCTTCAGGATCAACGAAAGCGTGGACGTGTCCGAAAAGCTGCTGCGGCTGCGGGAGATGAAAACGCCGGAGGAGATTGGCAATATTGAGATTGCGGCGCGGTAAAACGACGTTGTGTTGGAAAATCTTTTGCCCCGCATCCAGGCGGGCATAAGTGAGCTTGATGTGCGTGCCGAGCTGGTATACCAGATCAACAGGCAGGGGATGGACAGCGCGTTTGCGCCTATCGTAGCTGCGGGGCTCAATTCTGCGATCCCCCATGCGACGGTTTCCGGCAACGTTCTTAAGCCAGGCGATTTTTTGACATTGGATTTCGGGTGCAAATACAATGGATATTGCTCTGATATTACACGCACTTTTGGCATTGGAGATATTGACGCGAAGCTAAAAAAAATATATGATATAGTCAAGATTGCGCAGCAAAATGCGATGGATGTAGCAAGCCACGCGAAAACAGCGCCGGAGATTGACGCGGCGGCCAGGGGAACGATTGAAAAAGCAGGGTATGCGGAATACTTTGCGCATGGTACCGGGCATGGCGTGGGGCTGCAGATACATGAACTGCCTGTAATAAACGCAAGGGCGCAGGATGTTTTGTGCGATGGGATGGTATACACCATTGAGCCGGGCATCTATATGCCCGGTTTGGGCGGCGTGCGTATCGAGGATACGTACGTGCATGGAAAAGGCGGTCTGAACAAATTTAGCAAAGAATTGATTTTGATTCAATAACGCAGGAGGTATTTACAGCATGGTTTCAGCTGGAGAATTCAGGAAAGGCATGACAATAGAGATTGACGGGGGCGTATGGGTCATCGTTGATTTTCAGCATGTAAAACCGGGCAAGGGCGCCGCCTTTGTACGGACAAAAATAAAAAATGTGGTGACGGGCGGCGTGTTGGAGAAGACGTACAACCCTACGGAAAAATTCCCCAAGGCGCATGTTGAGCGCAAAGAGATGCAGTATCTGTATTCGGATGGCGAACTGTATCATTTCATGGATACGGAGACATATGAACAGCTTCCGTTGAATCTGGAAAAGGTAGAGGACGCCCTCCCATACATGAAAGAGAACATGAATGTCACGATCAAGTTCTTCAAGGGCGAGGCGTTTGCGGTTGAGCCGCCGAATTTTGTGGAGATGGAAGTGACGGAAACAGAACCTGGGTTTAAGGGCGATACCGCGACTGCAGGCAACAAACCTGCGATCATCGAAACGGGTGCAAAGGTCATGGTGCCGCTTTTTATTGACACAGGTGACACGATCAGGATTGATACACGCACAGGGGAGTATATGGAGCGGGTGTAAAGCATTTTTAGACTGTAAATGTTTGTCAAAATATATGCGGTTTATAAATGATTTATAAAAAATAATCGGAGGCGACCAATATGGCTGATAAAACAAGTGCGGACAACGCGATCATGAAAAAAGAAAGCAATGGTACAATTACGTTTGCCAGTGAGGTTATAGCGACGATAGCGGGGCTTGCTGCGATAGACATCCCGGGCGTTGCTGGCATGAGCGGTGGTTTTGTAGACGGCTTTGTGGAATTGCTTGGCAGGAAGAACCTGACAAAAGGAATTACAGTTGAGGTTGGCAAAGAAGAGGTTGCGGTGGATATCGCAATTGTTGTGGAATATGGGAAGTCGATTCCTGAAATTGCGGAGAACATCCAACAGAGCGTGATCAAGACAATTGAGACGATGACGGGGCTGAAGGTTGTGGAAGTGAACATCAGCGTACAGGGGATCAAACTGAAGGATCAACAGCTGCTGGAAGTGAAAGAGACAAAGGCAGCGAAGGCGAAGGCTGATAAAGCCAGAGTAAAATAAGTAATCGGTATTGCATTCTGTACCCGGCATTGGCATGATGTCGGGTACATTGATGTAAAGGTAGATCGGTTGGAAGAAAAGCGAGGAGGGCTTATCCAATGAAGATGAAGGCTGGCACAAGGGTTATTATGACATTATATATTGTTTTTGTAATCATATTATCTCTGTTTGTTTTGATGGTATTGGTCGGGGCATACAATCCGGCTATGCTCATTGGTGTTGCCAATACAATTGCGTCAGGGTCGTTTTGGTATAAGTTCGCTTATGGGGCAATCGCGGTTGTGCTCATCGTCGTGGGCGTCATGCTGTTGTTTTTCGGGATCAAAAAGGAAACGCCCAAAACCGCTAAGATCGCCGTGTTTGAGAATGGAAGCATTGTGATTGCGGTCAAAGCAATCGAAGAGTTGGTGCAGCGCTTTCTGCGCGAAGCAAGCGACGTAAAAGAAACGCACTCGCGTGTGATATCGTATAGCGATTATATCAATATTGATGTGGAAATATCGGTGCGGCCGGGTGTGAGCATTCCGGACGTCACAAAGCAACTGCAGGATGGATTGAAAGAAGATATTGAAAAGCACACGGGCATAACGGTCAAGGAGACAAAGATCGTGGTGGCTACCATTCATGAGAACGCTTCGAAACTGCC
Source organism: Christensenella sp. UBA5399 (assembly GCA_002407725.1). Classification (GTDB taxonomy): domain Bacteria; phylum Bacillota; class Clostridia; order Christensenellales; family Christensenellaceae; genus UBA5399. The sequence goes on along the minus strand of DHOD01000144.1, from coordinate 25,723 downwards.
TATGGCGGGCCGATAGGGGATGGCGCTATGTGGAAACGGTTTTATGATTGGTATATTGCCAACAAAGGCCTTTTTTGGGGCATCGCGATAGGTTTTCTGATTGCCATACTCTTTTTGACGATTGGGTTTTGGCAGACGCTGCTGATTGCAATATGCGTGGGTGTGGGCGCTTTTTTGGGTACGCACCCCGGCGTGCGTGTTGCGATAGCCGCCTTTTTTGAAAATCTTTTTACACGGAAAAAGAATTAACGGAGAATACCAGAAACGTATGGGCAGAAGAAAAACAAGAGAGGCCGCCATGAAGGTGCTGTACCGGTACAGCATAGCGGGGGAGATGGATGCGCCTGATTATGACGACCCGGAGGGGATATATGGCTGCAGCAACATGGGGGAAGACGGCAAAGCATTTGTTGCACAGTTGATGGAGGGGTTCCCGTCCAAGCAGGAGCAGATAGACGAAATTATATCGTCCAATTCGCATTCCTGGAAAATTGAGCGGATATCCAAGGTGGACCTCGCGATATTGCGTCTTGCACTATACGAGATAGACGAGATGGGCACGCCGCCTAAAGTGGCGGTAAACGAAGCGATTGAGCTGGCAAAAAAGTACTCGGCAGAAAAATCATACAAGTATGTCAATGGACTGCTTGGGGGATACCTGAAAAGCAAAGGGCAAGAGGAGCAGGGTAGCTCATAAGCAAAGCCGGGAGATGGGGTTTGTGGGTATCAATAGGGAACATATAAAGATTACGAACATTCGGCGGGATCAATATTGCCGGATGTTTTTTATTAATGGATTTACTGATGCAAAACAATAGAAAATATTGTACAATATTATTTGTCATACTACTCTCAAATTAAAAGCAATGGTTTTAATTTGAGACCGCCTCGCCATTGGCGGGGCTCTGTTTCGCGCCAAGTCAGCGCGGAACTCGTCTGATGCTATCCCAAACGCGCTTTGCGCGATAAAAAGCATTGTATGCTTTTTAAATGGGATTGCTATCAACATAACTTCGGGAGGTATATCAGATGGGCGCACAGATTATAAGCGGGAAAGAATTATCGGCAAAAATACGTGAAGAGCTTAAACAGAAAGTTGCAGGCATTAAAACGGCGAAAGGGATCACGCCTGGGCTTGCGGTGATTCTGGTGGGGGACGACCCTGCGTCTGCGATTTATGTAAACAATAAAGAAAAGGCCTGCGGCGAGTTGGGGATGCATTCCGAGGTGGTACGGCTGTCGGGCGACACAACGCAAAGCGAGCTGCTGGAGCTGATCGATCAATATAATATAGCGCCGCACATACATGGTGTGCTTGTACAATTGCCGTTGCCAGGTCATATTGACGAAAGCGAAGTGCTTAAAAAAATCAACCCGCAAAAGGATGTGGACGGGTTTCATGTTGCCAATGCGGGCAGCCTTTTTACCGGACTGCCGGGGCTTGTGGCATGTACGCCCAAGGGGATCATTAAGCTGATCAAATCAGCTATGCCCGATATCGAGGGAAAAAATGCGGTGGTGATTGGCAGGAGCAATATCGTTGGCAAGCCTGTGGCAATATTGCTGATGAATGAAAACGCGACGGTGACAATCTGTCATTCGCGGACAAAGAACCTGCCGGCTGTTTGCGCCGGGGCGGATATACTGGTGGCCGCGATCGGCAGGCCGGAATTTGTGACGGGTGATTTTATTAAACCGGGCGCGGTTGTGATCGATGTAGGCACCTCGCGCGTGGACGGCAAACTGAAGGGCGATGTGAAGTTTGACGAGGCGGCGGCAATAGCGGGCTACATTACCCCGGTGCCGGGCGGCGTGGGGCCGGTGACCATCACAATGCTGATGGAAAATACGATAGAAGCGGCGGAGCTTTATGGATGATAAGCTTGTCATAAGCGTACTGGACTTGAATACCTATGTATCCGACCGGATGTACCAGGATCCTTTTCTGGAGGAAGTCTGGGTACAGGGGGAGGTCAGCGGGTTTGACGTAAAGCATGACACCGCGTATTTTACGCTGACGGACGGCCAGGCTTCGGTTGACTGCATGATATTTGAATACGGGCAGAGCGGCTTTGATGAGATGGAGATGGAAGGCAGCGCGGTGATGCTCAACGGGGATATATCGATATACCGCAAAAATGGGCGATTCCGCATTGTGGTGCGGGCGTTGCTTCCGGCGGGCGTGGGCGATATGTTCCTGAATTTCAATAAGTTGAAAGAACAGCTGGAAAAGCAGGGCGTGTTCGCGCCGGAACGCAAAAAGAAAATACCGGGGTACCCGGAGAAAATCGGCATTGTGACATCGAGGGAAGGTGCGGCGCTTCGCGATATCATCAATGTGGCGAAACGGCGGAACCCGCTGATTGCGCTCACGCTCTATCCTGTGCGGGTACAGGGAATCAGTGCTCCGCGCGAAATTGCCGCTGGGATCGATTATCTGAACGCCAATACGGATGCGGATGTAATCATTGTGGGCAGGGGCGGCGGATCGGCCGAAGACCTGTATGCGTTCAATGATGAACGTGTGGTGCTTGCGATATTCGATTCGCAGATTCCTGTTATCAGCGCTGTGGGGCACGAGACGGATTTTACGCTTGCAGACCTGGCGGCGGACCTGCGTGCGCCGACTCCGTCCGCGGCCGCGGAACTTGCGGTGCCGGTCATGGACGACCTGATCCTGCGTTTCACAGAATTGAAAAGAGATATCCGGCGGCAGATGGACAATGCGCTGGTGCGCAGCCGGGCGGAGCTGATACGGTACCGGGCGGCGCTTTCGAAAGAGAGCATCTTACAGAAAATGGCCCGGTATACGGCGGATGTCCGGTCACTGCGGGCCGAATGCCGGCACGGTACGGATGCGGTGATGCAAAAAAGGGCGGTGGACTTGGATAAATATATTGCGTCCATGGCAAGCATGAATCCGGAAGAGGTTTTTGCCAGGGGATATTCGGTTATTCT
>DHOD01000144.1:15921-22607 GCA_002407725.1 Christensenella sp. UBA5399 | reverse complement strand
GCCAGGGGATATTCGGTTATTCTAAAAAATGGCAAGGCCGTGAAGAGCATCAGGCAGCTGGCGGCAGGCGATGCAATAGAAGTGAGCTTGGCGGATGGAGCGGCATATGCGCACATCGATAAAACAGAGGAACGGGGTAACGGGTTTGGCAAAGGACATTGAAACATACCTTGAGGAACTAGAGGATATTTCCAAGAAGCTGTCGGGCGGGGATTTAAAGCTTGCGGAAGCGGTTGAACTGTATAAACAGGGAGAACAAACTGCGCGCAAAGCGGAAAAGCTGTTGCAAGGCTTTGAGAAAGAAATTGAAGTCATTGGCAGGGAAGAAAGCGAGACGGAAGATGAATAAGCAACCGGACATTGCGCCATATATCGAGAAAGTAAATGCGCGCCTGACGGAGCTGGAAGCGATTGAAGGCGCCAATGAAACGCTGAGAAGCGCAATGGGTTACAGCCTGCGCGCAGGGGGCAAACGGCTCAGGCCGGTGCTTAACCTGATGGCGAACGAGCTGCTGAACGGCGATGCGGCGGAGACGCTGGACATTGCCTGCGCCATTGAGATGATCCATACATATTCACTGGTACACGACGACCTGCCCGCCATGGACAACGACGAAATGCGGCGCGGCAAGCCGACAAGCCATGTGGTGTTTGGCGAAGCGTTTGCCATTCTTGCGGGCGACGGACTGTTAAACTATGCGTTCGAGGTGATGCTGCGGAACGCTTTGCGCTTTCCGCAAAATCTGGAGGCACATGTCCGGGCGATGGACGAGGTAGCCAGGGGCGCGGGCGTTACGGGCATGATCACGGGGCAGTGCGCGGATATTGAGAACGAAGGGCAGATGCTGACGGACAAGGAGCTGACATATGTACACGCGCACAAAACAGGCGCGATGATCAAATCGGCGCTGCTGGCGGGTTTGCTGCTGTGCAAGCCCGATCAAAAGCAAATTGCGGCGCTCGCGCTGTACGGGGAGGATATTGGCCTGACCTTCCAAATCATCGACGATATACTGGACGTGACGGGCGATCAGGTAAAAATGGGAAAAACGCTGGGGAAAGATAAGGATGCGCACAAGTTTACTTATGTGACACTGTACGGCGTAGACCAGTCAAAGAAAATTGCGGTGGAAAAGACGGAAGAAGCGGTGGGTGCGCTGGATGTTTTTGGCGGCAAGGCCGATCAGCTGCGCATGTTGGCGCGCAGTATTTTGGAAAGGGATATGTGACCATGAAAGAAATAGCGATAGACGGGCCTGCCGGCGCGGGAAAAAGCACGGTTGCAAAAGCGGTTGCCAAAAAGCTGGGATATAACTACCTGGACACGGGGGCGATGTACAGGGCTGCCGCCTACTATATGATAAACAAGGGAATTAACCCAAGTGACGCCGAAGCGGTCATTGCCGAATTGCCGGCGATGGATATGGCGATAGAATATGAGCATGGCATGCAAAAGGTTGTTGTGGAGGGCGAGGATGTGATGCCATACATCAGAACCCCGCAAATCTCGCGCGGGTCAAGCGACATTGCCGTGATACCGGAGGTGCGGGTCAGGCTGGTGGAGATCCAGCGTGGTGTTTCTGAGAAATATGACATTGTGATGGATGGCAGGGATATTGGGACATACGTGTTGCCGGATGCCGATCATAAGTTTTTCCTGACGGCCAGTACGGGGGAACGCGCCAGAAGGCGGTATTTGGAACTGGTGCAAAAAGACCCTTCGGCAGATGTGGTGGAGATCGAAAAGGAGATCATTGCAAGGGACAAGAATGATTCTTCCCGGTCATTTGCGCCGCTTAAGCAGGCGGACGATGCAATGCTGATCGATACGACGGATATAATGGCGGAAGAAGTAGTGGATTTGATGATTGAGACAATTACAGGGGAACGGTGACGCATGTTTTACGCTTTCTTGAGGGTGCTGGCTTTTATTGTGCTGATGCCCGTATTTTTTATCAGAGTGATCGGAAAAGAAAATTTCCGCGCGCCAAAAGGCGGCAGCGTTGTCATTGCGCATCATACATCCAACTGGGACCCCATCATTCTGGGCTTTGTGGTCAAGCATAAGCCGGTAAGCTACATGGCAAAAGAAGAGCTGTATAAAACGGCGGTTGCACGCTTTTTTTTAAAGCTGCTGTACACAATCCCCGTTGCGCGGGGAAAGGGAGACCTGAAAGCGATCAAAACCGCGATAGGCGCCCTCAAGGGGGGCCGGATGCTGGGGATATTCCCGGAGGGGACGCGGTCAAAGGGCGGCAGCGTGCTCCCGTTTGAGCAGGGGGCCGCGCTTTTGGCTTTGCGTGCGGATGTGCCGGTCATACCGGTTTACATCAAAGGCGGGTACAAACTATTTCACCAGATCAAGGTGTATGTGGATCCGCCGATAGACCTGAAGGCGGTTGCGGGTGAAAAGATCAACAGCAGCTCGATCAACAAGGCGACAGAATACCTGCACGATAAGGTTGTGGAAATGAGCAAACGCGATGATTGAGATTATTGTGGCAAAAAACGCAGGGTTCTGCTTCGGCGTCAAACGCGCGATGGATGCGGTAGAGGATACCATCGGCAAGTACGCAAATATTTACACCTACGGGGAACTGATCCACAATAAGGATGTGATTGCCAAGCTGGAGCAGGATGGCGTGCATGTAACGCATGACCTGGACAGCCTGCCAGAATCGGGCGATACATTGGTGATCATACGCTCGCACGGCGTGCCGCAGGAGATATATGAAAAAATCAAGGCAAAGGGATTTGATACGCTGGACCTGACATGCCCTTTTGTAAAGCGTATACACGATAAAGTTAAAAACGCGGCGGACAGGCCTGTGATCATTGTCGGTGCCGCCGACCATCCGGAGGTCATTGGCATACGGGGATGGGCCCGCGGGCGCACTTATGTGGTGGATGCCGCCGCGCAGGCAGAGGAGCTGCCGCAGCTTGAGAGCGCGCTTGTTGTGGCACAAACGACCATTACATCCGAACTGTGGGACAGTGTGGCGCCGGTGCTTGACGCTAAGGTTGCGGATATAGAGTTTTTTAATTCCATATGCGATACGACGCAGAAGCGTCAGGCCGAAGCGGCTGAAATTGCGGAAAAAGCGGACGCAATGTATGTTGTTGGGGGAAAGCATTCCTCCAACACGGAGAAACTCTATCGCATTTGCAGCAGCAAATGTGCAAACACGCATTACATCGATAATGTAGAGCAAATTTTTCTTGAAAATATCACGAACCATGATATAATAGGTATTGTTGCGGGCGCATCGACGCCCGATTGGTTAATTAGGGAGGTTTGGACACGTATGAGTGAAGTCGAATTGGGTAAGGACGCTATGGCAGAAGAGAATCAGGTACAATCAACTAACGAAGAATCTGATGTAAACGAGACCGCCGCAGCAGAAGTGGAAGCAGTAGCGCCGGAGACGGTGGAAGCGGCCGAAAATCAGGAGGATTCAGGAGAGGTTGTTGCCGAAGCGCCTGAGGTGAAAGCCGATTCAGATAAAGCAACGGAACCTTCTGAAGAAAGCGAATCTTCCGAGAGCGAAGATTTTATGGCGGAGTTGGAGAAGTCCTTTGTTTATATTAAGCGGGGGCAGCTGGTATCGGGAACTGTCGTCCATGTCAATGAAAATGAAGTTTGCGTAAATATCGGGTATAAATCCGACGGTATATTGAAGCGGGAGAATCTGACAGCCGAAGGCGATGTCGATCCTACCACGATGTTCAATGTAGGCGATGAGATTGAAGCGGAAGTTGTCACGCTGAATGACGGCGAGGGCAATGTCGAGTTGTCTCGTAAATCCATTGAATCCAAGCTGAAGTGGAAAGAGCTTGTGGAAAACCTTGACGAGAGTAAAGTTTACACAGTCAAAGTGGACAAGGTGGTCAAGGGTGGCGTGCTGGCAAAGCTGGATGGGTATGATGCGTTTATTCCCGCATCCCAGCTGTCGTTGAAGTATGTTGAGGATCTTTCGGAGTTTGTGGATCAGGATCTTGACGTAACCATTATTGAAGCGGACAAGAGGCAGCGTAGGTTTGTGCTCTCGCACAAGAACATATTGCAAAAACAGGCGGAAGAGGACGAGAAAAAGCTGTATGAAGGCTTCAATAAAGGCGATAAGATCCAGGGCAAGGTAAAACGCCTGACGGATTTTGGCGCGTTTGTCGACATCGGTGGCGTGGACGGCTTGTTGCACATTACGGATATCGCATGGGCACGGGTTAAGCATCCTTCGGACATACTCAATGTCAATGATGAAATGGAAGTGCTGATACTCAATGTCGACCCTGAAAAGAAGCGTGTCTCGCTTGGGCTTAAGCAGCTTTCGCCGAAGCCATGGGATTTGGCGCCCGAGAAGTATATTGTGGGCGATACGGTTGACGGGACAGTGGTAAGGATTATGCCGTTTGGCGCGTTTATATCGCTCGAACCTACAATCGACGGCCTTGTACACATATCGCAGGTTACAAACAGGCGTTTGGAGAAAGTAGAAGAGGAACTGCGCATTGGAGACAAGATCACGGCCAAAATCATGGAAGTGAATCCTGCCAAAAAGCGTATCAGCCTTAGCATAAGGGCATTGATGGACGAGCCGGAGAAGGCAGAGAGAGATGCCGGGGGCAGGAAAGACCAGGAAGAAAGGTTCCATTACGAGATTCCGCCTGTAGAAGAAGCGACATCTTCGCTTGCGGACTTCTTCCCCAAAGCGGAGACAGACGACGAAGAAGAAGAATAATATTTTTTGAGTTACTGTTAAAAAAGGGCTTAGGCCCTTTTTTGATGGTGATCAGGAATAAATATGAAATTGTGAAAAATTTATTTATTTCCTGCCAAAATAGTTGCGGCTGATGGAATAAATTGTTATAATAAATCTGGTCAAATGCAGAGATTGTTTTTTTTTGCCATGATATTGTTAAGAAATTATCAATTATATAGTAAAACGTATGGAGGGTTAGAGAATGAAGTCGCTTCAAGAACTGGAAGCAATCCGAAAAAAAACATTGGAAAAGGTGGATATACGTAAGCAGGACGCGGATAAACGCGTTGTTGTCGGTATGGCCACATGTGGCATAGCGGCCGGCGCAAGGCCGGTGTTGCAGGCTTTTGTAGACGAGGTTGCAAAGCGCAATTTAGGGGATGTAGCTGTCTCGCAGACAGGCTGCATTGGCGTATGCAGGCTTGAGCCATTGGTAGAGGTTTACCTTCCCGGTCAGGAAAAGGTTACTTATGTCAAAGTAAGCCCTGACATGGTTCCGAAAATCATAACGGAACATTTGGTCAACGGCAATCCTGTCACGGAATACACCATAGGCTATTACGAAAAGAATAACGCTTAAATTTTTTTGGAGGATTTGTATATATGGATTTCTATCGGTCCCATGTACTCGTTTGCGGGGGTACGGGCTGCACATCGTCAGGGTCGCCGGAGGTGATCACGCGATTTGAAGCAGAATTGGAAAGCAAAGGCCTTGAAAAAGAGGTAAAAGTTGTAAGGACGGGTTGTTTTGGCCTGTGTGAAGCCGGCCCTATTGTCATTGTTTATCCTGAGGGCGCTTTTTATAGCAGGATTACGGCGGAAGATGTTCCGGAAATTGTGGAGGAACATCTGCTGAAAGGGCGTATCGTAGAGCGGCTCCTGCATAAAGAGGAAGCAGTGGAGGACATTGCTACAACACTAGACGAAATTGGATTTTATAAAAAGCAGGTACGTGTTGCGCTTCGCAATTGCGGCGTAATCGATCCGGAGCAAATTGACGAATACATTGCATTTGAAGGATACAAGGCGCTGGGTAAGTGCCTGCTGGAGTATACGCCGCAGCAGGTTATTGACGTCATGAAAGAATCCGGCCTCAGGGGCCGTGGCGGCGGCGGTTTTCCGACAGGACTGAAATGGCAGTTCTGTGCGAACGCGCAGTCGGACCAGAAGTATATTATATGCAATGCCGACGAAGGCGACCCGGGCGCGTTCATGGACCGCTCGGTGCTGGAAGGCGACCCGCATAGCGTGATTGAGGCAATGGCGATAGCGGGTTATGCGATTGGCGCAAATATGGGGTATGTGTATGTGCGTGCAGAATATCCCATCGCGGTAAAGAGGCTGCAAATTGCAATTGACCAGGCAAAAAAATATGGATTGCTTGGCAAAAATATTTTTGAATCGGGCTTTGATTTCGATATGGAGATCAGGCTGGGCGCAGGCGCGTTTGTGTGTGGTGAGGAAACCGCGCTGATGGCGTCTATCGAGGGCGAGCGCGGCGAGCCCAGGCCCAAGCCCCCGTTCCCCGCGAACAAGGGATTGTTTGGCAAGCCCACCATTATCAATAATGTGGAAACCCTGGCAAATATCCCCGCGATCTTTTTGAAGGGCGCCGAGTGGTTCGCTTCAATGGGGACGGAGAAGTCCAAGGGGACAAAGGTTTTTGCTCTGGGCGGAAAAATCAACAACACCGGTTTGGTGGAGATCCCTATGGGAACAACGCTCAAAGAGGTTATTTACGACATTGGCGGCGGGATTCCCGATGGAAAAGAGTTTAAGGCTGTCCAGACGGGCGGGCCTTCCGGCGGGTGCCTTCCTTCCTCGATGCTCGGCCTTGAGATTGACTATGACAACCTGGTAGCCAACGGCTCCATGATGGGGTCGGGCGGCATGATCGTCATGGACGAAGACAACTGTATGGTAGAC
>DHOD01000144.1:15113-15741 GCA_002407725.1 Christensenella sp. UBA5399 | reverse complement strand
GACGAAGACAACTGTATGGTAGACGTGGCGAAGTTCTTCCTGGATTTCACGGTCGATGAATCCTGTGGAAAATGTCCGCCGTGCCGTATAGGGACCAAGCGCATGCTGGAGATACTGCAACGTATCACGGACGGCATGGGCGAACCCGGCGATATTGATAAGCTGGTTGAATTGGGTGAAAACATTAAAGCGGGTGCGTTGTGCGCGTTGGGTAAGACCGCGCCAAACCCGGTTCTCTCGACAATTGAGCATTTCCGCGACGAATATGAAGCGCATATCATGGAGAAGCGTTGCCCCGCGGGCAACTGCCAGGCGCTGCTTTCTTACGAGATACTGGCCGACAAGTGCATTGGTTGCGGCGTATGTAAGAAGGTTTGTCCCGTGGAAGCGATTTCCGGCGAGAAGAGGGAACCGCACCGTATTGATCCGGACAAGTGCATTAAGTGCGGCGCGTGCGTCGAAAAGTGCAAATTCTCCGCGATAAAGCGATAGGAAAGGAGTTTAAGACTGATATGGTATCATTGACTATAGATGGCGTACAGGTGACAGTGCCCGAAAATTCCACTGTGCTGGACGCCGCAAGACAGGCAAATATCGAGATTCCCACGCTGTGCTACCTGAAAGGTGT
>DHOD01000144.1:14256-14956 GCA_002407725.1 Christensenella sp. UBA5399 | reverse complement strand
CCTATTGCTGCGATCTCAAGCTTAGCGATTGGGGCTTGCCGTATATGCATGGTGGAGGTAGTGGGGAATCCTGTGCTGCAGGCAGCATGCGTGCTTCCTGTTGCCGAGGGTATGGAAATTGTAACAAATTCTGAAAAAGTGCTGAAAACAAAGCGCGCGACGCTGGACTTGCTGCTCTCCAATCATGACAGGGAATGCCTGACATGCCCAAGAAACCAGAATTGCGAACTGCAGAAGCTCTCGGACGATCTGGGAATCCGGGATATCAAATATAAGGGTGAGAAGCTGCAGAAGCCCAAAGACTTCGGATCGGTAAGTGTTGTGCGCGACCCCAACAAGTGCGTGCTTTGCAGGCGCTGCGTATCCATGTGTGAAAAAATTCAGGGCGTGGGCGCAATTGGCGCGACACAGCGCGGATTTAATACAATTGTGGAGCCTGTATGGGGCAAATCACTGGCGGATGTCAACTGCATCAACTGCGGGCAGTGTATTGCAGCGTGTCCGGTGGGTGCGCTTACAGAGGCGTCGGAAACGGACAAGGTTTGGGCGGCACTGCACGAGCCGGAGATGTTTGTGGTTGTACAGCCTGCACCTGCAGTGCGGTTTGCATTGGGCGAAGAGTTTGGCATGCCGATGGGCACCCGTGTGACAGGCAAGTTGGCGGCGGCGCTCAGGAAGCTACACTTTGATAAAGTATTCG
>DHOD01000144.1:11038-14071 GCA_002407725.1 Christensenella sp. UBA5399 | reverse complement strand
GACACCGATTTTGGCGCCGATTTGACCATTATGGAAGAAGGATTCGAGCTGATTGGCAGGATCAAGAACGGCGGCGTATTGCCGCAGATCACATCCTGTTCGCCGGGTTGGGTAAAATTCTGCGAAACGTATTACCCGGACATGCTGGACAACCTTTCATCGTGCAAATCACCGCACCAGATGCTTGGCGCGATTGTAAAGACATACTATGCGGAAAAAGAGGGCATTGATCCGGCTAAAATATTCACGGTTTCGGTGATGCCCTGTACGGCGAAGAAATTTGAGCGGACACGGGACGGCGAAAGCGCATCCGGCTATCCGGATGTGGATGCAGTGCTGACCACGCGCGAGATTGCGCAGATGATTCGGGAGGCGAATATTGATTTCCCCAATCTGCCTGACGAAGATTTTGACGATATGCTGGGGACATCCTCGGGCGCCGGCGCTATATTTGGCGTAACAGGCGGCGTGATGGAGGCGGCCCTGCGTACGGCCTATGAGCTGCTTACCGGCAAAGAGCTGAATGATATTGATTTTATGGATGTCCGTGGAACCAAGGGTATCAAAGAAGCGGAAGTACAAGTAGGTGACCTGACTGTGAAAGTGGCGGTGGCAAGTGGGCTAGGCAATGCGCGGAAGCTGCTGGATGCGGTTAAGAGCGGTGAGAAGGAATATCATTTCATCGAGATCATGGGTTGCCCCGGTGGCTGTGTGACGGGCGGCGGGCAGCCAATCGTATCTGCCAGGATCAGGAATGTGGTTGATCCGCGCGTGCTGCGCGCCGAGGCGACATACGAGGAAGACCGTGAGAAGCCGGTGCGGAAATCGCATAAGAACCCGGATATACAGAAATTGTATAAGGACTTTTTGGGCGAGCCCAACAGTCACAAGGCGCATGAATTGCTGCATACATTCTATACGCCAAGGGAAAAATACAAAAAGGCTGATTGAGGCAACATGATGAAATATAAAACAGGCCTGGTAGCATGCAAGCCGCCGGGCCTGTTTTTTCTATGCTGGATTGCATGGACTGGGTACTATCAATAATCCGTGACAACCATATTTTTGCCACTCTTCTTGCCGATATACATATTTTTATCAGCCTTTTCAATATTGCCCGCAAGGTCGAGCGAAAAGTCCATTGCGGAGACGCCAATGGTCACAGTAATGCAAATGGATTTGATACTGGTTTCTATAATTTCCTGTTACAGCCGGTGCCGCAGTTTATTCAATCTTGTGTAGGCGGTACCGATGGCGGTGTTTTTAAGGATCACTAAAAACTCCTCGCCTCCCCAGCGAAAGATCAGGTCGGATTTACGTAAATTGGATTTTAAAAAACGCGCAAGGAATACCAATACCTCGTCGCCGCATCCGTGGCCAAGCGTATCGTTGATCACTTTAAAATCGTCGATATCCAGCATGGCGATGCAAAAAGGGGCTTGCTCTTCTGCGGTTTTGATTTCCAGAAAAGCAGGTTCGGCGCTGCGTCTGTTGAGCAGACCTGTCAGGTGGTCGGTGTTGGCCTCTTTGGAGAGGGTCTCGATCCGAAGCATGTTGTTTTCCGCAATGCTGCGTCTGATAAAATTTCCGATCAACAACTGTACAACTGTTCCTATAAACAATAAGAAAATGTTAGAGAAGGTGAGCAACATATGCAAGTTGCTGCTGAAGGTGACAAAAGGCTCGAAAATAAAGCTGCATATAACGGCGGACAGGCCAATCAAAATCATGATCGCAATCATTAATATTGGACGCCGGTTGGCGCTGGAAGGCAATATCAATTGCAATATGATCACCAGAATATAATAACCTACAATATAGGTGGAAATGCCGCCGACAATTGCAAAGAACGTGGCGTATACTGAAACTTCCCACGAAATCAACAGGCAAGCTGCCGCATATCGTTTGATCTTATGCAAATAGATTGCGATCAGGTATACGATAATGCTCGCTATATTGATAGCGACAAACACAGGTACGGTATTGACGGAGAACACAATCAACAGGTATATGTGTGTCAAAGCACAAAATAAAATGACGACGAAAGAAATCAAATAAAGATAAATCTCATCATCCGTATCAATCGCCTTGCTCTGCAGGTATTGTATGATTATGTCGTGAAACGACTTTTTCTCTTTTTTTTGCGTAGAAAATACCAAGCTAAGCCTTTCATCATCATAATCAAACCAAATTTTTCTATAAATAGAGTATTATTCTTGATTATACCATGTGCAGGTGTAATTTTGAAGTTCAAAAAATAAAAAAAAGCTTAAAATAAGAAACCGATATACAACGGATATGATTCTAATAAGTTTTCAGTATTTTGTCGGCGAGATACAGCCCGTTGGCGGCGGCCTGGGACAGCGAACGCGTAAACCCGGCACCGTCGCCGGTCGCGAAGACACGGCTCATGCCGTCCAGCGCAAAGTCATCGGTTTTCGGCCGCGCGGAATAATATTTGCATTCAACACCGTAGAAAAGGGTGTCGTAATTCGCGGTTCCGGGGGCGACCTTGTCCAGGGCATAAAGCGTGTCGATGATATTATCCAGTTGCCGTTTGGGAAGGCACAGGCTGAGATCACCCGGGATTGCGCTTAAGGTTGGCTGCGTGGTGGATTGCCTCAGGCGGGCGGCGTTGGTCCGGCGGCCATCCATCAGGTCTCCGAGCCGCTGGACAAGCACGCTGCCCCCGCTGATCAGGTTGGCCAGGCTGGCCACATGACGCGCATATTCAATCGGATTGTGGAATGGTTCCGTAAAACGTATGGTCGAGAGCAAGGCAAAGTTGGAGTTTTCTGTTTTTTTGGCCTGGTCGCGGTAGGCGTGGCCATTGACTGTCAGGACGCCGCCTGTGTTTTCCGTCACAACGCTGCCTTTCTCGTTAAAGCAGAACATCCGCGTCGTATCGCCGTATTTGGTGCTGCGGTACAATATCTTCGGCTCATAGATTCGCTTGGAGAAATATTCCCAAATAGAGAAGGGAAGCTCTACCCGCACCCCGATGTCAACCTGGTTGTTGATGAGGGGGATGTT
>DHOD01000144.1:10392-10849 GCA_002407725.1 Christensenella sp. UBA5399 | reverse complement strand
GGATGTTGTTTTTGCGGCACCAGTCCGCGAAAAACAGGCTGCCTGCACGCCCCACGGCAAAGACGATGTTGTCCGCATAAATCTCCTGAGAATCCGCAGTGTATATCAGGTGTTTTTCGCCATCTACATCTACAACATTGGTGTCGGTCAGGATGTCGCAGTTGGCGGAGACATGATCGATCAACGCTTGCATGGTATCGAAATTCTTGTCTGTCCCGAGGTGCTTGAGCTGGGCGCGGGCCATATGAAGATCGTGCCGAAGGCACAGGGCCTTGAGCTCGTCGTCGGGCATAAAACGCTCTGTTGTGGCGCCGAAAGATACCAAAATAGCATCGGCCTGTTCAATGTAGTCGATGACTGTGGACGGGTCCAGAAAATCTGTAAGCCAACCGCCGTATTCTGTCGATATGATATATTTTCCATCAGAAAACGCGCCGGCCCCGGCCATGCCCTCCAT
>DHOD01000144.1:2501-10220 GCA_002407725.1 Christensenella sp. UBA5399 | reverse complement strand
ACACCGGATGCAGGCGTCTGATGTCTTGGCAATGACAGGGCATTTCCGGCCGGTGATCGCATGTCCTTTTTCGATCAGGGCGACCGTGATGCCGGGATTGCTTTCAGTGAGGCGGTAGGCGGTCATAATGCCGCTGATACCGCCGCCGATGATGGCTACATCGTATTTTTTCAATGGGATATACCTCTTTAAGCTTTTTCGATCAGTGATTGGTTTTATAAGATATCGCCGAACAGGTCGTTCATCGAATACAGGCCGGCAGGCTTGCCGGAAAGGAAACCGGCGGCGCGCATGGCGCCTTGGGCAAACACTTGCTTGGAATAAGCCCGGTGATTGATTTCAATCACCTCGTCCGACCCGAGAAAAAGCACGTCATGTTCACCAACGACAGTGCCTCCGCGCACAGCATGGATGCCTATCTCGTCAGCGTCCCGTTTTTGTGAAACGGCATGGCGGCCATAGACAAACTCTTTTGCGCCGCCAAGGGCGGAGTTGATGCCTTCGGCAATGGCAAGAGCGGTGCCGCTGGGGGAATCCACCTTTTGGTTGTGGTGTTTTTCAATGATTTCAATATCAAATTGATCGCCAAGGATTTCGGCGGCTTTTTTTGCAAGCATGATTTGCAGGTTGACGCCCAGCGACATGTTTGCGGAAAAAAACAGGGCAACATGGCTGGCGTATTTGGCAATCATCACCTTATCGTTGTCGGTATATCCCGTTGTGGCAAGCACGGCGGGGATGCCTTTGCCGCTTGCATATTCCAGAAGGGCGTGCAATGCCTGTGGGCGTGAAAAGTCGATGATTACGTCTGCGTTTTCAGTGACTTTGTCGATGCCATCATATACGGGGAAATCATTTTTGACTGCGTCGGGCGCAATATCCACGCCGGCGACGGTTTCCATGTCGGCCGATTCGCTGATGCAGGCCGCCAAAGTTTGGCCGATGCGGCCGTTCACGCCGCTGATAATTGTTTTAATCATTTCAGTAATCCCAACTTGTCCATTTCGGTTTTCAACTTTTCTACGTTCTGGGGTTCCATCTCGCAAAGGGGAAGGCGGAACTCGCCCATGTCATAGCCCATAAGCCCCAGTGCTGTTTTCACAGGGATGGGGTTTACCTCACAGAACAGGGCACTGACCAGCGGATTTACCTCCAGCTGCATATCGCGCGCCTTGGCAACGTCGCCCTCCAAAAATGCCATAACCATGTCATGTGTGTAGCGCGGCATGATGTTTGCAAGCACGGATATTACGCCGATCCCCCCAAGGGAGAGCAACGGCACGATATGATCGTCGTTTCCGCTGTACAGGTCGGCCTTACCGCGGCAAAGCCGTGCATAATCGGCAATCTGGCTGATGTCGGCGCTTGCCTCCTTGACGGCGGCGATGTTTTTATGTTCCGCCAGCTCGCAAAATGTTTGCGCATCCATATTGACCGCTGTGCGGGAGGGCACATTGTAGATGACAATGGGCAGGTCGGTTGTATCCGCCAAAGCCAAAAAGTGCTTGCGAAGGCCGGATTTAGAGCATTTGTTATAATACGGCGTAACGGCCAAAATGGCGTCGGCGCCGCAATCCTGCGCGCGCTTTGCGCTTTCCAGCACGTCGGCGGTATTGTTGCCGCCAACGCCCGCTATGACAGGGATTTTGCCATTCACCTGCTGTACGGCAAACTTGATGGTGCCGCATTTTTCTTTCGTCGTCATGGTGGAAGGCTCGCCGGTGGTGCCACAGACCACAAGCGCGTCCGTTCCTTCATCCAGATGCAGTTGGATCAACCGCTCAAAGGTGTCGTAATTGACGCCGCTGCTGTTGAACGGGGTGCAGATCGCAACCCCGGAACCCTTAAAAATCATATCAATAAACTCCCCGCTACTGCTGCATGGCAATCCATGTCTGTGCGATTTGCACGGCGTTGGTGGCCGCGCCCTTCCTGACGTTATCGGCAACAACCCAAAGGTTTACGCCGTTTGCTACCGACCGGTCACGCCGGATACGCCCCACAAACACTTCGTCTTTCCCATTACAGAGCGAAGGCATGGGGTAGACGCCGGACGCTTCGCCCGCCTTGACATCGTCCATCAGCATGATGCCGGGAAAGTCCGCCAGCAACTGTTTTAGCTCCACCAGATCAAATTCGTTTTTCAATTCGACATTGATCGATTCGCTATGCCCGTTGAATACAGGCACCCGTACACACGTTGCAGTAATTTTCATGTTGTCGTCGTTTAGTATTTTGCGCGTCTCGTGTACCATCTTCAATTCTTCCTTCGTGTAATCGTCCTCGTCAAACACGTCTATCTGCGGAATGCAGTTAGAGAAGATGGGATAGGAGAACTTTTTCGGCGGGTCGCCGTTGATCCCGTCCTCGAGGTCACGGTATCCGCCCATGCCCGCACCGGAAACCGCCTGGTATGTCGAATACACGATGCGCTCGATTCCGTATTTGTCATAGAGCGGCTTCAGCGCAACGACAGCCTGTATGGTGGAGCAGTTGGGGTTGGCAATAATGCCGTTATGCCGTTTGATATCCTGCGAATTAACCTCGGGCACGACAAGCGGCACTTTTTTATCCATACGCCACGCGCTGGAGTTGTCAATGACCAGCGCGCCAGCTCGGACAGCGGAAGGCGCATAACGGAAGCTTGTGCCGCCACCCGCCGAGAAAAGTGCAATATCTATGTCTTTGCCATCAAAGCAGCTGTCAGTCAGTTCCTCGACGACATATTCCTTGCCCATAAACGGTATTTTTTTACCGGCGCTTCGTGCGCTTGCAAACATATAATAGTTGTTTACAGGCAGTTTGCGCTCTTCAAGCACCTGCAAAAACTTGCGGCCAACCATACCCGTGGCGCCTACAATGGCGATGTTGTACTTCTTCATCAGAATCCTCCTAATAATAGTCCCATATATAACAAAACGGCACATTTGCGCCGTAATATCTTTCATAGAGATATATCAGCGCAACATTGCATCATGCAATGACAGTTATGCAGGTGTTATTCCGCATACCCAGGACATAGCCTTTGGCCCAAACGATGTCCTTCGGCGTCTCACCCTTTCACCCGATATCGCAGGCCTGCCATGGCCTAAACCGGGGTACTAATGATCAACGCGCCTCTGACCTTATGTTATTGGTACACATTATATCACCAATAGGGTTGATGTGCAAATATATTTAAAAAAAGGACATAATTTGCACGTAACGGTCTGCTATACTATAATGACATATATAAATGCGGATGGCAGGTTGTGTGAATGACAAACGAATATGAGGCGATAGCCACTGCGTATGACGGGCTGATGTACGATGTGCCGTCTGTGGACTGGGCCCAATACCTACTGGGTTTTCTGGAGGGACGGCGCAATATATTGGAATACGGGTGCGGCACCGGCAACATCACTGTGGAGCTTGTGAAAAAAGGATGCCACGTGATTGCGGTTGACCGGTCGGCTGCGATGCTGGATGTAGCAGCGGAAAAGCTGCGGAAGACGGGGAGGGAGCATCGGCTTGCCTGTGCGCAGATGACGGATTTTAAAGTGAATACGCAAGTGGATGCTGCCATCAGCGCCTGTGATTGTGTCAATTATTTGCTGACGGAGCGCGACTTGCAGCGCTTTTTGGAGGGTGCAAGGGACAATTTGAAGCCAGGGGGCATACTGGTGTTTGACATCAGTTCGCGCGCCAAGCTGACGGGGATAATAGGCGATAATTTCTTTTATGACGACAACGACGAGAATACGCTGTTCTGGCAGAACACGTACGACGCGGACAAAGAACTCGTTTACATGGATGTCACCTTATTTATAAAAGAAGGGGACCGCTACCGGCGAAGCGACGAGCGGCACGTGCAGCGGGCGTGGGATGTGGGCGAGGTATCCACCGTACTGGAGCAGGCCGGGTTTACAAATATTGCGGCGTATGCATTTGGTACAAGGAACGCGCCGGGAAGCGATGCGCAGAGAATACAGTTTTATGCAGAAAAAGGAGCATTGACAAATGAGTGATATATTGGTGCGGGCGATGCTGAACGGTGAAGCGGCGGTGACAGCCTGCGATGTATCGGACATGGTGGAGCTTGCGCGGCAAACGCATGATACAATGCCTGTGGGCACAATCATTTTGGGCAGGACGATTGCCGCGGTAACAATGATGTCGGCACTGTTGAAAAATGAGAAGGACAAGCTTACGCTGATGATCAACGGCGGCGGCCCGGCAGGCACGGTGATGGCTGTCGGCAACGCGGAGCTGAAAATAAAGGCGTATATCGCCAACCCGGATGTCAACCCGCCACCCTCGGAAAAAGGGAGCTTTGACATTGCGGGCGCCGTGGGCAAGGATGGATTGCTGACGGTGGTGAGAGATGCGGGCCTGAAGAAGCCGTATGTGGGGAAGGTACCGCTGGTATCGGGTGAGATCGGGGAAGATGTAGCCAGTTATTACCTGGTATCGGAGCAGCAGCCGTCGATTGTATATGTCAACACCTGGCTGGAGACGGATATGTCGATTGTAAACGCCGGGGGCGTTATGGTAAGGCCTATGCCGGGGTGCAGTGAGGAAACACTTGCGGAAATTGAAAAAAGGATTGGCGGGATTGCCAATTTTGCCGTATACCTGATGCAATATAGTGTAGAAGATGTGCTGGCAAAGATTTTTGACGGCATGGAGCTGAAATTGCTAGACCATGCGAAGCCGGTTTACCAGTGCGACTGCAGCAGGCACCGGTTGGAGGAGGTTGTGGTATCGCTGGGTGAGGGCGAAATTCGCGATATGATAGAAAAAGATGACGGTGCGGAAATCACCTGTCAGTTTTGTAATAAAGTTTATCATTTTTCTGCGGGGGAATTGGAAAAATTGATTGCGAAGGAAAAAGGATGAAATGTCTGAGAAAAAGGTGCTAAAATTTGAACAACCGGCAGACTTTTTTTACCGGTCGGCCCAAAAGATGATGGACGGCGGGTCTTTTATCAACGCGCTGAGCACAATTCGGCGCGCCGTGGAGATCGAGCCTGATAATTATGAGTTTTCATTGTGCTTTGCGGAAGTATTGACAGAGCTTGCGCGGTATGAGGAATCCAACGGTGTGTTGTTTGAATTGATTGAAAAAAAGGAAGAACTGGACGCGGATTGTTACTTTTGCCTCGGCTGTAACTTCATGGGCCTCAACGATATACACAAGGCAAGGGAAAGTTTCGAAAAATACCTTGCGCTCAGCCCGGACGGCGAATACAGCGAAGAGGTAGAGGATTTCCTGTATTATTTTGATACGGAAGAAGAGAATATCCGTGAATTTATGGATCAGTTGAATGGCGACGGGGTTTATGACAAGGCGCACGAAGGAAAAAAACACCTGGACCGTGCCGAGTTTGAAAAAGCGGTGGAAGTGCTGGAGAGCATAGAGGACGAGTCGGACGACATGGCGTACGCCAAAAACAACCTGGCGCTGGCGTATTATTGCCTGAAAAACGTGGACAGGGCGATAGAGGTCACGGAGAAGGTGCTTAAGAAGCAGGCGAATAACCTGCACGCAAACTGCAATATGGCAATCTTTATCCGGTCAAAAGAGGGCATAGATGCAGCGGAACAGTACATCAAGAAGGTGCTGGCATACGACACGCAAACGATCGAGGATATCTATAAAGTGGGAATCACGCTTTGCGAACTGAAAAAGCATGAAGAGGCGATCCCGTACCTACGCGAACTGGCGGAATATTCGCCGTATGATGAAAAGGTGCTCTATTACCTTGCCGCGGCGTTGCACAACACCGACCGGCCCAAGGAGGCGATCAATCTGCTGGACAGCATCAAAAAGCTGGATCACCCGGGCGTGATTGCCGAGTATTACATCAAAAGGATCAACAATGAGGTACAGGGACACGACGAATTTGTAGAAATGGATTATGTGTACCAGGTGCCGGCCAACGAGGCAAAAAAGAAGATCAAATACTTGAATGATTGCCTGAAACTGCCTGACAGCAGCTTTCGCGGGATGTGGAAGGAAGACAGGGAATTTCTGCATACCGCGCTTTGGGGGCTGGAATACGGCGACGACAACATCAAGCGTGCAATTGCGGGCATGGTGGCGGGGTTTGCCGACCAGAAGGCGGAGAAAGTCCTGCGGGCATTTTTGCTTAAAAAGGATCAGCCCGACGACGTGAAAAACGATATATTTGTGCTGCTGAAGCGCATGAACGCCGCAGAGCCGTATGTATCCTATATCAAGGGCGAAGTGGTGGAAGTGAAGGTGGGAACGTATGACGAAGACGGCAACGAGCTGACAGAGGACTATGCCAAGCTGTTTCGGGTGTTATATGACGTCATCAACAAGCATTATGACGAAGGGCTGATCAAAAGCGCGCTCAATGTGATACAGGAATACCTGGAGGATGATACCAACGCGCTGGTTCCCGAGCTTGTGGACGAAATTGCCGCGGCCATTCTTTATGTCGCGCTGAAGCGGACGGGGAAAGAGGAGGATATGAAAAAAATCTGTGGGTATTTTAATGCCGAGGAGCAAATTGTAGTGGATTATGTATATTTTATGAGAGATCATGTATAAGTGTTATGCGTCTTGCGCTTTTGGGATAGAAGGCATATTGGCAACCGAGATCAGGGAACTGGGGCTGACGGGCGTTATGGCGCAAGATGCCAGGGTGTATTTTGAAGCGGATGAATACGGTGTTGCGCTTGCGAATATTTTTCTCAGGACTGCGGACAGGGTGTATATTGTGCTGGGGGAGTTCAGCGTCCGTAGCTTTGACGAACTTTTCCAAAACATTACCAATATCGATTTCGCATCTTTTATACCGTCCGATGCCAAGCTGCCCGTCAACGCTAATGCTGTACGGTCGGAGCTGATGAGCGTCCGGGACATTCAGGCGGTTTCCAAAAAAGCGGTGGTAAAGGCGATGCAGCGGAAGTACAAGCTGGGTACGCTGCCGGAGAACGGCGGTGTTTTTGGTTTGTTTGTCAATTTGTATAAGGACGTGGCGACTGTAGCGCTCAATACAAGCGGCGCAGGGCTGAATCGCCGTGGATATCGTTTGAAAAATGCGGAAGCGCCGCTGAAAGAGACGTTGGCTGCGGCGTTGATCTTAATTTCCCGCTGGCACAGCAGGGATTTTTATGATCCGATGTGCGGCAGCGGAACCATCGCAATAGAGGCTGCCATGATTGCGTCAAATATGGCGCCGGGGATTCACCGGCAGTTTGATGCGCAAAATTATTCCAACAGCTTCAGGAAAGCGTTTGCGGATGTGCGCGAACACGCCGGTGCGCGACAAACGACGCCTGAAATGCGAATTTGCGCCGGGGATATCGACAGCAAAAACATCAAGTTGGCAACAGGCCATGCCCGCAACATGGGGCTGGATGGGGCAATTGATTTTTATGTGGGAGACGCAACGGAATTTCGCCAACCGGAAAAGCCGGCAACGATCATTACCAATCCGCCTTACGCAGTCCGCCTTGGGGAGAAAGAAGAAGTGGAACGGCTATATAAAAACATGGGAAAAGTGTTTTTGCAATTGCAGGATACTGTGTTTTTTGTATTGACGGCAAGCGACAGGTTTGAGAAGGACTTTGGGCGCAAGGCCGATAAGAAGCGAAAATTGTACAACGGAAACCTCCGCTGCACATATTATCAATATTTCAGGAAGCGGTGAGCGGCTGCTGTGTTTTTTTGGTTGCGGGTTTGTAAAAAAAGAAAAGGATGACGCC
>DHOD01000144.1:0-2358 GCA_002407725.1 Christensenella sp. UBA5399 | reverse complement strand
GATGCCCCCCGCCGCAAGCACGGCAATGCTGATCCATTGCGATACGGACAGGCCGCCCGCAAAACCGCGTATCTCATCCCCACGGAAGAATTCCAGTACAAACCGTATGATTCCATAGCCGATCATATACATGCCAAGCAGCTTTCCGGGCCGCCGTGGCTGTTTGCCGTATACCATCATAATGACAAACAATACGGTCACGCACGCTGTTTCGTACAGCTGCGTGGGGAGCAGCGGCGTATCGGAAAAAGGAAACAGGACGCCGTGCTCGTGCGGGACGCCGTAGCAGCAGCCCGCCAGGAAGCAGCCCACGCGGCCAAAAGCCTGTGCGAGGGGCAACGCCGGGATCAGCGTGTCGATCACGGTCCAAAAGCGGATTTTGAACAGAAGGCTGAATAGCATGACCATCAAAACGGCGCCGATAAACCCGCCGTAGTAGACAAGCCCGGCGTTTGTGAAAAAATCAAGGAAAGACAATCCTGTGGTCTGGTTCAGCTCGATAAAAGTGGAGATGCCCTGGATGACAAAAAAGAGTTTGCCGCCAATAAGCGCGCCAAAACCTGCCAGAATGTATGCTACAAGGGCATCCGTCTTGAGCATAGAATTGATTTTTGACTGGTGCAGCACAACAAAAAGGCCCGCGCCGTAGCCAATCATGATCATCAGGAAGTATGTGGATACTTCCTGGCCGAAAATCGTTATTAAAGGTTGCATAAGCCTTCCTTATCACAAAGTATAATAAGATTCTAACAACATTAACAGCCAGTGTCAATTTTGTGATTTCCATGTCACAATTTTTTAATTTGAGAAACAGTATGACCGTGCTTATGCTATAATATGTAATATAAAAAATGATGTGAATGGGAACTGTATGGATAAAAAAGAACAGCCGATTGGGTTTTACGATTCCGGTATAGGCGGCATCAGCGTGCTTGCGGAGACGGTGCGCCTGCTGCCCAATGAAAACTATATATATTACGGCGATAACCTGTATGCGCCTTACGGGCTCAAGGATGAGAAGGACGTCATAGAGCGCTCGTTTGTGTGCGGCGATTTTCTGTACGAAAAAGGCGTGAAGACAATTGTGATTGCGTGTAATACCGCAACCAGCATTGTGGTCCGGGGCATGCGCGAGAAGTACAGCATTCCCGTGATCAGTATTGAGCCGGCGGTCAAGCCCGCATCGGAGAAGTATGCCGAGGGGGACATACTGGTCATGGCAACAAAGGCTACCGTAAACCAACAGCGGTACAAAGACCTGGTCGAACGGCTGGGGGCAGGGGAAAGGGTAAAAAGCATTGAATGCGAAAACCTGGCAAACCTGGTGGAACAGGGGGATTTTGACGCCCCGGCGATCCGGGCGTATATCTGTGAGAAGTTGGCGCCGTTTAGAGAAAGCGGGAATGTTTGCGCCGTCGTGATCGGTTGCACACATTATTCGTTTATAGAAAGCCAGATCCGTGACGTCGCGCAGAAATTGTTGAAGGGCAATTGTGAGATATTTGACGGGCGGTTTGGAACGGCGAAGCATGTCGTAAATGTTTTGGAGCAGGAAGGGCTGCTAAGCGGACGAAAAACGCGGGGAACAGTGGAGTTTTACTCGTCTAAAGGTGCGGAATTTGCGGCAACAATGAAAAAATATCTTTAAAAATAAAAAAAACTCTGGTATTTTACCTCCAATGGGTGTACCATATGTAGTGGTGCGCGATTGATGAAAACACAAAATATATTAAATTGGGAGTGAAGTACAAATGTTGAGTAAGAATGCCATCATTGTTTTGGAAAGACGATATATGAAAAAGGGCCCTGATGGCAAGCCGGTGGAAAAGCCAGAGGACCTTTTTTGGCGTGTTGCCAGAGCCATAGCGGATGCGGACAGTGAATTTGAACCGGGCGCCGATACCGAAGCGACTGCAAAATCTTTTTACGATATGATGACGGAACTGAAGTTTATGCCGAATTCGCCCACGTTGATGAACGCGGGAAGGGAGCTCGGCCAGCTTTCTGCATGTTTTGTGCTGCCCATTAAGGACAGCATGGAGGATATTTTTACCGCGGTCAAAAACGCGGCATTGATTCACAAGAGCGGCGGCGGAACGGGTTTCTCGTTTAGTCGGTTGCGCTGCGCCGGGTCGGAGGTGGACTCCACCGGTGGTGTGGCCAGCGGCCCGGTCAGCTTTATGCGGGTGTTTAACGCGGCAACAGAGGCTGTCAAACAGGGCGGAACCCGCCGGGGCGCCAATATGGGGATTCTTCGGATCGACCATCCGGATATACTGGAATTTATCCAGTGTAAAAAGGACACGTCCGAGATCACCAATTTCAACATCAGCGTAGGGATTACGGAAAAGTTTATGG
>DHOD01000045.1 GCA_002407725.1 Christensenella sp. UBA5399 | reverse complement strand
TGAAGGTATGCATAGCTCCGAAACCTATAAAATCTACCGAAGGTACATTGACCCATTAGGAATACCCATAAGTTTTTGGAAAACTCCCCCTCCACGCTTCATTTGCTTTCCCCGGCTCAGCTTTTTGATTATTTTAACCAAGGGTTGCATAGCCAAACCACCCTAATTTAGCGGTTCGGACGGCTCTCCGTCGGCGGCAAGCTGCATGCCCTGCTCTCCCAGGCTCTGAATCATGATGTACGCCTTCATCAGGCATATCTGTGTTTTCGCGTCTTTGATTTCGCCTTTGAACACCATGTCCAGCGCGTCGCCTATGTACATCTTCTCTATCCGCAAAAACTCATCCTCGTCGGGATTGGCGTCACAGGGCTTGGCGCCCACCGCCAAGAACATATGGATGATCTCATCCGTATACCCCGGACTGGGGTACATCTCGCCCAGCGCCAGCAGGTCTTCCGCCGCGAGCCCCGCCTCCTCGCGCAGCTCGCGCGCCGCAGCATAGAGAGGTTCTTCGCCTTTTTCCAGCTTGCCCGCGGGCAGCTCCAGCAGCTCCATTCCATATGCATACCTGAACTGACGCACAAAGGCTATTTCCATATTCTCATCGATCGCGCAAACACATGCGCCCCCCGAATGGCGCACCACCTCACGCGTCCCTGTGCCACCGTTGGGCAGGCGCACCTCATCGTTATAGACATGGATCACCTTCCCGTCAAACACTTCTTCTGTCTTCAACATTTTTTCTGTCAGATCCATCTACATCATCCCCTCTCGTTCCGTTAACTGATCAGCCCAAACGGGTTGGACAACGCCTCCATAATCCGCTGGAATGCCTGCACACCCTCTCCCAGCGCTTCTACACTGGCGCCAAGCCCCTCGAAATCAATCGCGCTCACTTCGCTGATCAAATCGTTTATCCCTTCAAAATTTATACTTTCCACGCTTTCAAACACCGCATCCAAATCCCCCGACGCCTGGTCCACCAGCGCGTTGGTCGATTGGATCAACCCCGGCAGCCCAACCGTCAAATCTTTCACCGTCCCGTACAGCAAAAACGCGAAGATCACAAAAACCACCGCGATGGCAACAATTGCCACCGTCCTTACACGCGAAAACTTCTGCATTTTTTTGTTATGCTCTGCCTGCTGCTTCAGCAATTCTTCTATGCGCAGTACGCATCCGCCGACGTCATCCGTCTCCGCCACACTTGGTTCGGTTGCGCCATCCACCGCATTTTCCTGTTTTATATCTTCCATCACGCTCTCCCTTTCGTTCAATCATTTGTTGTTCATCTACACCATTTCATTTATATTGAAACCAGTATAACATTTTTATGTGCCGGGTGCGCCACTCACATTAATTTTTTGTAAAAAAACAGGCATAGCGGCCAGGCTATGCCATACGGTCAACATCCGCGAATCAACTTAGTAATACAAATCGTCCTCCGGGTCCACATTCTCGCGCCGGATATCCGCCCCCAGGCTGTTGAGTTTCTCTTCTATATGGTCATATCCCCGGTCAATATACTTGATATTATAAATCTCCGTGACACCGTCCGCCATCAGCCCCGCAACAATCAGTGCCGCGCCCGCCCGCAGGTCGGTCGCCCGTACCGATGCGCCCGTCAGCTTTTCGACGCCTTCCACAACCGCAACCCTTGCGTCGGTATCAATCTTCGCGCCCATACGGCGAATCTCGTTGATGTGCTTGAACCGCGATTCAAATATGCTCTCCGTGATCATGCTTGTCCCTTGTGCGGTGGAAAGCAGCACTGTCGAGGGCTGCTGCAAATCCGTAGGAAAACCGGGATACGGCATCGTTTTGATCCGTACCGCCTTTGGCCGCCCCTCGCATTTTACACGGATATAATCCGCGCCCTCTTTGACTGTAATGCCCATTTCCATCAACTTTGCGGAAAGCGCATCCATATGCACGGGAATGACATTGTTGATCGTCACGTCACCACGCGTTGCCGCGGCGGCAATCATCAGCGTCCCCGTCTCAATCTGGTCGGGTATGATGGAATAATTGCACCCGTGCAGCTTCTCGACGCCCGTAATGCGAATGATGTCGGTACCGGCCCCTTTGATCTTCGCGCCCATACATGTCAGGAAGTTGGCGACGTCCACCACGTGCGGCTCCTTCGCCGCGTTTACGATCGTCGTCTGCCCCTCCGCCATCACGGCAGCCAGCATGATATTGATTGTCGCACCCACTGAAACTACATCCAGGTAGATATCCGCGCCTTTCAATCCGTCCGGCGCGCTGGCTTTCAGCATGCCGTATTCCGTCCCCACCTTCGCCCCCAGCGCCTGCAATCCTTTAATGTGCTGGTCGATCGGCCTCTCGCCAATCGCGCATCCGCCCGGCAGGAATATCTGCGCGTTGCCAAAACGCGGCAAAAGCGCCCCCACAAAATAATACGAGGCCCGCAGGCGTTTCACGATATTGATGGTCACTTCGCTGGTGAAGATATTGGTTGTATCGATGGTCATCACGCCGTCTTCAAACTCAACTTCGGCACCCAGCTCCGCCAAAATCCGTTTGATCACTTTAACATCCGCAATGTCCGGCAGGTTCTCTATGACACATTTGCCCTGCGCCAGTATTGCCGCGGGCAACATGGCGACAGCCGCATTCTTCGCACCGGTCACGCTGACCGATCCTTTGAGCCGGCGTCCGCCGGTAATCACAATTTTTTCCATATATTATTTAACGAACAATACTCTCTCTTTTTTATCATCTAACTGTAAATTCAATTTATTGTATCACCATATGCCTGCCGATTCAAGCATCGTTTGTCGCGTTCTAAAACATTCGCTTTCGCCACAGTATAAAAAATGCGACTATACTGATCCCTACGGAGATCAGGATCACAATCAAAAAACCATGTGGATGGTCTGTAAACGGCACCGGCACGTTCATCCCCCACAGGCTGGCAATCAGGGTCGGCACCGAAAGCACAATTGTAATGGAGGCTAGCAGCTTCATCACAATATTCAGGTTGTTGGAGATCACGCTTGCAAACGCGTCCATCGTACCGGAAAGGATATCGCGGTAAATATTGCCCATCTCAATCGCCTGCTTGTTTTCAATGATAACGTCTTCCAGCAGTTCCATATCGTCAGGATACTTTTTGATCACATTAAACTTGAGCATTTTTTCCAGCACCACCTCGTTGGCCTTGAGCGACGTGGAAAAGAAAACAAGTGATTTTTCAATCTTCAGCATCTGGATCAGCTCACGGTTACGCATTGATTTGTGCAGCGCGTTCTCCACCTGTGTCTGCGCTTTGTCGATCTGCCGGAGGTACTGGAGGTATTTGCTGGCATTTTTATACAGCAATTGCAGCAAAAAACGGTACCGCTTTTGCGTATCGAAGCCGCGGACTATGCCATTCCAAAAATCTTCAATGATCGATGTCTCTTCCAGGCACACGGTTATAATATTTTCCTTTGTGATGACAATGCCCAGCGGCAACGTGCTATACAAAAAAGATGTACGTTCTGGCCTTACAATCGGGATATCGACCAACACCAGCTGCTGGTCGTTTTCCGCATCTATACGGACTGTTTCTTCCTCATCCAGCGCCGCGCGGATAAACTCATCCTCTACCCCCAGCTCGTCCCTGACCGAAACAATTTCCTCCTCGGTCGGCTCGAGCAGATGTATCCATGCGCCCGGCTCAATTTTGTCAATTTCCTTCAGCTTGTTGTTCTCAGCTGAACTAAATATGCGTATCATCGGACTTCACCCACTTTCATACTTGATTTTTCAAGCGGGCTCTGCGTCAAAAAGCTGCACGCAAAGCATCCCGCAAACATTTATTCTACATTCAGGCCCTGCGTCCACAGCTTTCCTCACCTCCGATTTTCCTGGTTTTTGGGGGACATCACGCCATAAGCATCCCCGCACAGCCCATTATAGCCCCCGGTGCACGCAAATGCAATGCTTTAGATTTTTTATGTGTGATTTATGTCCCGTGTATGATATAATGGAAAATCGTTACACATTCTTTATTAAAAAAACTGGACGGGATGTCGCCCGATGGAAAACAAACGGAGCAAATACAGCGCAAACGGTACCAGAAGTACCGGCAGGCTGCAGCGGCTGCAAAAGAAAACAAAGCAAAAACATGAAGCGCGCAGCTGGATATTGTGCATTGTCATTGCCGTAGCGGCGGCGCTTCTTATTCGTGCATTTGTCTTTTCCATTGTCCTTGTAGACGGCGAATCCATGTATCCCACGCTATATTCGCACGAGCGGGTCGCCATTGAAAAAGTTTCACGTTATTTCAACCTTCCCGAGTACGGCGACATCATCATTGTCAAATATCCCTACATGGAAGGTACATATGTGAAACGTACCATGGGCCTTCCCGGCGACAAGCTTGAAGTTCGCGACAGCACTGTCTATCGAAACGACGAGCCATTGGTTGAAGAATATGTAAATCCGGAGCCTTACCCCGACTGGGGGCCGTATACCGTGCCCGAAGGCCATGTCTTTGTGATGGGCGACAACCGCGCCCATTCGCTGGACAGCCGCGCCGAAGTGATCGGCGCAATTGCGCAAGATCAAATAGAGGGCCATGCGCTGTTTGTCATATGGCCCCTGACGGATATTCATGCGATCAATTGATTATTACAGAGTGTCAAAAAACTATAGGTAGTTCAAAATTTATGCAAGGAAGATATTGTTTATTGTATAAACTATTGGGTAT
>DHOD01000031.1:6581-6997 GCA_002407725.1 Christensenella sp. UBA5399 | reverse complement strand
CAAGGATTGGGGGGCACGCCACGCATATTCATTCTCCCCCAAAACACGGTCAATTGCATCCGAATACCGTTTCCAGCTTTTCTTTTGCTCTGCCAGGTTTTTTCCGCCGCGTTTCGTTATATGGTAATATTTCCGCACCCTGGCCTGGCCCGCGTCCTGCTCGTACGCTTCCACAAATCCTTCCTTCTGCAGCGTATGCAGTATAGGGTACAGTGTGCCCGCCTGCAATTCAAAAACATTCTGCGACCTCTCCGCCAATGTCTCAATCATCTGGTACCCATACATATCCTGCTCCGTGAGCAGGCTAAGCACCAGCATCGTCGTATTGCCCACCTGTAAATTCCTGCTTTTTACCATAATCACACCTCTATATATAGATAATCTATATATAGTATATGTAGATTATCTATATATGT
>DHOD01000031.1:3456-6419 GCA_002407725.1 Christensenella sp. UBA5399 | reverse complement strand
TATATGTAGATTATCTATATATGTCAAGTTCTTTTTGTAAATTTCCACACAAAAAAACCGACGGGAACTCCGCCGGTTTTTGTTTCGTATGTAATATCCCTATAGAAGAATATCAAACATCGACCCTGTCTTTGGCATCAATGCGCTGATCAAGCTGCTTTCCACACCCATGTTGCTGAAGTTTGTGTAGGTTGCCGTGGGTATACGCATCGCTTTCGAAGCGTTGTCGCGCGCGGTCTCCGCAAGGCCGCCATAACCGGAAAGTGTCGATTTCACAGTTGCCGGACTGTCCTTGACCGCTTTGGTCAGCTTGTCCGCATCAACGCTCATCTGACCGTCTCCATTGATCGATATACCCATCGCCGAAAGCCGCGAAGATGCATAACCGCCATAACTGCCCATCGACATCTGCGTCATCCTGTTGTTCGCAACCAGGTTAAGCGCGCGTGTTACGCCTGCGCCGCCCGCGCTGCCGGACATCAGATGGGATACCGTGCTGTTGTACGCCTTTGCAAACGCCTGGGCCGCGTCCACCAACGAGGATGCGTCAACGCCCTTTTCCAGCGATGCAGAGCCCGTGCCTTGCAGCGTCATTGACGCGCCGCGGCCATTTGGCACCGTCACAGTGTTGCTCGCGGAAGAATAATTCTTTCCGTCCACTGTATAGTTGGCGTCAACCGCTTTGCGCTCCACACTCATCGAAAGCTTTTCCGCTACGCTGCCGCCAGCGGCGTCTTCCAGTGCAAAAGCGCTCATTTCGCCCGTCTCGTTCGACGTAATCTCCAGGCTGCTCTTGCCGTTCTCGCTTACAACCTTGGCTGTCACGCCCGCCTTCGATTCATTGATGCTCTGCGCCAGCTTGTTAAGCGATTCCGAATTGGTGTCGCCGGATTTCACCTCAAATCCGATGTCATAGCTTCCCTTCTCCGTCCGTATCGTCACGTTGTTCTTGCCCGTCTCAAATATCGAACTGGCCGATGAAGCCAACCCCGCCGATGCAGATTTTTGCGTCGTCGCAAGGTTTTGTACGTTTACATTGAATGACAGGTTGTTTTGGGAATAGAACGAAGTTTTATCCGCTTTGACCACGCTGTCGTTGGAGCTGACAAGCTGACTGCTTCCACCCAGCTTGTTTGCCGCGCCCGAAAGCGCCGCCGCCGTAGACTGAAGCAGCTTCAGGTTTGTGGTGTTCTGCGTCGCAAAAGCTTTGTTGCCCGTTACCGTGGATTGGGTTGTCCCTGTGGCGTTGTTCAAAAATCCGCTGACCAAACTACTGCTGCTTGCGCTTTTGTTGTTCGCCAGATAATTGTTCACCAGATTCTTGGAATAACTGGAGACATTCCCATACGCATATGGATTAAAACTACCAGTACTGATCCTTGCCATCGTGTTCACCTCCCTTCATGTAAGATGCCGAGTTTGTCCGGCTTGTCTTACATAAACAAAAAACCGACCACACAAGCCCTCGCTAAACCTAGCGATCAGTTGTGACCGTCGGATATTCGCCAAATTCTCTTGCGCTTTGGCTGTCTGCTGTTCATGTCAAGCCTCCTGCTTTACTGCTGTTTGCTCAATCCTTAAACAAACTCACATAAGCTACATAGTCATTATAACATGCTTCTTATACTTTGTACATCGTTATTTTTTACTTTTTCTTGAATTTCTTTCAATAAAAGATATTAATAACGCAGAAGCAAGCATACAGATGCTTCCCATCAGCAGTGGCAGCAAAAAGCCTGTTCGCCCGGCCATCTCCCCCATCCAAAGCGGCGCAGTCATGGTCGCCACATTGAGTGCGATAAACGAGATGGAGCTTGCGGACGCCACCCTGTGCGGGAAGGCCTCTGTCGCAATCAGCACCAGCAACGCCACGCTGTTGCCCTGCATAAATCCCGCCACAGCCACCAGCACTACCATAAGCATCGAGTTACCCGTCAGCAGCCCCGCCACCATACATGCCGCCGATAATATGCTGAAAACAATGTACGCACGCTGTGCCGTCATCTTCTTCAGCACAAGCGGGCTGATAAACCGCATGACAAGCGAGCCGCCGAAAAAGGCTGTCAGCATAGCGCCCGACAGGTTAAAGTCCATCCCGATCTCCCTGCAATATGTGGGCAGCCAGCTCATTGTACCCACCTGGAACGAGAAGTACAGCACACCCGCTATCAAAAACAACCAGGCTTTTTTTGTTTTAAATATCTCCGCGGGGTCGCCCGATACTTGTTTTCTGACCGCCGCCATATCCGCATACGGCGTTTCCGGCATAATGCTTTTGCCCAATATCATATAGACCACAAAAATCACCGTGGAAGCAATCCCTATAATCAGAAAAGGCACGGCAAACGATACAAACACCTCCGGGTCCACCACCGCCGTCACAAAAAGCGGCGTGACCATCGCGCCTATCCCATAAAATGCGTGTGCAATAGGCAACAATGTATTTTTTCTTTTGGGGTATACCTCCGGTATCAGGCTGTTAAGCATCACATCGTTAAACGTGCACCCAATCCCCGCCACAATCACGATCAGTATCAGCAAAAAGTAAGGCGGCGCAAATCCGATGGCAATACCCGCAACGCCTACCAGCAACGCCCCCAGCCCCAATGCGTTGATTTTGTTGAAGCGTTCTCCCTGCAGCGCCAGAAAGATTGCCGCTGCCAGCCCGCCGACCGATTGCACTGTCAAAATCAGCCCCTGCTCCGCCGATGTGATATTGTAAAACGCCATCATGACGGTCGCATTGGTTCCAAATGTATTGAAATAGAACGCATACACCATATAGATCGCATATGCAAATACAATAAAGGCTAAATTTCTGCCGTTCAGCTTTCTTGCACCCAGCTGTTCCATACTCCGCCCCCATCACACATGATATTTCTATCATACAGTAAATGCGCTTGCACGGCAATACGTGTTTGCTATAAATTTTTAGAAAAAAAGGGGCATTGCTGCCCCTTTTT
>DHOD01000031.1:0-3241 GCA_002407725.1 Christensenella sp. UBA5399 | reverse complement strand
AGATTTGTTTTTTACCAGACATCGGATAGCGGGATGATCTTCATCAAACACACGTCATCGCCAGCTTTTATGCTTTTGAGTAATTGCACCTCTACCGCACATCCCCATGCCTTCTCAAACAGCGCCTTGCTGTACCCCATTGTACAATAGCACCATGTTTTCGTATCGAGCCGGTCAACCGTCGCGAGCATGGGACAGGGGCAAAACAAAAACTGCAGATACAGCTCTCCATCCTATGTAAAAAGCCCTGCATGATGCGCTTTCTCACTACCCGCAAATTCTTCCATGCTATTTGCGGCATCGTACAGTTCCTGCACCAGCGCCAGTTTTTCATCCATGCCATACCCACATTGGCAACGCATCCGCAGCTCCACCAATTCGTCATGCGAAAAGACCCGCTCCATCTTTTTCATCGTTGCCTTTACCCATGCGGCATCGTCCAGTTTTTTCGAATCACCGTAGACGATTTCATTGGCAGTCTCTTCATCGCGGGCGGCTTTTATCTTATCAAACAGCACTTCTTCCTGTATCGTTCTAATATCAAACATATTTTTACCTCGTTTTCACTGTGTCGGCGGCATACGCAAAAAATTGCAAGCTGCATGATCTGCATAAACTTGCTTGGTATCTTGGTATGCACATGTATCATGTTTTTTTGATATTACTAAACGATTGGATTCAGCACAAATATGTCCTTTCTTATAACAAACGAATTATGTTTTACATCAAACAATAAACTACCGTATTTCCCTGCCGTCATATCTTCAGGTCAATATTTGTAAAATCATCTTTTGTGAAATACAAAGTCTTTTCCACATCGCCGGCCAGCGGGATTTCTTCGTACCCTTCCTGCGCAATGAGCAGCGCCGCCAGCCTGACTGCCGCAGCAATTTCCACCTTTTCTCTTTCTTCATCGGTCGCGGGCTTTTTCCCCTGGATTTCTTCAAAAACCCACCGCAGCGCACCGGGGTATCCTGTCACATTTCCGTCGGGCGTCAGCGTAAGCCGCGCAAAGTCCATCTCCACATCGGTTTTTTCTTTCACCAACTCTGCTGCAACATCTTTTAATTCTATCAAATTAGCACGCCTGATGGCGTCTTTCGCATTTGCTGCAGATCTTGCATACTCCGTCTCCATATAAAAAGCCACCGCGTGGATATTGCGCACAATATCTTCGCCATTCTTCGTTTTTGTTTTGTTTAGCTCTTCTTCGAGGCGCTGGGATCTGCGCAAGTCCATCAATCCCCCCACCTTGATCAAGCGGCCCTCTCCCAACGACAGCTCCAATATATCCTCCTGCCGAATAAAGACGCCCAGCCGCTCGACTGTAAGGGCCAGCCTGTTACAAAGCTCGTTTTTATACTTACT
This sequence comes from Christensenella sp. UBA5399, assembly GCA_002407725.1. Taxonomy (GTDB): domain Bacteria; phylum Bacillota; class Clostridia; order Christensenellales; family Christensenellaceae; genus UBA5399. Next base: position 1,873 of record DHOD01000031.1, on the reverse strand, counting down.
CGTGTTTCTTTCTTTCTTGGCGTTTTCCGTTCGCTCAACCAGTGCAAAAAAATAATCTTCGTTGCAGATGACCAACTCTTCTTTTTTCACTACCGGTTTTTTATAAGATGCCCCCACCTGGTCGGCAAAGGGCTTGATATTTTCGATAGGGGGATGTGTCTGTGTATTGATATCAACTATATTATGACCAAATTCATTATAAGAAAACATGCATATTCCTCCTGCTGATATTATATTATCGAACAGGAAACCTTAAAATTAACTATTAAATTTATTTCATGGCACTTTCGAGAATTTTTTTAAATGGGGGGATTCTTTCTTTTCTTTTATAGTCCGGATCAAATTCATAATAATACACATCCAGCTCTACGTTGCTAAATGCCAGCGTCCATTCCAGCGATTTATAGAACATGGGGGAGCTGTCCCACACGGCATGCTCCCTGGGGTGAAAATATACGACTGTGAAGGGCCGCGGCTGGCGCATCAGGCTTTCCTCCACATCGCACACCACCGCCTCCATGATACGCCCTTTAAAAGGGTGAAACATGTAAATAACAACGTAGTTGTCATATCCCGTAAACTCCGTAGCGTCCATGTTGTAAATTGTAACCTGGTCCGCAAGCTTCAGGATCTCCATATTCCTTTGCGCAATGCCGGCCATACGTGTATCATATTCAATACCGTCCACATGCTCAAATCCCATTTTATGGATTCTATACAGTGCGTACCCCTTGCCACATCCAATATCCAGTACGCGTTTGTTTTTGTCTTCAAAATATGAAAAAAGGACTTTCAGGTGCTCTCCTGTCGTCCGCTCGTACCAGATCCGCTCATGATCATCCGGGTATGGATATTCGTTACGTGAAAAATCAAGCCCCCTGGGCGCTTCCATGACCAGGTGCACAAAGTTATCCCAAAAAAATTTTGACCGCGCCGCCATTTTTATCTTCATGATGCCAGTTTGCCTAACCCCTGTGTTTATTATAGCATGTACGCCATGTTACATACACGTTTTCTTTTCGGCAAAAATCATTTTCAACTTGGCAAGCATGGGATTCATGTGATATAATTTTTATCATTGATAAGGAAGCGTAGCTCAGCGGGAGAGCACTCGCCTCACACGCGAGGGGTCACTGGTTCGAACCCAGCCGTTTCCACCACCGGCACGATGCCGGACACATGTCGCGCATTTCACAAAGAGATGCGCGGTATTTTTATGCCCGTGCCCAGAGCGATACCTATTTCGCCAACGCATTCCACTATGGGATTCTGGAAAAAACGTACTGTAAGGTGCGTTTTTTTTCGTGTAACCCAGCGGTTCCGTTGAAACGCCAGCAAAAAAGAGCTTCTATATGGGGCTTAGACTTGCAAGTTGTTCTTGTGCTATACTGTTGACATAGGTTCATTATGCTTGTGAGGGATGCAATATGATGAAAATGACAAAAGAAACCGAAGAAAAATTAGTCCGTTCATTATCATGGGAAACAACCGAACTGTTGCCGTTTTTGCCATATCTGCTGCAAGACTTCTGGGAGCTTGGAAGCGACCCTGATATAATGGCGGATTTGATTCAAAAACATGTATGTATATCGGATCAGACAAGCGTATTGGACCTGGCTTGTGGCAAGGGCGCTGTTGCAGTTAAAGTTGCACAGAAACTCCAAGTCCATGTTAAAGGGATTGATTTAATTCCTGAATTTATAGAATATGCCGTGCAAAAGGCCAAAGAATTGAATGTAAATAATTTATGCGAGTTCCTGCTTGACGATATTAATGAAGCCGTCAAAACAGAAAAGGATTACGATTGCGTAGTCTTCGGGGCGGTTTGGCGTGCCCCCCAATCCTTGAACCATTTCCAAAGTTAGTGGAGTGA
>DHOD01000001.1:3882-22986 GCA_002407725.1 Christensenella sp. UBA5399 | reverse complement strand
CAAGGATTGGGGGGCACGCCATCATGGAAATCGATTATTGCAAGGCCGGCCGTTATGAATGTGAATACGTCAATGGAAATTTCGTTTATGTAGAACAAGGTGATTTTGCCGTCTCCACTTACGAAACCAGAAAAATATCGTCCAGCTTCCCCCTTGAATATTACGAAGGTGTCACCATTGCCATCGATATTCCCGTTGCAACAGCATCGCTTTCCCCCATCGAAGTTGTACGAAAGGTCGATTTATATACATTAAAAGAACAATTATGCAACAGCGGCAACTGTTTCATTTTGCGCGCAAACAACGCAATCCGGCATATCTTTTCAGAGCTGTTTTCCGTCAATCCCCAAATACGTGATGAATATTTCAAACTAAAGACCCTTGAACTGCTGCTTTTTCTGAGCGCCACCGATATGGATGAACGGATATCCATCAAGCAGCTGGCCCGCGAGGTCGGCATTGGCGAAACGCCTTTGCGGCTTAGCTTTCAGAAGGTTTTTGGCACAACAATTGGCTGCTACATGCGCCAATACCGCATGCAAGCCGCCGCGTCGCTGCTCACGCGTTCCCCCGCCCCCATTTCCGAAATTGCAAGGCAGGTGGGGTACGAAAACCAAAGTAAATTTGCTGCCGCCTTCAAAAAAACCACAGAACAATCGCCCATCCAATACCGAAAAGACAATTTGGAGCTAAAATAAGATAGCATGGAGTTGAACCGGATGCACATACGTTTTAAAATGATGTGGTTAGTTTATGCTAACTACATCATTTGTTTTAGGAGGAAATTATGTCAAAAAGAAAAATTCTATTATTCGTGCTATGTATTGTGCTGGCATTTTCCCTGCTTGTCACAGGATGCGCAAGCCAGGAACCAGCCGCCGCTGAGGCAGCAACAACAGAAGCAACTGACGCGCCTGTTCAGGAAGCAGAGGAAAGCGCCACGCCTGCCATGGGTGCGGACGCGCCGCTGGATGAAACACCCCCGGGCAACGACGGCGGCTTTGCAGGGGGCAGCGGCACAGCCGACGACCCTTGGCAAATTGCGGACGTGGAGCAGCTTGAGCTGGTGCGTGAAGACCTTGCAGGCCACTATTTGCTCGCGGCCGACCTTGATCTTTCCAATTATGAGAATTTCACACCTATCGGCGCATTTGCCCCTGTTTCCGACGCCCCGGAAGATGAAGAAAACGCAGATGAATCGTTAGCCTTTTCCGGAACATTTGACGGCAGTGGCCACACAGTCTCCAGCTTGGCAATATCGCTGCCGGATGGCATGGGCGTGGGACTGTTCGGCTGTGTATCGGGCGATAACGCATCCGTTCAAAATCTCACTGTAGAAAACGCCGTTGTCGAAGGCGGCATGACTGTCGGCGCTGTCATCGGGTACGCCAACTTCTCCGGCACGCTTGAAAACGTATCATTGACCGGTGAAAGCACCGTCACAGGCGGCTTTCTGGTAGGCGGCATTGTTGGAGGCGGCTTCTGCAGCTTCAGCAATTGCAGCGCACAGGCAGACGTCAACCTTGTCGGCGACAACGCGCAGGCCGTGGGCATATTGGCCGGCGGCATGGAATTGAGCTCGTTTGAAAATTGCCGCGCGGCAGGCACCGTCACTGCAACCAGCGATGGCGCTTACAGCGTAGGCGGCCTTGCCGGTTGCGGGCAGGAAAGCGGTGTCGCCACCAATTGCACGGCAGACGCCACCATCACCGTAGGCGAGAACGCGGCCATGGTGGGGGGCCTGCTGGGACACGCAGGTACATGTGACGAGGCCACCCCCACACGCATTAGCAATTGCACCGCCAACGTCACCATCATCGCGCCTGAAAGCGCGGAACGGATCGGCGGCATTGTGGGCAGCGGGTTCTATATGAGCGCAATCAAAGAAATGCGCCCCGTTCCCGGCATTTTTGAAGTGGTGGACAGCAGCTCTTCCGGCAGCATTGAAGGCGGCAGCATGGTAGGCACCATCGTGGGATACACGTACACGGATTCCACTGTGGAAGGCTGTACCAGTGATGCAACAATCGACGGGCAGCCGGACGGTCCGCAGATCGGCAGTACCGGTGACGACGTCCTGTTGGATGATCTGAAGTAACCGGACAGCGAAAAAAACGGCTCTCTGAAAAAATGCTGCACCAGCAGCATTTTTTCATATGTCAAATTCTCCTCGCACGCTTTGAAAGAAGTGTCAACTCTTGCCGTCACATCTTGCATGGTTGCCAATTTTGGGTTGTAATTCCAGCTGCAAATCGTTAATATATATGGTAAGTGAGTTTTAAAATTTGAGCTTTGGAGGTTCTTGTATGTTCACAACACTGAAAGAGACAAAGGACTATTGCGCAAAAAACGACGTAAAAATGGTTGATTTTATGATGATTGACCTGGATGGCCGTTGGCGTCACCTGACGATGCCTGTCCAGCGACTGACCGACCAGACAATGAAATACGGCGTCGGCTTTGACGGCTCCAACTACAGCTTTGCCCCTGTCGAATCGAGCGATATGGTCTTCGTGCCCGATCTTTCAACGGCATATCTCGACCCTTTTGCGGAAGTTTCCACACTGGCTATGATCGGCGACGTGTATGTGATCGACTTGCCCGACAACCGCCGCTTTGACCAGGACCCCCGCAATGTGGCGATCCATGCGGAAGAATACCTGCGGTCCACAGGGATCGCGGATGAAATGCGGATCGGGCCTGAGTTCGAATTTCATGTGTTTGACCATGTGAGCTATTCTGTCGCGCCCAACAAATCAAAATTCAATGTCGATACAGAGCAGGCGGAATGGAACAAGGGAATTGAAACCAGCAACCTGGGATATAAAGTTTCCCAGAAAAGCGGGTATCACATGGCCCCGCCAACCGATATATTGAGTGGTTTCAGGAGCCGTGTATCCATGCTGATGGAAAGCCAGGGCATCAAAGTCAAATATCACCACCACGAAGTCGGCGGCCCCGGCCAGTCGGAAATTGAGGTGGAGTTTGGCGGTATGCGCGAGATGGCCGACAAAACCATGATGACAAAACATATTATCAAAAACGCGGCCGTTGCCGAAGGCAAAACCGTCACATTTATGCCCAAGCCCCTTTTCAACGAGGCAGGCAATGGCATGCATGTCCACATGCACCTGTTCAAAGACGGGAAGCCTGTGTTTTACGATAAGAACGGATATTCCCAGTTGAGCAATACCGCACTGTATTTTATCGGCGGGCTGCTCAAGCACGCGCCGTCCCTGTGCGCCTTCACCAACCCAAGCACCAATTCGTACAAGCGGCTGGTGCCCGGATACGAGGCGCCTGTGACCATTGGGTATGCCACATCCAACCGCAGCGCTGTCATCCGCATTCCCGCCTATGCCAAGGCGCCGGAAGAAAAGCGTTTCGAGCTGCGATCCCCCGATGGCACGTGCAACCCCTATTATGCATATTCGGCCATACTGATGGCGGGCATTGACGGCGTGCTGAACAAGATCGATCCTGAAAAAGCGGGTTACGGCCCATATGATTTTAACCTGTACAACCTGACAGAAAAGGAGCAGGAAAAAATCAAATCGCTTCCGCGGGACTTGGACGAGGCGCTGGACGCGCTGGAAGCAGACCAGGACTACCTGACAAAATCAGGCGTTTTCCCGCAAAAGCTCATTGAAATCTGGATCCAGCATAAACGCGCGGATGCGGCCCGTTACAACCAGATGCCGCAGCCGATCGAATACGACATGTATTACGATTTATAAGAGAGTAACGCAAAATCCCCTGGCCTTCGTGTGGAAGGTCAGGGGATTTTTTACTTCTTTATTATGCCGCATAACGAATCTTGGTTTTTACAAATCCAGCATGATGCCCCGCACAATGCCCACAGTCTTCTCGTATCCTTTTAAAAACTGCATCAACGTCTTACGGGTCGCGCCATATCCGTCAAACTCCTCCGCCTTCATCCCATCCTCGTCATACGCCCGCGCAAAATCAGGGATATGCGTTTTCAGCTGGTTGATGATCGCCGGGTCGACCGGTTTATCCATGCGGTCCGTTACCGTGATGTCGCAGCCCACAAACCGCTTGATCCACCCGGGAGGGATGGTCATGGAGATATCACCGCCAATAAACTCGGACCAATGATAGTGGTTCCTGTACGCCGCCACAAGCAGGCGCGCGGGATAATTCCGCTCTTTAAATATTTTATACGCATGCTTAAATACGGCGACACCCGCCATCTCCAGCGCCTGCGGGTCCACAATAATGTTCTGGCTGTTTGCGATATCCTTCATCCAGTCGTCTACGCGCCCCACCATAATTGTGCATATGGGGTGGAGTGTGGAATTGTCCTTGCCCTCTTTCTCGCGCCGTTCCATCCCCCGCTGAATCGCCTCGGCAACGGCAATCACCTGCGGCACGGAAAAGGATACCGTACCGTTGATTGTCACGCCCCGGTATGTGCTCTCTTCGACGGCTTCCACACTGGCCCTGGTCACAGGCAGCTTCACCATGATATTGGGCGCCAGCTTGCTGAAATGTACCGCCTGCTCTGTCAGCTTCTCCGCGTTACGGTAGTATTTGGCATTGGTCTGAATCGATATATAACCCGCTTCGCCTTTTGTCTCGTCAAAAACAGGCTTCAGCATTTTGGCCCCTTCCACCGCCATGTATTCGTTGATCAGCCATGCAATATCATCCTCGGTTGCAGTGGGGTTCTGGTCAATCAGCTCGCGTATTTTCGATTCGTACCGGGGCAGGTCCGCCTCCAGCACTTCCCCCACAATAAACGGGTTTGTCGTCGCACCCACCGCGCCATGCTCCAGCGCAAATTGCAGCGAATCCACCGAGCAACTATCGTTCCAAAAATGGGTCGGCGTCGTTTTACTCATCTGTTCCAAAGGACTTTTATACATTGTTCTTCTCCTCAATCCGTATAGTTTTCTACAATATTACAACGCATCGACTTTGCGCTGCGCTTCATCCAGTATTTCCCCGACGTCCCTGTCGCTGCCGGTCACATCCAGCACCATCCGGTCTATGATCGTGCTGATCTCGTGCCAGTTTGCCTTCCGGGGCAACGTCCGCGCGTACTTGTGTATGTCGCCCATCCTGCTGTAATACGGGATGACCGCGTTGACCTCGTCATCGTACCACGTGGATTTGCGGCACCCGATTGCGCCGCCCAGCGCCAGCCGTTTGTCGTGTTCCTTTGTGACACAGCTTTTGATAAAGTCATACGCTGCCTGCTTATACTTACCTTTGCTGTTCACCGACCATGTATAATACACATTGAGCGATACCGGCGGCAGGTCTTCGTTATCGCAGGGAATTGCGCAGATATCCACCTTCCCCTGCACCTTTGATTGTTCCTCTGTCTCACACATGGTCGCGAACCCAAACCAGTTGACCATCATCGCCACCTCGCCCGCGGCAAAGGTCCAGCATGCGCCAATCGACTCAACCTCTTTGCTTTTGGGGTGCACGTACGGCCGTTTGAGCAGCTCTCTGTATTCTTCCATTGCATGTACTGCCACCGGCGAATTGAGCACCATGCGATTTTGCTCGTCCACAAGGTCTCCACCGCGGCTCCACACCTGCAGCGCGTAATCAAAGATGTTGTTGTGCCCGTCCGGGTACAACGCAAAAAGTGTGCCGTACAGGTTTTCCGCCGGTCTGTTAAAAAACGCCGCCACCCGGCCAAACGCATCCCACGTCTGTGGTACGCGCAGCTCCTCGCCAAACTGTTCCCGGTATGCCGTCTGGTTGTCCGCAGATTCGAACAGGTCCTTACGGTAGATCAGGCATTCCGGCCCGTCATGAAACGGGATGCCCGCCACGCCATTTTCAAATTCCTGCAGCTTCAGCAGCGCGTTGTCCCAGCCATCCGGGTAGCCTTCCGGCGGGTTTTTCGCGATATAAGGCGACAAGTTCTCCAGCACGCCGGTTTCCCATCCTTCCGCCACCCAGTCGGTGTTGACATGCGCCACGTCAAAATCGCCCCGCATAATCGCATCGTGCAGCTCCGGCAGGTGCAGGCTGACGACCTCCGCATCAAACCCGGGGGCCGACGCCTTAAACTCTTCCACAAATTCCGTCGTCAGCTTTTCAAACGGCGCAAACTTCCGGCACAGTATTTTCAGCTTTTCGCCCATATCAGTCTACCGTCAGCACGCGGTCCAGCCGGGAATACCCGCCGTCGCAGATGATGATTTCCCCCGTCAGGTGCGATGCCCGCGGCGATCCTACAAACACCGCCACGCTGGCAAACTCGTCCACTTCCGTCATCCTGCGTCCCAACGGAATGTTGTTCTCCGCCAGTTTCCTGCGCGCTTCCGGGTCGGGGAACTTCGCAGCCCATTTTACATACGCATTTGTCCATACCGACCCCGGCACCACACAGTTGACCGTCACGTCTTTATCCGCAAAATAGGCGGCCCATTCGCGCGTCAGGCCCACCATTGCGCCCTTCGCCGCAACATAGGCGCTTGTATGCCCCTGCCCGGTAATACTGACGTGCGATCCGGTGTTTACAATAGAGCCTTTATTTTTGATCAGCTCGTCGTGCGCATAATGCGCCAGCGCGTAGACATGGATCAGGTTGTCCGTCATGCCCTTCAAAAATTCCTCCGGCGGCGTCAGCAGGTCAAGCTCGTTGTTTCCCCCCGCATTGTTGAACAGCACGTCGATTCTCCCATGCAGCGCCAATGTTTCGTCTATTACCCGTTTGCATTCCGCAATATCCGTGAGCTCCGCCGCAATGTAATGGATGCTCTGCCCCTTTGCCGTAAGCTCTTCCACTATGGCAGGCCCTTCCTTGCCCGGCCGGTTGACCATGACAACTTTCGCGCCCTCATCGGCCAGCACCCTCACAATTCCTTCGCCAATCCCCTTTGTGCCGCCGGTCACAATCGTTACCTTATCCTTATAACCCAGATCCATATCGCCACCTCCATAATTTTTTTATCATATTCTTGCAGTTTCCGGCAAATGCCTGCACAATCGCCATCTGCCCAAACCCGCTATGCGCCCATATCTCTTGGAGCACATAAAAATCTAATCTTTATATTCTTTCCCACATTCTTTGTGGGAAATTTTCTTGCCGTAATTGTTTGTTTTGCTTCAGCGGGAACACATTCGTCTATCTGGCGCTTCGCCTCCGCAACAATGCTTATATAAAGACACATTTCGCCTTTTTGCCCTGCTTTGTCTCTGTCGTTTCTGGTGTGGGGAACTCTTTTGTATACAGTTTAAACAATAAACACACATCTGTCAATATGTATGGGATTATTATGGATTTTTTCTGGAATTTTTCCCACATATTTATTTTTGTTCTATGCAGTCAAAAAAGCAGGTTCTGGTATGTTTTTTACACCAGAACCCGCTTGTTTTGCGTTCAATCATTCAGTTTTGTATCATTTGCTTCTGCAATCAGGTACTCTGCAACGCTTTTTTCGCCTTGCGCGCCGCACTGAAATAGTTGATTGCCATAACCGCAATCAGCGCAACGCCCCAGACCAGCTGCCGCAGGAAGTTTACGTTGGAAAGGCCCATCGTATTGATGCCTGTGGATATAAACTGCATGGTCAGCACCGCCATCACCACGCCGCTCACCGTGCCCGCGCCGCCGTTGGGGTTTGTGCCGCCCAGCACCGCAATCATGATCGACTGGAGCGTATAGGACGTACCGTAATCCGCGTTTGCCTGGTTGGTCCTGGCAATCAGGATAAAACCCGCAATTGCCGACATCAGCCCCGCAGCGCCATACGTTTTGCGCAGCAGGCTGTCCACCTTCAGGCCGCTGTAACGCGACGCCTTCTGGTTGGCGCCGATCAGGTAGAGCTTCAGGCCGTAAGGCGTCTTTTGCAGTATATAGTACGTAATTACCGCCACAATGATAAAGAAGACGAGCGGTATGGGGATTGCGCCCCCGATCGTTCCGTTACCAAGCTCCTGGAAAAATTCCGGAAATCCCAGCTGCGGTTTTCCTTCCGTCAGTATGATCGCAATACCCATAAACAGGTACTGTCCGCCCAGCGTCACGATCATTGGCGGCGTACCAAATTTTGTCACGATCAACCCGTTGAAGAATCCGCAGGCAATCCCAACTACGATTGCCAGGGCAAACGCCGTAATAACCATGACAACCTGTGTGCCCTCGCTGGCGCCCTCCGGGATCACGTGGATCATAAACAGCGCGGCCACAATCGCCGACAGGTTGGATATACCGACCATCGATAGGTCGATGCCGCCTGTAATCATCGGCAGCATGACGCCGATGGCCAATATGCCGATTTCAGGAAACTGGAAGCACATAGACTGGAAATTCGCTGCCGAAAAATATGTCTGGGGTTTGATCAAGCCCATGACAATAAAGACGGCGACCATGAATATAAACAGGCCCAGAAGGTTGCTGTTCAGATTCGTTTTTTTGCTTTTCAATGTTTGATCTTTATTCATTCCTGTCACCCCCCTTATCCTGCAATCTCAATATTCATTTGTTTTTGCGTCCGCAACGCCTGGTACGCGCTTATGCTCGCGCCAACCACGATGACCAGGCCCGTCACAAACCGCTGCCAGAACGAAGGAATGCCGATCAATATCAGGCTGTTGTTGATGATGGTCACCAAAAACACTCCCAGCAGCGTTCCGAATATCGACCCATGCCCGCCTGTCAGGCGGGCGCCTCCAATCACCACCGCGGCAATCGTAATCATCTCGTTTCCGGTCAGGTCGACAGGGTTTGAGTTCGCCATCATGATGGTATGCACCATGCCGCCGATACCAAATATGATACCCGCAAACGCATAGGTGAATATCTTGGTGAATTTTACATTGATTCCCGCACGGGCTGCCGAGGTCTCGTCCCCGCCCACGGCATAGATGTTCCGCCCCAGCATGGTAAACCGCATCAGCAGGTAAACGACCACCACAATACCCACCAGCACCAGGAATGTCGCCGGCAGCGACGATGAGATGCCGTATTCATTTGTTACTGTCAGCAGGAAGTTTTTGTTCTCCACGCGAATGGCATGGGGCACGTCGGAAATCTCCCTGCTCCCAATAAAGAAGAGCAGCAACCCCGTCATGATGCCGTTTGTCGCCAATGTGGCAATCATCGGCGGGATCTTCAGGCTTGTGATAATGACGCCGTTTGCCAGCCCCCACATCAGCCCAAACAACGCCGCCACCAGATAGAACGGGAACAGCGGCCCCGTATACCCCGCTTCGTAGAATATTTTTGTTGTTGTGAACATCGCGAACATGCCGATGGATGCGCACGATACATCGATGCCCCCCAGCACGATGATCATGAACATACCAATCGCAAATATCGCAAGCTCAATACCGGCACGCAGTATATCAATCACACTCGAAACAGTAGCGAAGGCCGGATTAATAACACTTATGATGACAATCAGCGCGACAACGGTAAAGAATAAATAAAATTCGTTTTTCTCCGTCAGTCTTTTCCACTTGCTTTTTTCCATAGCTTGTTACCTCTCTCCCCTCAACTAAGTTCCGACGACAACTGCTCTTCGGTTACTTCATCATGCGTGTATGTGTTGATCAACCGTCCTTTTTTCATGACGGCCACTTTGTTGCATGTGTTCATAACTTCCGGAACGTCATCAGATATGATGATGATACCCATGCCCGCATTCGCAAGTTTTTTAATGATATTGTGGATTTCTTCCTTGGATCCGATATCCACGCCCACGGTGGGACAATTGAGTATTAAGATTTGCGGCAGCGTGGCCAACCACTTGCCCAGCACCACCCTTTGCTGGTTGCCGCCCGAAAGCGTGCTGACAAGGTTGTCGACATCCGGCGTCTTGATCGCCAGGTCGTGCACCTGCTTATCCACCGCTTCCTGCTGCCCCTCTTTGTCCATCAGTTGCATCTTTTTGGTATACACATCCAGCACACTGGCGAGCAGGTTGATCTTAATTGGCTGACTGAGGAACAACCCCTGCGTCAGCCTGTCTTCCGGCACGTATCCAATATGCTCGTCCATCGCGTCGGTAATGTTTTTAATTTCTGTCTTGACCCCGTTGATATATATGTTGCCTGCAGTCGCCCTGTAATATCCAAACAATGTCTGTGCAAGTTCCGACCTGCCCGACCCCAACAATCCTGTGATCCCAAACACATCGCCCTTATTCAACGTAAAGCTAATGTCCTTGAACCCGCCTTTGGCGCTCAGGTTCTCCACTCTCAGCAGCTCGCTCTGGTCTTCGTACGTCGGTACAAACTTCTCCGTCGTCACCTCGCGGCCGGTCATGTAATACACAAACTTGGACATATCAAAGTCCTTGACCTCACCGTCCGCAACCACCTCGCCGTTCCGCATGATGGTAACGGTATCGCTGACCTCCATAACCTCGTCCAGCTTGTGGCTTACAAATATCGTGGATATACCGTCTTTTTTCAGGTTTCTGATAATATTTAAAAGGGAATTTACTTCCTTTTTTGTCAACGCCGTGGTCGGCTCGTCCATGATGATCAGCTTCACGTCGTTGAGCAGCGAGCGGCAAATTGCGATAAGCTGCCTGTCCGCCACCGATAATTTTTCAATGTTTGTTTCCAGGTCCATTTTCACGCCAATCCTGTCCAGGGCTTCCTGGGCTGTCCGGCGGATTGTCTTCCAGTTGACCAGCTTCGCTTTTTCCGCTCTGAGCGTGTTCATGGCAATGTTTTCCGCAACCGTCAGGTTGGGGAAAACAGAGAAATCCTGGTATATGACCTGGATGCCGTTTTCAATCGATTCCATCGGCTCCAGTTTTTCATATGTTTTTCCGTTGAGTTCTATGGTTCCGCTGTCCGGCTTGTATACGCCCGAGATCACCTTGATCAGCGTGGATTTTCCGCATCCATTCTCGCCCACCAGGCACCGGGCCTCCCCATAATTCAGCGTCATATTCACATTCCGGAGGGCTTTTACGCCCGCAAATGATTTGTAAATGTTATTTACACGGAGGAATACATCAGGCATGATTATACCTTCCTTTACAATAGATTTTGATTTCCGGATGATTTGCATACAGGGGAGCGGAATTCCGCCCCCCACATGCACACATTTGTTTTAGAAAGGATATTGCGCCATTTCTTCAACGTTTTTGATCACGATCATTGCGCTGCCTTCCAGGTACCTTTCAGGATTCTCCGTAACTTCAGTCATTTCATTGAGCTGAATATCGTTGTATCCTTCATAACCCAGAGCAAGGCCGGGGCCAATCTCGTCCCGCCTGCCGTCAAGGCACAGCACTGCAAGCGCGTCCATAGCTTTACCAGCCTGGGCAGGATCCCAGCATGCCATTGCATAAAGCGAACCGTTCTCCAGATATTTGCTGGAAATCGAAGGCATTGTGGTTCCTACTACAAACACTTTGCCGATCAGGCCTGCATCTTCAACAGCCTGCGCAGCACCGGGCGCATCCTGCGATGTCGCACCCTGGAAACCCTTCAGGTCAGGATACTTTTTCAGCATCTCAACCATGATTTCCTGTGCTTTTTTCTGCTCGTCCTGTGTCTCCAGCTTGCGCTCTACCAGCTCCATACCGGGGTTGTTCTCGGCATTGTAGTCAACGCCGCCTTCTTCCCACTGGTTCTGTGATTTGGACGTAACCGAGCCAACAGTCGTGATGTACTTACCTTCACCGCCCATTGCTTCCGCAAGAAGCGCGCCGAGGTCCTGACCATACGCATAGTTGTTGAACGCTTCGATGTCATAATCGCAGTTTACCAGGTTGTCGGCTTCGTGGCCAATAACCACGATACCGGCGTCCATAGCCTTTTTCAGCACAGGCTCGCAAGCCTCGGGCGAGAAAGGTACAACCGAGATCGCATCTACCTGCTGTGCAATCAGATCCTCAAGAATCTGGTTCTGCAAAGCAGCATCTGCCTGCGGTGGCCCAAGCATCGATGTCGTGTTGCCGGTTTCGTCGGCAAACTCTTTCAGGCCTTCTTCCATGCGGTCAAACCAGCCGATACCGATCAGTTTAACAACTGTGGTGATTTCATAATCACCGGCATATTCGCTGGCACCAGCGGCCGCAGGTTCTTCTGCCGCAGCAGGCGCTTCAGTGGTTGTGTCCGCGGCGGGCGCAGCGCTGTTGCTGCAAGCAGCAAAGACCACGATGCATGACACCAGCATCACGCACACAACAAGAGTCAGTACTTTCTTCATGTTCTATACCTCCATGTAGATTTTTTCGATAGCGGTTTGCTACCGTTTTATTTCACGGCGCATTGCGCCTCGAAATAACATCTTCGCCCGTTCCCCCAGTTTACTTTGTGCCCTTTTGAAGGATCGCGCATCCGTACAGCGATTCCTCACCCGTGGCCAGCACCGCATATGCAGTCTCCGCCACTTTATAGAAATCAAACCGTTCAACGAACCCGACCGCATCCCGACCGCGCGCATCATGTTTTTCAACTATTTTGATATATTCTTCCCAGATAGGTGTTTCAATTTTGCCCCTGTCACATTCCTGCAAGTCCATGATAGAAAAAGGTTTATCCACAGACATATCCAGCGGAAAAAACTGCAGTATCGCGTCCAGCAGGTCTGTCGCGCGAATACCGTCCGCCCGCACCAACATGCTGTGCCTTGCCGATGACGCCGCAGGATAGAACGCATCCGCGATCACCAATTTATCGCCATGACCCATTTCCGCAATCACCTTCAGCAATTCCGGCGAGAGTACGCTTGGGATTCCTCTCAACATAACTTTCTCCCCCTTATATATACCAGTTTATTCTACAGCGTTTTGATTTGTAATTTCTACAATAAGGAACGCTGCATGCTCCTGTAATAAAGAATATTGAATGATTTCATTGTGTAATTCTTTATTGCATCCGCGATAAATTAATCAAACGCAAGCCACTTGCGCATCCATTTCATTCCCCGCCCATCAGGCGTTTCAGTATCTCCTGGTACGCGTCCTCGACATCGCCCAGGTCCTGCCTGAACCTGTCCTTGTCCAGCTTTTTGCCTGTCTTGGAATCCCAGAAGCGGCATGTATCCGGCGAAATTTCATCGGCCAACACCACATTGCCATCAAACCGCCCAAACTCCAATTTAAAGTCGATCAACTCGATCCCAAACTGCTTAAGGTAGTCCGTCATGATGTCATTGATTTTAAAGGAATACGCCGCAATCTTTTCCATTTCCTCCAATGTAGCCAACCCCATTGCCGCAATATGATAATCGTTGATCATCGGGTCGCCCAGGGCGTCGTCCTTATAGCTGTATTCCAGCACAGCCTGCTTCAGCTTTGTCCCTTCCGGAATACCCAGCCTTTTCGACATGCTCCCCGCCGCGATATTGCGCACAATCACTTCCACCGGCACAATCGATACCTTTTTGACGATTGTCTCCCTGTCGGAAATCTCCTCCACATAATGCGTGGGGATGCCCTGCTTCTCCAGCATCTTGAACATATGGTTCGAGACCTTGTTGTTGACAACACCTTTGCCCACGATCGTGCCTTTTTTTACGCCGTTGAACGCCGTCGCGTCGTCCTTGTAGTCCACAATTACATAGTCGGGATTATCCGTTGCAAAAACCTTCTTCGCCTTGCCCTCGTACATGCATTCCAGCTTTTTTGTCATAAAACACCTTTCCGACCCGTGGGCCCGCACAAACTGCTTCACAGGCTGCCGGGCCTATGCCGCCGTTGCGCATGATATAAAAATTCACAGGCTTATGTACGCCTGATTTCCTCCTGCAACTGTGTATCCGCGTCCATCACCTTTTCCACCATCTCTTTTTTCATTTCTTCCAGCTTTGCCCCCAGTTCCGGATACTTGATCGAGAGCATCTGCACAGCCAGCAGAGCAGCGTTTTTGCCGCCGTTCACGGCGACTGTCGCCACGGGTATACCCTCCGGCATCTGTACGGTGGAAAGCAGCGAATCCAGCCCGTCCATCAACGATGATTTGATCGGCAGTCCTATGACCGGCAACGTCGTATGCCCCGCAATCACGCCTGCCAAATGGGCGGCTTTTCCCGCCGCGGCGATGATCACCTCAATGCCGCTCCCTTTTGCCCTGTCCGCAAACTCCGCCGCCAGCTCGGGCGAACGGTGGGCCGACATCACATGGGCTTCCACTTCAACGCCAAACGACCGCAACGTGGTAATTGTATTTTCCAGCACCGGCAAATCGCTTTTCGATCCCATTATAACCGCAACTTTCATTTTACATCTCCCCCAAACACAGCATTTTTATTGCAGCTTCCCAAATGATAGCGCATGTACCATTTGCAAGAAAGCGCTTTGCAACAAACATTCTTCCGCCCACAACGTGCGCGATGACTTGTTCCTATGCTGTAAATAATTATGAGCGTGGCCGCCCGCACGGCGGACAATCACACTCTTGTTGTTTGCTACATAATATTATGATACATGATCATTTCATCGATTGCAATTATATTTATGTCAATCCTATTTAAAAGATGCATACAAGTTTTGCGAAGTCTCCCGCATAACTAATGGGTATTCCTTTGGGGTCAATGTGCCTCCGGCGGATTCTGGTGGTTTCGCCTTCGGCGACTTAAAACCTACGGTTTTAAGAATTCCTTTTAAAACCAGGCAGTCGGCTACATATCCCGGTACCATTATGATTATTTATAAAGGATCCTTGTTCCTAGAGAACGATCCATGTGTTTAGAAATTTGATATAAACCCACCTCCTGCTTATACCGGTTTTGGCTACCGCTTGCCGCACAAAACAAACCGCATAACCATTCCGGCTTTTCCCGCGGCAACGATGCTGCTATAATAACCGTGGAAGGAGGGTTGGAAGGTGAAGATCCGTATTGAAATCGTGGATGATCCGTCCGGTGAAGAGGTCGTGATCCGCTGCAGCAAAATCGATCCCCGTATCGAGAATATACAAAAATATATTTCGGAGCAATCGGCCGAAGCTCCCAAAATCGTATTTTTTAAAGACGGTAGCGAATATTATTTTCCATTGAATGAAGTGCTGTTTTTTGAAACGGAAGGCGATTGTGTTTACGCGCATACCGCAAAGGACAGCTACCGGATCCGCCACCGCCTCTACGAACTGGAAGATATTCTGCCCCGGCAATTTGTCAGGGTATCCAAATCAACAATCATCAACACCAGCCGCATCCACTCGATCAACCGGAATCTGACTTCCGCAAGCATGGTCGAATTTCGCGGGTCACATAAACATGTGTACGTCTCGCGCAGGTATTACGGCGCATTGCGCCAGCGGCTGGACGAAAGGAGTCAATAAAATGAGAAAGAGAAATATTTTTTGGGGCATATTTTTCATTGCCGCCACCATACTGTTGATTTCAAGCCAGCTTGGGTCATTTATGGAGATCGGCTTTTGGAGCCTTCTTGGAACAATCCTGCTGATTGCAATCATCATACAAAGCTGCATGTACAGGGTATTCTTCGGCATATTCCTGCCCGTGGCGTTGATTTACCTGATATTCCAACAGCCGCTTGGATGGCCGTACCTCTCGCCGTGGATATTGGTGATCGCATCCATATTGCTCAGCATCGGGTTCCATATCATATTCCGCAAAAAACCGCAATACGGCAACGGCTGCAACAACCCGCACTCTTCGGGCAGCCACAACGGCTGGAAGCCGGGCGAACAGGTCGACGAAAACGGCGACGACAACCATCCGTCTATTTTTGTCAAGTTCGGCAACGTCACACGGTACCTGCACGCCGATTGTTTTGAATCGGGCCGGTTCCAGTGCTCGTTCGGCAACCTGGAGGTGTATTTCAGCGAATCCGCTTTAAACCCCAATGGTGCGGAGGCCTTTGTGGACAGCAGCTTTGGCTCCATCAAGCTGTACGTTCCGCGGAGTTGGGAGATACTAAACAGAACCAGTTCCAGTGTTGGCGAATTGAAGTTCACCGGCAGCCCCCGCCTCAGCGAGAAACCGCCACAACTTATCATCAACGGCAACATCAGTATGGGCGACGTACAAGTGATCTATATTTGAAGAAACAGCAACGCAAAAAACAGCCGCCGGGATTTCCCCAGCGGCTGTTTTTATCATCATTTATTGATTTTCATTGTTATTATTTTTGTTGCCGTCATCAATCAGCTCATCCACAATTTCCTGCAAATTCGCCGTGCTCTGCTTAAGGTCATAATCAGCAGCCTGCGTCTTATGCGCTTCGCTCAGTATATCGTTCAGGTGTATCGCGCCCTGCTCCGCCGATCCGTCCATCTCCTTCACCTGCTGTGTCAGGCTGTTGATCGACCGGCTTACCTCGGCAGCACTGCTGGAGAGCTCATCGTCGTTGTCCAGCTTCAGGTCGACAAAAGCGGCCTGCTCCTCCAGAAAAAGCTTGAACTTCCGCTTAAAGTCGTTGACGACCTTCTCATATTTTCTGATTTCCTGCCCGACAGCTTCCATCCTAAGGTGTGCGCTCTCAATGACCGTCTTCGCATTCTGGTTTGCA
Source organism: Christensenella sp. UBA5399 (assembly GCA_002407725.1). Classification (GTDB taxonomy): domain Bacteria; phylum Bacillota; class Clostridia; order Christensenellales; family Christensenellaceae; genus UBA5399. The sequence goes on along the minus strand of DHOD01000001.1, from coordinate 6,553 downwards.
ATTTCCGTAATCCTGCGCGCCTGGCTCTCCGCCTTTTGGATATACATGGTGGCGTTTTCCTGCGCCGTCTTCACCGCCCCCATCAGCTTCTCTTCAATGTCTTCAATTTTATCCGTCTTTTGCTTAAACCGCGCAACCTCGGATTTCAGTGCTTCGTTTTTTACCAGCACCTCTTCATTTTCTTCCAGAAGCGATTCAAACTGCTTGATAATGTCATCAAGAAACTCATCCACCTGCTCCGGATCGTAACCATTGAGCTTTTTGCCAAATTCCTTTTCTAAAATATCTTTTGGCGTAATATTCATCATGCTCATTTAAAATTGTCCCCTTCAAAATAGTTATAGTCAAATTCATCCGCCGCCGCAGAATCGGCAACATTTGTGGATACATCCACATTGAACGGCGCAACCACAAAAATATTGCGGGCCGCCTTGCGTATATTGCCGGAAAGCGCATAAACCGCGCCGCTTATAAAGTCCAGTATACGCTGCGCAACATCGGTATCCAATTCATCCAAATTGACGATGATCGGCTTTTTCTCTTTCAGGTTGTCAATAATACTCTGTGTATCTTCGTAGGAGACAGGCTTATAAATGAGGACCCGTACTTTACTGGTGTCAGGAACCCCCGATACTTTGCCAGTGTTTGCCGTTCTTTTCTTGAAAGGCTTTTCTTCAACCGGAACATAATCATCTTCTGGGAAATTCATCATATCGTCTTTCATATCCTCCTGATCATCGTAATAAACATCGGGTTCATTGGGATCGGTTTCTTCCAGCCCAATAAATTCTAGTATTTTCTTCCCGAAACCAGCCATAACAGAGCCTCCTTATATATCACGCCAAGCGTATCAAAACGCCGAAAATGGTGCTACGCTGTGTAATCCCGTTCGCCAAAAACCGCCGTACCGACCCGCACCATGTTTGACCCTTCCAGTATCGCCCACCCAAAATCGTGCGACATTCCCATCGAAAGGTATTGTATGTCCGGCAGTTGCCTGCCTATATCATCGTATATCCGCTTTGCCCTGGCAAAAACGGTTCTAATCTCTTTTTCATCCCCAAAGGTCGGCCCAATCGTCATAATGCCACGCACCCGTATCTTGTCCAGTTTTTCCAATTCTTCCAAAAAACTGTCTAGTTCGGTTTCGTCCAGGCCTGCTTTGGTCTCTTCATGCGTAAGGTTCAGTTGAATCAGCGCATCCAGCGACGCGCCTTCCCTGTCACACTGCTTTTGAATAGCCTGCGCCAATGACAGCCGATCCAGCGAATGCAGCAGGAAAACACCTTTATTTATTATATACTTAACTTTATTCGTTTGCAACTGCCCAATCAAATTCCATTTGATTTCTTTTGGCAGTTCTTCGCTCTTTTTTACGAATTCCTGCACCTTGTTTTCACCAAACATCCTGAGGCCCGCGTCATACGCTTCCCTTATTTTTCCAGCATCCACAGTCTTGGAGACAGCCACAAGATGCACACTGCCGTCCGGCACGCCCGCCTTGCCGCAATATTCCGATATCTCACCCAGCACCTTTTCTATATTGCCGTCAATACCCGCCATTATACCGCCACCTGCTGCCCCGCCGTCAGAACCGACGCCTCATCCACCGGGCTGATGATGGCGCTGCCATCTTTGATGATCTCCACAGTCACAGACACAAACTCCCTGCCGCCCGACGCCACAACCTCGACGCCCGTTTCGCCGTCCTTCTCCTTCAGCGCCTCTTCCGGCACCTTCAATCCCTCAAACTTGGTGAACACCCTCGCATCCGCCCTGCGTGTAGAGAGCAGTTCTCCAATATCTTCCAAAATTTCTATAACGTATATATACCCTGTTTCCTCCGATATATGCCCCACAACCGTACCTTCCTGCTGTTTGCCCTGAAAATCGTCAAACACCACCTGGAAGGCATTCTGGTTGGCGAATTCTTTCATCGGCTCCTGCGTTTCGATCAATAAATACCATTTAAAATTATTGACCAGCCGGTACAGGGGCGTTCCCGTCTCCGCACTTGCATCCTGCGATATTGTGGTTCCGTTCAATATGTCTTCAATATTCTCGTATGTGATTTCCTGCAGGTTGTTGGCATTGAGCGTCTCCTCCGCCCCGTCAAAATAGTAACTGACCACGCCTGCCTGCGGCGCTGTTTTCACATCCAGATAGCTATCCACCCTGTCCTGCAGTTGTTGTTCCTCGCTGAAAAACTCTTCCAGCTTCCTGTCCTGCGTGACATTTTCGTTTAGGTACTCGCGCTTTTGCGTCATCAGGTTTTTAAGTTCCTGCTCTTCCGCAAGCAGATCGCCTATTCCCGTTTGTATCACTTCGCTGACAATTTTCGCCTGGTTTTCAATCGATTGGTTCAGCGCCACAAGGTTTGCATCTTCCACATCCTGCATCAGCGCATTTTCCTGGTAATCCTCTATTGTCGTCTGCTTATCCAGCAGTTCATAACTGACCTTATTGTTGTAGCCCCATTTGTAGACCTCCGCAACAGGCGCATCGGCTTCCACCCGCGTGCCCTCCTGCGCAATGATGTTTGCCTTGCCATAATTTTCGGCATCCACAACCTGTTCGTCACGAATAATAATGACAGGGAACTCACGCTCAAACTGCAGTTCTCCCATCTCCACGGCCACCGTCTGCACACTGGTAAGCAAAAGTACTATCA
>DHOD01000001.1:1808-3751 GCA_002407725.1 Christensenella sp. UBA5399 | reverse complement strand
TAAGCAAAAGTACTATCACGACAACCGCCGCGGCAATACTCCCTACAAACACATAAAACTTACCTTTGGGCTTCACTTTTGTTGTACTTCTTCTTCTTGTTCCGACCATTCGAATCTTTCTCCAAACAATATCTTCGAATGATTATACCTTATTCCACTCTGTTTATGCAATATATAGTCTGTTTTTGCCAAAAAAAGTTCATAGAACCGCACATTGCAACATGGATCTGCATCATAAATATGCGTATATAAAAAATGCCGGTCACATCAGACCAGCTTGAGCTTTACTTTGACGGCATTTCCTTTTTCATTGAATTTCACTTCTTCGGACATCATCCTGACCAGATAAACGCCCCGGCCATTCTCCTCCATCAGGAACCCGTCGCTCTTTACATCCTTGCTCATCAGCGAGTGATGCTCAAACCCGGTCCCGTCGTCTTCTATTGTAATTGTCAGCACGCCCTTCTCCAGCGCCGCCGTCAGTATAATATCCTTCGCATCCGAATATGTCAGGATGTTTGTAAGCAATTCTTTTGCAACCAGCCGGATACGGAATTCTTCCTCTTCATTCAATGGAAGTTTCTCTTTTACCACACTTATGAGGGAATCGACAGCGCTATTCATTTTTTGAAAATCAATTTGTATTTTCTTGAGTAACAACCAGGGATGCCCTCCCTCCTGCATATTTTTATGCTATCTACCAATCAAAACATCGCATGTTTTGATTCCGCGTTATGTGCGGCTAAGCCGTTCAAGACTATCACTGTAAAAATGGCTTGCTATTATTACGGCGATCGAAAAGCAGTTTTACGACTTTTCGATCAGTGGTTAGTATTATTTCCGATATACGTTTGCCAGCTTGGATAGTATCTTACGCTCCATCCTGGATATCTGCATTTGCGATACATCCAACATATCCGCAACCTGCTTTTGCGTTTTATTTCCTATATACCGTTGCTCGATAATCGTTTTTTCGGTATCGTTCAAAATCTCCATGCAATACTTGATGAAATCATGGTTCTCAATCCGCTCGAAGCTTTCATCTTCCTTGCCCAATACAGAGCTGAGCGAGGTGTTTTCGCCCACGGCCAGCGCAGAATCAAGCGACATCATATTGTCTGCCTGCTTCATTTCCAATATTTCAAGCACGCGCTCGGAAGATACGCCAAGATGCGCCGCAATTTTTTTGACGGAAGGCTTTGCCCCGCGGGTTGCCATATGCTCCTGCACATACAGGTTCATTTTTTTCAACTGCTCCGTATCGCGCCGCGGCAGCCGCATCACCCGCGACGAATCCCTGAAATAATTCTTGATTTCACCGATCAAAGACGGGGTCGCATAGCTGGAAAATTTAATTTCCCTTTCCGGCTCAAAACGCTCGATCGCCTTGACAAGCGCAAGCGAAGCCACCTGATAGAGGTCTTCATAATCTACGCCCCTGCCGGTGAATTTTTTCGCGGCTATTTCCGCAATATAAAGGTGGCGCTCTATCAGCAGATTCCTGATATCCACGTCACGCGTTTGCACATATTCCTTAAACAAAGAGTCGCTGTCTATAACAGAGATATCCCTCAAAATTTGTTCTCCCTTACAATCTAAGCCGAATGTGATTTTGAGAAAGAGATTGCATTCAGCAACCCGTCATTCTCGTCAAAGAAAGCGTTTTCGCTCAGCGCTTCAATCATAATCCTGCTGATTTCTTCGTTGAACTCCATGCAGTCATCACACGTACCAGCCCTCACCCCAACGCCTTCGACATTCATTTTAATGCCGTTATCCACCACCATGCCAATGTCGATCCCCTGGCATTCCTGACCGCATAAAATAAGCAGGCACGCCTCCGACACGCAAGATTTCAAATCCTCAATCTCGTCCAGCGCAAAATCCAGTTTGCCCGCAACACCGGAAACCGCCAGTCTGATCGTACTTATATATTCCGTATC
>DHOD01000001.1:358-1650 GCA_002407725.1 Christensenella sp. UBA5399 | reverse complement strand
GTACTTATATATTCCGTATCCGCCGGAAAACTCATCTTAATCTCTTCCGCCATTATCCAGCCACCTCAATCTCAAACAGTCGTGTAAGCCCTGTCACCTCAAATATCTTATACAGATACGGTTTCAGTTCAACAATCTTGATACGCCCGTCATATTTTTGTACTTTTTTCAGCACGCTCACCAAAACACCCAACCCCGTGGAATCGATATAGTTCATCTTACCGCAGTCGACTACAACATTTGGATGATACTCCTCTATGTTTTCCTCCAGGCCTTTTTTCAGTTCCTTTACGCTGTTTACGTCCACATCTCCGTCCACATACACTTCAAGAGTGTCTTTCGCGTCATTCAATTGTAAATCAAGCAGCATACAACTTGCCTCCTGTCGTTTTTTGTGGTTATGCCCCCATATAATAAGTGTAAACCCAACTTCTGGAGCATAAACATCATGCCATAAAAAGGGGCTCCCCGAACATCCCCGAACATCCCCGGACAGCCCCATTCTATAATATGTTCCAGCTTTTTACAATACTTTTATACAATACCTTGTGCAAGCATCGCATTGGCGACCTTTTCAAATCCTGCAATGTTCGCGCCGACCACATAGTTGTCCTCAAAGCCGTAGTGTGCAGCAGCATCCGCCGATTGACGGTAGATATTGATCATGATATCCTTCAGGCGCGCATCCACCTCTTCAAACGTCCACGACATCCGCATGCTGTTTTGCGACATCTCCAGGGCAGATGTTGCAACGCCGCCTGCATTGGCCGCTTTTCCCGGCGCAAACAGTACGCCGTTTTTCAGAAACACATCCGTGCCCTCTATTGTCGTAGGCATGTTGGCGCCTTCGCCCACCGCAAAGCAACCGTTCTTTACAAGCGTCTCTGCAGCAGCCTTATCCAGTTCGTTTTGTGTGGCGCACGGCAACGCAATGTCGCACTCCACATCCCAGATGTTTTGGCAGCCCTCCGTATAGTCCGTGCCGCCGCCGGTGCATTCCTTTACCCGGCCCCGGTGTATCTCTTTGATCTCCTGTACCTGTGTCAGGTCGATGCCCTGCGGATCAAATATGAAGCCGTTGCTATCCGACATTGTGATGACTTTTCCACCCAGCTCGGTCACCTTCCTCGCGGCATAAACCGCCACGTTGCCCGATCCGGAAATACTTACCTTCGCGCCTTCAAACGACTTCCCTTTTGCCTTAATCATTTCATCCACAAAATACACAAGTCCATAGCCGGTGGCTTCTGTACGCGCCAGGCTGCCGCCATACTCCAGTCCTTTTCCTGTCG
>DHOD01000001.1:0-157 GCA_002407725.1 Christensenella sp. UBA5399 | reverse complement strand
ATCAGCACGCCTTCAAAAAGTCCCGTCAGCTTTTTGTACTGTCCGTACATAAAGCCGATCTCTCTGGCGCCTACGCCTATATCGCCCGCCGGAACGTCCATGTCCGCACCGATATATTTGGAAAGCTCTGTCATAAAGGCCTGGCAAAAACGCATAA
>DHOD01000073.1:11146-14177 GCA_002407725.1 Christensenella sp. UBA5399 | reverse complement strand
AAACGATTTTCCCGCCTTTTCTCAAAGAGTTTCCCGCACCCGGCAAATGGTGGGGGAAGAAGGCATACAAAAACTACTCTCCGCCCGCGTTGCCGTGTTTGGCATCGGGGGTGTGGGTTCCTATTGTATCGAAGCCTTGGCCCGGTCGGGGATCGGCTCTTTGATGATTGTGGATTGTGATGTGGTAGAAGAGAGCAACTTTAACCGTCAGCTCATTGCCACCGTAGAAAATTTGGGAAAAGAAAAAACCCTGGCGATGAAAAACAGAATTGCCGCCTTCAATCCCGATTGCAACGTGGAAGCACTTTTCCGCCGATTGGAGGGGGAAACTGTAAACAGCTTTGATTTTTCCCGGCTGGATTACATTGTGGATGCCATTGATACCGTGTCATCCAAGCTGCTGCTGGTGGAAAAAGCCAAAGCCGCCGGGGTTCCCATTATTTGTTGTATGGGGACGGGAAACAAAATCATGCCTGAACGATTGAAAATCGCGGATATATCCAAAACAGCGGTGTGCCCTTTGGCCAGAGTCATGCGCCGGGAACTCAAAAAAAGAAAAATAGACAACCTAACCGTTGTCTATTCCGACGAACTACCTGTTCAAACCGGTGTAAGGGGCAGGGATGAAAACACGAGAAGGTCTTCGCCTGCCAGCATGCCCTTTGTGCCGGCCGCGGCGGGGTGTTTGCTGGCATCGGCGGTGGTGCGGGATTTATTGGGTTAAAAAAAACCGGTTTTATAGATCTTTTGTACTTGTGGCGACAACACATCCCCCGTTGCATCTTGCAACAATATTAAGGGAGACAGCACCCGCAATCCCGGGCGGCTGTATTTTTTCGCGTGACATAAAATCAAATGGGGAGGAGTATCGGGGCGGGGTTGCACCATGACAAGCCTCTTGGGTTCCATACCGAAAGAACGCAAAGAGCAAAACAAATCGCACAGGCGTTCGGGGCGGTGGCAGCAGTAAAAATCCCCGGCATATTTCAGCTGAAGGGATGCGGTTTTTACCACATCATCCAGGGTGCAGAGAACTTCCGCATTGGAAACGCGGCGGCTGTCTTCAACGCTTTTGAATCCGGCGTTTTCTTTTCGATAGGGGGGGTTGACCACTACAAAATCCAACTTCCGATGGGGAGGTGACAGCGTTTTTAAATCGGCGTTGAGAACGGTAACGATCCCCTCCAAGGCGTTTTCCGTTACGCTCATTTTTGCCAAATCCGCACAGGCTTCCTGTATTTCTACGGCGGTGATATGGGAGGGCTTTTTTCTTTTTGCCAGCATCAATGAAATAACCCCGTTACCCGCACACAATTCCATACCCACGCTGCCGGGTCTGATGCGGGTAAAGGCGGCAAGCAAAACGGCGTCGGTACCGAAAGCATACAACGAAGGATTCTGATATACGAACACATTGTCAAACAAATAGTCTTTCCGAATATCCATATAGGCTCCCATACGAAAAAAGCGCGGGAACATCCCACGCTTCAGGCCGTCGAAAAAGTCGGGCACCCGCAAAACGCATCCTGCATGTTGTTTGTATCGTTGCAAGGGTATGCATACTTCGGTTACATACAGCCGGTATGCGCCGTTGCAAAACCCGGTGCCTCGCCTGGCACGATTTTTCTAGGCCTGATGGTTTCTTGACAATCCAAAATGCGTGGGAAAATCCCACGCTTTTTGCTTTGTTTACGCTTCCTTGGGAGCGTCGACGGGACAGACGTCTGCGCAAGCGCCGCATTCAATGCACTCGTCGGGATTGATTTCGCATTTGCCGTCCTTATCGCTGATAGCGTTAACGGGGCATTCGTCCACGCAAGCGGCACATCCGATACAAGCATCTGCATCAATTTTATATGCCATGAAAAACACCTCCACATATTGATAAAAACATTATACATGGCAATGCTTCACTTGTCAATATTTTTCGCTTAAAATGCAAGAAGTCACAAGAGTACCTGTGGGGTTTCGGGCAAAATAACAGTGTTGAAATCGATGTATTTATATGCTGTAAGGAGAAAAATTCACACTGCGGAGGGTATCCCCCCATCCACCGGCGTCCAGCCGCGCTGATGCACCGCAAAAAAACACTCTTTGCTTGGGGGCAAAGAGTGTTTCGGATTCGTATTAATCGGCAGTGATTGCCAGTGAATAGGGTTTGCTGATTTCTCTGGCAATGTATTCGTCTAGGGAGAGGGTGTCATCGGGATGGTTTTTGTTGTGGGTATACAAATAAGTCGCCACTTCTTTTCCCACATAGCGAAAATGCCAGGGTTCACTCATAAATCCGGTTTCAAATTTTTTATCCGGGGTGTAATGGATGATGAAGCCATAGGTATGCAGGTTGTCCAGTGCCCATTGAAAGGAAGGGGTTTCGCTAAACTGATTGTAGGGAAGGGTATTATCCTGTACGTCGATGGCAAGCCCGGTTTGGTGTTCGGAATGACCGGGCCTGGCACTGTAGGTGTCTACGGTTGCCTGATCGTCTACCGCAAGGTAGCTGTTATACAAGTTTTGCTGATAAGCATAGGAGCGGTAGGCGGACATCCCCAAAATGGGATAGCCGGCTTTTTTGGCAGCCCGGCAAAGGTCTTCAAATGCCCGGGCGGCTTCTTCAGACAGAGACAAATTGCGGGTGGTACAGTCTTTGGCAATGGTCACTAGTCCGGCAGGTACAAAATCGGCAGTCAAGTAATGATACTTATTCACCAAGAATAAGTTGGTGCCAATGTTCAGAGCTTCGGACATGATTTCTTCACTGTAATAGGGGAAATCCAGGCCTACATTGACATGGGTCACCACCTGTTCAAGGGTCAAATCCAGGTTGGATTCCATATAGGCGATGTAGCGGCTAAAATATTCTTGGGGAAAATACGGCAACTGTATCATAATATCAATCTCGGTAAGGACTTCTGATCCGTTTTGCAAATCGGTAGATTTTGAAGGCTCTGAAGGCTTTTTCTCTTGACATGCCGGCATCATGGTGGATAAAACCAGCAGAGCGGTCAGAAATAGATAACGTCTACGCATG
>DHOD01000073.1:10080-11041 GCA_002407725.1 Christensenella sp. UBA5399 | reverse complement strand
AATAGATAACGTCTACGCATGGGTTAACCTCTTTTCGGGTACAATTCTTATAACAGTATATGTTATTTTTTCATATCTGTAAAGTGATAACAATTAGATTCAGGAGAGGAAGAGTAAATGTTCACAATTGTGTAAAAGTCTTGACAAATATCAGGCTCTGTTTTATACTAACGTAGAACTGGAAAATGCAGCTTATTCCATCACAAAAGAATTTTTGTGATTTTTTTATTTAGGAGGGTTGTTCTTGAGAGACCATTATCAGAGCCCGCTTGGCAAGCGATATGCCGGCAAAAAAATGCAGAAGATTTTTTCGGATGATTATAAGTTTTCCACCTGGCGAAAACTGTGGATTGCCCTTGCCGAAAGTGAACAAGAGTTGGGAATTCCCATTACCGATGAACAAATTGCCGAAATGAAGCGGTTTGTTTATACCATCAATTACGATGTGGCCGAGGCGTACGAAAAAGAAGTGCGCCATGATGTGATGTCCCATGTTTTGGCCTATGGGGAACAGTGTCCTGTGGCAAAAAGCATTCTCCATTTGGGCGCAACTTCCTGTTACGTAGGGGACAACACCGATATCATCCAAATGCGGTCTGCGTTGCAGTTGGTCAAACAGCTCCTTCTTAACGCGATGGATGCCGTGGCGGATTTTGCCGAAAAATATAAAAACACACCCTGCTTGGCATTTACCCACTTCCAGGCTGCCCAGCCCACCACCATGGGCAAGCGAGCTACCCTATGGCTCCATGATCTGCTCATGGACTATGAACGGCTGGAATTTGAGCTGGACCATATCAAACTGCTCGGCTGCAAGGGAACCACGGGGACAGGCGCCAGTTTTTTGGCCCTTTTTGAAGGCGACCATGCAAAAGTCAAAGGGCTGGAACAAAAAATTGCAGAAAAAATGGGGTTCTCGGCTGTTTACCCCGTGTCGGGTCAGACCTATTCCAGAAAAGTG
>DHOD01000073.1:4122-9929 GCA_002407725.1 Christensenella sp. UBA5399 | reverse complement strand
GGTCAGACCTATTCCAGAAAAGTGGATGCTCAAATTATGTCGGTGCTCAGCGGCATTGCTCAGTCTGCTGCTAAGTTTTCCAATGATATTCGTCTGTTGTCTCACCTAAAAGAAGTGGACGAACCCTTTGAATCCAAACAAATCGGTTCTTCCGCCATGGCGTACAAACGCAATCCCATGCGCAGTGAGCGCATTGGTTCTTTGGCGCGCTATGTCATGGCAGATGCCATGAATCCTGCCATGACCGCGGCGGGGCAATGGTTTGAAAGGACCTTAGACGATTCCGCCAACCGGAGAATCAGCATTCCCGAAGCCTTTTTGTGCATCGATGGTATTTTGTCCTTACTGCTGAACATTGTACGGGGAATTCGCGTGTATCCTGCCGTGATGGGTAAACATCTCAACGAAGAACTGCCTTTCATGGCCACCGAAAACATTTTGATGCATTGTGTGAAAAAAGGCGGCGATCGGCAGGCATTGCATGAAGCCATCCGGGAACATTCCGTGGCAACGGCAAAAGAAATCAAACTGCGGGGTAAAGACAATGATTTGTTGGATCGCATTCTGGCGGATGAACGGTTCCATCTGACCCGGGAGGAATTGGACTCGATTCTGTCCGTTGAACAGTTTATCGGCCGTGCCAAAGAACAAACGGAGGAGTTTTTGTATGATATCATTCGTCCGATTTTAGAGGAAAACGCCTCTTTGCTGGGGATGGATGTTAGTATTTCAGTATAGGAGAAAAAGTATGCTGACTGCAATCGTAGGAACCAACTGGGGCGACGAAGGTAAAGGACGCATGGTGGATCTGTTGAGTCAGGAGTATGACATGGTTGTGCGGTATCAAGGCGGTAACAACGCCGGTCACACGGTCATCAACGAAAAAGGTAAATTTGTTCTCAACCTGCTTCCTTCCGGTATTTTGCGAGAAGAAATCGTCAATGTGATGGGGAACGGCATGGTCATCGATATCGCCCATTTGTGCGGTGAAATCGGTAAATTGGCGGATAAAGGCATGATGGTTCGTCCCGAAAATCTTCGCATTAGCAATTGTGCCACCATTTGTATGCCCTATCACAAATTGCTGGATGTTTTAGAAGAAGATCGGTTGGGGGATGCCAAGTTTGGTTCCACCCGTCGCGGCATTGCGCCTGTATATGCGGATAAGTATATGAAAAAAGGCATTCGTATGGGGGATTTGCTCGCTCCCGATACGCTGCGAAGCAAAGTGGAACGCATCGTGGAATGGAAAAACCTGACGATTCACAAAGGGTATGAAAATGCCCCCGTTTCCGTGGATGATATGATGGATTGGCTCCATACCTATGGCGAAATACTCAAGCCCTTTATTTGTGATACCTCTGCTTTCCTGACCCGCGCCGCCAAAGAGGGCAAAAAAATAATATTTGAAGCCCAGTTGGGCGCGTTGCGTGATATTGATTTTGGGATATATCCGTATACCTCTTCCTCCTCCACCATCGCTGCCTATGCCCCCGTGGGCGCCGGTGTACCCGGATTTTGTCTGGACAACGTCATCGGTGTCATGAAGGCTTATTCCAGCTGTGTGGGGGAAGGACCTTTTACCTGTGAATTGTGCGGGGAACAGGGAAATGAATTGCGGGAAGCGGGTGGTGAATACGGCGCGGCAACCGGCAGACCCAGAAGAGTGGGCGGATTCGATGTGCCGGCATCCCGCTATGGGACTGCTATGCAGGGAGCTACCGAAATTGCCTTGACCAAGTTGGATGTTTTATCTCACATGAAAGAAATTCCTGTTTGCGTTGCCTATGATGTGAATGGGGAAATCATCGAGGAATTTCCTGCGGGGGACCGTTTGTTTTCGGCAAAGCCCGTATATGCGTATTGGAAAGGCTGGACGTGTGATATCTCTCATTGCAGAACCAAAGAAGAGCTTCCGCAAGCCGCTCTGGCGTATATCCGCTTCATTGAAAAGGCGGTTTGCTGCCCCATCAAGTATGTATCGGTGGGCGCGCACCGGGATCAATATATTGTAATGTTTTAATGTTTGAAAGAAGGGATCGTTATGCAGCAGGGAATGATTTTGATTGTGGATTTGGGAAGCGAGGACAATTCCCGTCTTGCCAGAGCCATCCGTTCCTTGGGGGTTTACAGCGAAATTTATCCCCATGACATTTTGGAACAAGAAATGGCCTCTCTTTCCCATGTTAAGGGGATCATATTAAACGGCGGTAAAAACAACCTTGTGGATGGTGTGAAAATCGACGCTGCCGATTGTGTATATGAAAGCCAAAAACCCTTGTTTGTAATTGATCACAAGGGGAAAAAGCCAATGGATTTAGGTGCGATGCCTGCTTGCGACAAGGATTTGCAGGACGTGCTAAGACCCTTTGTGTTTGATGTTTGCAAAGCCGAGGCAAACTGGAATATGGAAAATTTCATTGCCGACCAGGTTGCCTTGATCCGCCGTCAGGTGGGTAACAAAAAAGTCTTGTTGGCGCTGTCCGGCGGTGTGGATTCTTCCGTGGTTGCTGCGCTTTTGATCAAAGCCATCGGTCATCAGTTGGAATGCGTCCATGTAAATCATGGTTTGATGCGCAAAGGGGAAAGCGAGCAGGTCGTTGCCTTGTTCCGCAACCAAATGCATGCCAATTTGGTCTATGTGGATGCCACTGACCGTTTTCTTTATAAGCTTGCGGGCGTATCGAATCCCGAAGAGAAGAGAAAAATCATCGGCGCGGAATTCATTCGCGTGTTTGAAGAAGAAGCCGGAAAGCTAAAAGGCATTGAGTTTCTTGCCCAAGGTACCATTTATCCCGATATTGTGGAAAGCGGTACCAAAACTGCCAAAATGGTCAAATCCCATCACAATGTGGGGGGGTTACCGGAGGATTTAAAATTTGACTTGGTAGAACCCATCAAATTTTTATTTAAGGATGAAGTACGTGCCTGCGGGGTGGCATTGGGTTTGCCGGCTTCCATGGTCTATCGGCAGCCTTTCCCCGGCCCCGGTCTGGGTGTCAGATGTTTAGGTGCCATCACCAGAGAACGCCTGCGCATAGTGCGGGATGCGGATGCCATTTTGCAGGAAGAGTTTGAAAATGCCGGTCTTGCGGGTAAAGTTTGGCAGTATTTCACGGCGGTGCCCGATTTCAAATCGGTGGGCGTGAAAGACGGGGCGCGGTTGGATGCCTATCCGGTGATTCTCCGTGCCGTCAATACCGTGGATGCTATGACCGCTTCCATTGAACGGATCGATTGGGATGTTCTGCAGAAAATTACCGATCGCATTCTGACTGAAGTGGATGGTGTCAATCGTGTCCTTTATGATATGTCACCCAAGCCACCGGCAACCATTGAATGGGAGTAGATGCCACAATGCCCCGGAACCCAGTAATATAAGGATGTTTCGGGGCATTGTTTATAGCCGTGGTAGCGGTATGGAAGCATTATTCAAAATTCTCGGGTTTTTCGCTGCTTTTTAGTCCATTTTCCGGGGCATAAAGGACATTCAGCTTGTCCGACACTTCCCCGTGCTTATTGGGATAAAGATGAGCATATATGCTAAGCGTCGTTTCCACGTTTTCATGGCCAAGGCGCTCGGATATAAGCAGCGGAGAAAACCCAAGCTCAATCAATAACGACGCGTGCGAATGGCGGAGGTCATGCACGCGTATTTTTTTGACTCCCGACTTCTTACACCCCCGGACCATTTCACTCTGGAGATAGCTTTTTGTATAGGCGAACAACCGCTCCGAAGGATCATAGTCATATAAGCGGCCAGCGTAATCCTGCAGGACATCCAAAAGGAAGTCAGGCACCGTAATCACGCGGCGGCTTTTCGGCGTCTTTGGAGGAGAAATAATGTCTTTGCTTCCAAGGCGCGCATAGCTTTTTGTAATGCTTATCGTTTTAGCCTCGAAGCTCACATCATCCAAGGTAAGAGCGAGGAGCTCTCCGGAACGCATGCCGGTCCAGAATAAAGTGTTAAAAACAGCAAACGAGGGGGGCTTGTCCGAAATGGCAGCGGCGAAGCACTGAAACTCGTCCTGCGTCCAGAACTGCATAGCCTCGGCGTTCTTCTTACCGACAGAACCGGCGACCGCCGCAGGATTTACCTGCAGGCCATAATAACGCTTTGCAAAATTGAAGATAGCCGACAGCTGATTATTTATCGTTTTTATGTAGGTGGGCGCGTAATCGGCCTCGTCATTAAGAAGGTCATTCTGCCACTTTCGGACCACTGCCGGAGTGATCGCATTGACAGGCAAGTCCTTCAAGGCCGGAAGGACCTTCGAATCAATGAGATACTTTTTGCTTTCATAAGTCGTAGAACGGAGCCGCGTCTTGCAATCCTCCATATAGAGCTCAACCATGGAGCCGAAGGCCATGTCGCAGCTTCCGCTTTGCTTTTTCAGAAAGTCCCGCTCATATTGGGCGGCTTCCGATTTCTTAGCGAAGCCGCGCTTTTTATGCTGCCGGACGGTCCCGGACCAGTCCTTATAGCGGAACCAGACATACCATGATTTTCTTTCTTCGTCCTTATAAACAGGCAACGCAGCACCTCCCTTCACTGAGCTCCAGCCGGGTACCGGACAGGGGCTTATTTTTTATGCCTATTCTCTATCCACATGACCAGAATCGGCCTCATTGCCTTGGAGAACGGAGACCTGAGCGAGGATAGACATGGAAAGCTCGGCGGATACCCCGGCAGACTGGAGAGCAGAGACTAACTCCGCTAAGGGCTTCCCTGATTGGAGGGACTGCGCCGCGACCATGTAAGCGTCCACCGTACCCATTACGGCAACGAAAAGACTATCCCGCAATCTAGACTCCGGTGGAAGTGATAGCGACGATCGGGCAAAGGCGCTCCATAATTCAGACTGCCGAGCTGCCAGAGCTGATACTTCATCGGCCATACGCGGTGGCATATAACGAGAGGTCCCAAGTCGGCCGGGCTCAACTTCTTTGATATACGGATCAGGCTCCTCCTTGAGACCCAGCAGGAAATCAGTGGACACTCTGAAATAATCCGCAACGGCATACAAAACGTCAATTGGAGCCGTCCTGCTCTGCTTTTCATAATAGCTGATACTGCCGCGGGACAATCCCAAAGCGACACCGAATTCATCCTGCGAGAGTTTCCGCCCTTTGCGTAAACCAAGAAGGCGTTCAGAAAAGCACTCGCGCACCTGCGCCTCGGTTTCGTTTATTTTACTTTTTCCCATTTTCGGCCTCCTTTTTGTTTAACAATATCGACAAAGAAGCGCTGGTCAAGCACTACAAATGCCGAAATTGAACAACATTGTTGAACTTGCTCTATCCAGTTGACAACAACAGCAGCAAGACTTTATACTAAGACTATATTACACCAATACTAATCAAAGGTCAATAGCAACAGCAACAATTATATGCAAAGGAGGGCGCGAAATGAGTAAAGCCAATATCGATATTAGGAGAGAGGCCAAGGACGCAAACGTGGCCCATTGGCAGATTGCAAAGCGTCTGGGATGCGCGGAGTCGACATTCTGCCGCAAACTTCGGGAGGAGCTCCCCCCTGATGAAAAAGCGGAAGTCCGGCAGGCCATTATGGAGCTTGGAGCGGCGAGGCGAGGAGGCGGTAACGATGGCAACGTCTGCGAGGCATAATCTGCTTACATCTGCAGGTGGAGCAGCAGCCGGAACAGCAGCCGTCACTGCCGGAGCCGCCGCAGGAAGGGCTTTGCTAACAGGTGGGGCACAGCTGGCACTACCGGCAGCTGCAGGAGCAGCAGGCGCGGCAAGTGGCCTCGGCAGCGGTTATGTAATTACTGCACCAACCGCAGCAG
>DHOD01000073.1:0-3966 GCA_002407725.1 Christensenella sp. UBA5399 | reverse complement strand
AGCCGGAACTGATATCGTCCTCGGCACAACAGGTAGCATGCTCACGGCGGGGCTCGCCAAGGCTGGAATCGCACTCGGAAGCACAGCAACCACAGTAGGCGGAGCTGCAGCTGCAGGTGCAGCAGGAAGCACAGGCATAATCGGGGGCATCCTTGGCCTTGGCAGCGCAGCAATTGACCTATTCCAAGGCATCGGCAAAGGCAAAGCCGGAGACACCAAAGGAGCCAAGGACGAATACGTCACATCCGGAACAAAAGCCGGAATGGTCGGAGCAGGCGCAGGAGCCGGAGCACTTATAGGCTCCGTGGTACCCGGCGTAGGAACGGCCATAGGTGCGCTCGTAGGAGCAGGCGTCGGAGGCGTCGGCGCGCTTCTCGGAGGAAACAAAGCAGGCAAGGCACTATCAGACGCAAGCGACCCGGGCGGCTGGTTATCAACGTCAGGGAAAGCAATCGGGGACTTTTTCACCAAGACGCTCCCGAAGGGATGGAACAGCTTCTGGGGAGGAGTCGGCGGGTTTTTCACAACCACGATACCCAAATGGTGGGGAAGCCTGACGGACAGTGTGTCGACGTTTTTCACCGAGACACTGCCGGAGAAATGGACGGAATTCTGGGAGGGAGTCGGAAACTTCTTCACGGAGACGATCCCATACGCAATAGGCTACGCGGTAGGTAAGGCGGAGATATTCTTCACGCAGGACATCCCGGCGTTTTTCGGAAACCTGTGGGGAGGCATCAAGACATTTTTCACTTCAACCCTGCCGACTTGGGCGTCCAACATCTGGAACGGGCACATCGTCCCGTTTTTCACGCAGGACATCCCGGCGTTCTTTTCCGGGATTTGGAACGGGATCAAGACGTTTTTTACATCGACGCTCCCAACGTGGGTATCGGACACGTGGAATAACGGGATAGTCCCCTTCTTTACCCAAGACATCCCGGCATTTTTCGGCGGGCTTTGGAACGGAATAACGACCTTCTTCACATCCACCCTGCCGACATGGGCGACGGACGTATGGAACAACAACCTCCTGCCGTTTTTCACCCAGACAATACCGCTGTTTTTCACAGACCTGTGGAATTCGATAATCGGCTTTTTCACCCAAACCCTCCCCACGATCGCATCGAGCATATGGGGAAGCATCAAGGGATTTTTCACAGACACAATCCCAAACTTTTTCAAGGACGTATGGGGAAGCATTACCGGCTTCTTCAGTGCCGGATATAGCGACGCCAAAAGCGGAGCCAAGTACGGAGCGTCCAAACACGCATACGGCGGCATATTTACGCAACCGCACATGGGACTCGTCGCAGAAGCGGGAGCGGAGAGCATCATCCCATTGTCGCCAAGCAGAAGAACCCGAGGCATCGACCTATGGAGAGAGACAGGCGAGCTGCTGGGAGTACGGCCATACGCAAACGGAGGCATCATCGGAGGCATTCAAGCCGATGGCGGCGACGTTCCGGTAGCGGCTGGAAACAGCGGAAGCGGAGTCACAATCAAGATAGACGTCTCGGCAAATCCGGAGTTTACAATAGGAACAGGCAACGCAGGAGACGACGAGCAAATTCTAACCGTCTTGAAGGCGCACATACGCAGCATGGCCGACGACATCGGAGACGAGCTCGCGGAACGCCTCGCCCGCATCTTTGTAAACATGCCTCTTAAAGGAGGCGCTGTAGCATGAGGATCAACATAGACAAGGCCGTTGATGAAGCGGTACAAGAAATATCGCAACAAGTCAAGGCAAGAGCATACAGAGCGGCTAATGAGCTCCGAAGCTCGGCGCTTTATGTACTGAAAGGGGAACGCTCGGGTAGAGAATACAGAGTGCCGTTTACCAAAAAAGCTAAGTATAGAGCTTCGGCACCCGGAGAGCCACCGGCACAAAGAAGCGGAAACCTAAGAATGAGCTGGAGGCCACAAACCGGATCGGAGAGCACAGGCAAGGTGCTGACAGTAAAACCTGCAATCACAACCGACGTTAAGTATGCGCCGATACTGCAGACAGGGACCAAGGACGGCAGAATAGCAGCCCGCCCGTTTGAGGAACCTATCATCGAGCATGCAATGCCCCGTATCCAACAGATATTTAAAGAGCCGTACTAAGTAAACGGGTACCAACGAGCTACCAGAGAGGAGGTGCACAAATGGCAAAGCAGACAGAAAAGGCTGAGTTTTGGGAGCGGCTCCCCGGGGAAACCGTCGGACAGTATGACAAATTCTGCGCATACAGGGATATGAAAATCCCGGGCGACCCATCAAGCCGTCGGAGCATTCGCGTTCTCTCTGTTACGATCGGATCACCCAAGCGCTATCTGGACAAACTGTCCTCCAGCCTTCAATGGGTAGCGAGAGCTGAGGCATACGACATGGAGATGGAGCGCAAGGCCAGAGCACAGAATGAAGCAGCCATCTTGAAGATGCGCAAGGACCATGCGGAGCTCGCATCTCAGATGATCAAGAAAGCCGCCAAGCGCCTCCTGCTCATACCAGAGGAAGAACTAAGCGCAGCCGACATCGTGCGCATGTTCGACATTGGCGTCAAGATCGAGAGGCTTTCCCGAGGAGAAGTTACAGAAAACAGGCAGATCACCGGAGAAGCCACAGTCACGCATGAGGGGACCGTCGCCTTTCAAATCACCGATGAGCTCGATTTTTCAAGCCTGACCGATGAAGAGCTTCAAGGCTTCGAACTCATGATAGAGAAGATACCCAGAGAGCAGCTGCCCACAGTCCGGACAGACCGGAGCGTCCCGGTTAACGATGAAAAACACACCGCGCTCCACGTCGAAATCCACAACAAAGCGAGTAGCAATAATCATAAAATCACCTCCTTTCACAGATATAAGACCAGCTTACATCCACGGAGAGAAGGCGCTGGAAAAGACCCACCCGCTTTTCCTTTCACCTGCAGCAGGTAAAGGTTAGAATCAGGCTTATACCAGCAGGAAGGAGCGGGAGGAATGGAATATGGACAGATTGTAGCTACCAGAGGAATCGCAGAGGAGATAGAGCGGAGCGCTGTCTTTGTCACGGAGATAGCGGCAGCCTTTAGACTTTACCAGCAGCATGACTGGGGAGAACTATGCGAAGAAGACCGGCTCCAGAATGACGAGGCCGTGCAGATCGGCGAGCGGGTACTGGCAGCATACCCGATCACCAAGGGCACGGTCTGGATCATAACCGAGTGGGATAGGTCGGTGACAACAATCCTTTTCCCGAGCGAATACTAAACTCAGGCAACGAACCCACGACTTATCAATAATAAAATGACAAAGCCACCACGGGCAAAAGCTCGCAGTGGCTTATTCTTGACTTCATAAACGGAGACGTTTATAATCGATATGGAAGGGGATGATGAGATGATGAACAAGTCAGAAGTTGACTTTTGTGACTTCTCATGGAATCCCGTAACCGGCTGCGAGAGCAACTGCGTGTATTGCTTCGCGAGGAAGCAGGCGCAGCGCTTCTGCGGAGACATACGCCTCAACAAAGCCAGCGACCAGTTGCAGAGCATACCCGGCAAAGGGCTCTGGGTATTGGAGGAGCCGTTCAAGAACAACCAAGGGAAAGTGATACCCCTGCCGGTACCTTTTGAACCGACCCTTCACAGGTACCGCTTACCGATGCCAGCGCAGAAGAAGAAACCCGCGAACATTTTCGTATGCAGCATGGCGGATCTTTTCGGAGAATGGGTACCCGACGATTGGATCAGAGAAGTGCTGGCGGCCTGCGCAGCGGCCCCATGGCACAATTATCTATTCCTGACCAAGAATCCGGAACGATACCCGAAGACAGTCGAGGCATACGGGAGCTTCGAAAATGTCTGGCTTGGAACCAGCATCACGGAACCGGAAGACGTGGCCAAAGTCACGCAGCTGCCGGAGGGCTTTCACCGCTTCGTTTGTTTCGAGCCTCTCCTTGGCAGGATGGACGCAAAGAGACTCCCCGGCCTTTTGG
>DHOD01000027.1 GCA_002407725.1 Christensenella sp. UBA5399 | reverse complement strand
TCAAGGATTGGGGGGCACGCCACAGTATCACCCGGAAGCTAAAGCCATTGTATATCGATGCAGTGAGCAATGGTAATTCGGTGGCGGCCCGGCAGATCGAAAATACGTTGCTGGGGCTTGACCTGGTAAATAAAACGGGAAATCAGTATTACACGTACGACACGTTTGCGAAATGGCTGGAGGAAAATTGATACCCTGGCGGGGGGTATGCGGGCCTGCGCAGGCTGATAGAATGAAATTGGAGGCGGGATATTATGGATACTGTACGGTATGAGGTGAAACTGGACGTTGGGAAACCGGGGAATCAGGCGACTATATACGTGAAGGAAGGCGACACAAGATCGCGCGAGATTGTGGCGTATCTTTACAATGGCGCGGGGAAATACACGATTACCGGCGATGCCACGGTTGTACTGCGTGCAATCAAGCCGGATGATACGATTGTGTACAACGACTGCGAAGTGTCGGGGAATGTGATCACGCATGTCATGACGCAGCAGACGCTCCTTGCGCCAGGGATCGTGAAGTGCGAGTATACGATTTATGGTGATGGGGGCGCGGTGCTGTACAGCCCGTATTTTGAGATCAACGTGGGCGATACGCTTTACGGGGACGATACGGTGGAATCCACCAATGAGTTTAGTGCGCTGGTGGAGGCGATGGGCGAGCTGAAAGCGCTGGAGAACGGCATCGAAACAGCCGAAGGTGACCGGGCAAACGCGGAAACGGGCAGGGTTGAGCTGTACAACCAGGTGAAGGCCGATTATGAAAGCGGCGCGTTCAGAGGCGAAAAAGGCGACCAAGGCAGCCAAGGCGAAAAAGGTGATCAGGGAATACAGGGGCCGCAAGGTGAACGGGGCCTTCGCGGCGAGAAAGGTGACACTGCGAAAAAGGCGAACAGGGGCCGGTAGGATCACAGGGCGATCAGGGCATACAAGGGCCACAAGGGCCGCAGGGAGAGCAAGGCGCACAAGGCCCCCAGGGTGAACGGGGCGCGCAGGGTATACAAGGGCTGAAAGGCGACAAGGGGGACAAAGGGGACGCTGAAAAAGACGGAACCTCCTTTGTGATTCTTGGGCGCTACCTGACAATAGAAGCACTCCGGGCGGAACACACCACGGGAAGCGCGGGAGACGCGTATGCGGTGGGCTCGGCGACAAACAATACGGTGTATCTGTGGGATGTGGACACAGGACAATGGACGGACATCGGGAGTATGCAGGGCCCACAGGGAGCGCAAGGGGAGCCCGGTGAGCAGGGGCCCCAGGGCAGCCAGGGAATCCAAGGGCCGCAGGGGCCAAAAGGAAACCAGGGGAACACAGGGCCGAAGGGCGACACTGGAGCGGTAGGGCCGACAGGCGCAACAGGAGCTAAAGGCGACAAAGGCGACAAAGGCGATACGGGCGCGCAGGGGATACCGGGGCCGGTGAATATTGCGACGACATCGGTGTTGGGCGGCATCAAAAGCGGCGGTGATTTAGCAGTGAACAGCTCGACGGCTTTGGCGACTGTGGCAAGCGGGGCCATAACAAACGCAAAGATGGCGAACATGGCGGCCAATACTATCAAAGGGCGGATCACTACCGCAGGTGCGCCGCAAGACCTGACGGTGACGCAGGTGTGGGGCGCGTTGAAGACCTTGAATTCTCCAGAGGCGCAGGATACTACCTACGACAGAATGATTGTGAAAAGCAGTGGCGCAGTGCAAGCCAAGAATGCGGCAAATGAGGTTGTTGATGTATATGGGAGACCCATAGCCGAGGGCGCGCCTGCCGATTATCCCAAAATACAGACACTAATTCTAGGAAACACTTCAGGGATAATGGGTAGTGCGTACAACAATATGACTGGTGTGGGCGTTATTAAGCTTACTATTTTTCAAACTCATGCAACAGCGGTATGTAAATTGCGCGTTGTAACAAATACAAGTCCGTCTAGTTCCGCATTCAATTACGGGCTTAATATTACAAAAATGATTGATCTGTTTTCTACATTAAAAACACAAGTAGCCTTAACTGATGGTAGAGTGACCACTCAGGCTAGTTATGTGCCATTAGATGTCAAGGTTGCTGGTACAAATACAGGAAATTCTTATACGCCAACTTTATACGAGTCGGGTTTTATGTCTGTAATAAATTTTAAACGGGGCACTGACGATATATTATGGGGCGCACCCGGTAGAATTTACGCAAGCGCGGGTTCGGCGGGTGGTTGGCCTCAAAGTGACGGACTTAATAATGTTGGTAATATATGGAGCTTCGAATTTGATATACAGTGGTAATAAAAAAGGAGGAATAGGGATGTTAAATTTTATTAAGTATTTGGAGGAACAGGTGGGTAACCACTCGATCTATGTGTGGGGCGGGCAAGGCGAAATGCTGAAAACCACGTCCGATTCAAAAATCAGGAACATGGAGACCAGCACCGGCAATGCAAACAGGGCGATCGCGCAGAAAAACAAGGTTGTTGCGGCGGGGGACGGCGATGTGGCGCGGCTGTTCGATTGCTCGGGGCTTATTGTGTATTGGCTCATGAAAGAGGGGTTGCTGGGGTACGACACGACGGCGAATGGCCTGCGGAACCTTTGCACGAAGATCGGCGGCCGGGAGGGCATCAAAAAAGGCGATTTTGTGTTTCGGGTAAGCAACGGGAATGCTTACCATGTGGGCGTTGTGGTTGATGATTCGTTGAATGTGATTGAGGCGAAAGGCAGGGACGAGGGCGTTGTAAAAAGGGCCCTGAACGCCAGCGGTACAAGCTACTGGAACGCATATGGCAGGCCGGATAGATTCTTTGCGGGGAGTGTTCCCGATGAGCCGACGCCGGAGCCAGCACCGACAAGCAGGCCGGGACTTAGCCGAACATTGAAGTTGTCCACGCCATACATGAGAGGCGACGACGTGCAGCAGGCGCAGCGATTTCTTATCAATGCGAAATGCGGTGTGGGATCGACGGGTGCGGACGGTGTTTTCGGCGGGGCGACCAAAGAGGCGGTTGAAAAATACCAGGAAGTAAAGGGGCTGAAGGTAGACGGGAAGATCGGTCAAAAGACATGGGAATCCTTCGGCGGAAAATGGGGGTAAGTGATATGGAGATATTGGAGCAATACATAATATTAATCGTGATGGCGGTTTGCGTAGGGGTTGGCTTCATACTGAAGCACACGTTCACGGCGCTGCCGAACAGGTACATCCCGCTGATACTGGCCGTGCTGGGGATCGTTTTAAACAGCTGGATGAATGCCTGGGCGTGGGATATAGAAATCCTTGTCGGCGGCATTGCGTCGGGGCTGATGGCCGTGGGCGCGTTTGAGTTTGGGAAGCAGCTATTTAAAGGGAAAACAGCAGAGGAGGGCAACGATAATGGGGCCGATACCTGAGGGCGTGCTGGTTGCGATTATTACATCGGTGGTGACCGGGATCGCCACAATAGTGAGCATTGTTTTGTCGTCTAGGCTGACGGTTTACAGGATCGAGCGGCTGGAAAAAAAGGTGGAGAAGCACAACGAAGTTGTAGAACGCATGGCTGTGGTCGAACGCGATGTGAAATCCGCGCACAAAAGACTGGATTGTATAAAATGATAAATAGGTCGCTCTAAAGCGGCCTATTTTCTATGCGAAGTTTGGGTATTACGCGGGTATTACCGGCACCGAATCTCGCGAAATCAAGAGAAATATTTGAATGTGCAGACATAAGAAAAACCCGCCCTGTGAGCGGATTTTGCTGGTGACCCGCCGGCGATTCGAACGCCGGACCCTTTGATTAAAAGTCAAATGCTCTACCAACTGAGCTAGCGGGTCATTTTTGACACGAACGATATTATATCACAGTACAAAAAAAATGTACAGGGTATTTTTTGGCAGGCTCGCCTGGGCTCGAACCAGAAACGCAAGAGTCAAAGTCTTGTGTGTTACCATTACACCACGAGCCTAATACTAATCCGCAATGGGAATGGCATCCATTACGAATGCGGGCAAAATCACCGCGCTGCATTGCAGGAGCCGTATCAGTAAATGGGGTGAGCGATGGGAGTCGAACCCACGACCTCCAGGGCCACAACCTGGCGCTCTAACCAACTGAGCTACGCCCACCATATTGACGGTTCCTGTCAAAGTTCATACCGGTTTATTCTATATCATTTTCGTTTTTCAGTCAATTCATTTTTATAAAATAAAAGGAATATAAACATGGAAAACCTTTAATACTTGTACAGTTGGAAAAAAACATGGGGAAATATTGAATTATTGCATTAAATATGCTATTATATAGCAGAATTCTTACTAATTCTTCATTTTTCTGTATCATATAGACTGGGGAGTAAAATTATGGGTATAAAGAAACGGATCATGTTGCCAACAATCACGATTATGGTAGCTGCTATAGCGATTATTCTTGTAGCTGCCATCATTATTTTTTCTGCTTTTTTTGATAGTACGTTGATCAATACGATCAACATAAATTCAAAGGTGCTGACTGCGGAATATGAGAACCTCTATGATGGAGCGGAGCTTAATTCCATGATGGTTGCATCTGATGACGCGTTTCAGCAGGCGCTGGAGGCGGGCGACAGGGATGCGGTTGCCAGTAGCGTTAAGGCAGTGGAGGCTGGTTTAGATGTCGATTTTTGCACAATAACGGATGTGGACGGGGTTGTGGTCTACCGCAGCCATGAGCCGGATAATTATGGGGACAGTGTTGCAGGGCAGGAGAACGTCATAAAAGCACTGGAAGGTGAAACATATACGACAGTGGAGCCGGGAAGCGCGGTCAAGCTGTCTGTACGCTGCGGCACGCCTGTGTTGGATGCGGACGGGAATATCATCGGTGCGGTGTCCTCCGGGTACAGGCTGGATACAGAGGCATTTGTAGATTCGATGAAGGAAATGCTGGGGGCGGAAGTTACAATATTCTTAGGGAACGAAAGGCTTGCTACAACCGTGGTCAATGAAGACGGCACGCGGGCGGTAGGCACAACGGCGGCCGAAAATGTAAGCGCACAGGTGTTGGGCGGTCAGGATTATGAAGGCACGGCGCAGATACTGGGGAAAGATGCGTTTGTGAAATATACGCCTTTGAAAAATGCGGAAGGGGATGTCCTGGGCATGCTCTTTGTAGGCGAATACACAGATGTGAAAACGGATGCGTTGATTGATTTCTTATGGAAGGCTGCGTTGATTGCGGCCGCGCTGGTCGTGATTGCAACGCTGCTGATCAGGCGGACTGCCAATAAGATTGCTGCACCGATCAAAAATATTGTAGGTATTGCAGACGAGTTGGGCGAGGGCGCGGTGGATGTCACGGTGGATGCACATTCACAATTGCAGGAAATTGTAGAGCTGTCGGCGGCGTTTGAGCGCATCATCAGCCGTATGCGCATGCAGGCAGACGCAGTTGGGAAGATAGCGACAGGGGATTTGACCGTAAGTGTTGCGGTCACCTCAGATAAGGATGTTGTTGGCAAGGCGCTTCGACAGATGGTTGAAAATAACAATGACGTATTTGGAGAGATCAACAAAGCTGCGGGGCAGGTGGCGACAGGCTCGTCGCAAGTTTCCGGTGGGGCGCAGGAACTGGCACAGGGCGCGACAGAGCAGGCCGCTACCGTACAGGAACTGGCCGATACATTAAGCCAGGCGGCGGTTGGGATCAATGAAAATGCCGAAAATGCGGTTTCTGTGGGCGAGAAGGTGGAGACTGTGGGCGCAGAGATGCTGGCCAGCAATGAAAAAATGCAGCAGATGATAGGCGCTATGCAGGAAATCAGCACAAGTTCACATGAAATTGGGAAAATAATCAAGACAATTGAGGATATCGCATTCCAGACAAATATACTGGCGCTGAATGCCGCCGTAGAGGCCGCGCGTGCAGGCGAGGCAGGCAAAGGGTTTGCTGTGGTGGCCGACGAGGTACGCAACCTGGCAAGCAAAAGCGCGGAGGCGTCCAATGAGACGGCCGTGCTGATAGAAAAATCGATCAATGCGGTGGAGAACGGATCCCGGATTGCGGATGATACGGCGAATTCGCTGATTGCTGCCGTAGAGGGGACCAATGAAATTGTTGAAAAAATTACTGCGATATCAGAGGGGACAAAGGAGCAGTCTGCTGCGGTGCAGTATATCAATGAAGGGATAAACCAGATATCCACGGTGGTACAAAACAATTCGGCCACCGCGGAGCAGAGCGCAGCCGCGAGCGAACAGCTTTCCAGCCAGGCGCAAATGATGAAGGACCTGGTGGCCCGGTTTAAGCTTGCGGGCGGTAATGAGAATGGCAGGAAGAGCGAATACTGATATCAGAGCAGATTCAGTAGATCGCGGATATCGTCCAGTATGTAATCGGATTCCGTGATGACCTTGTTGCCGCTCCAGTTTGCGAAGGCGAAAGAGATTCCAGCGGCGCGGGCGCACCGGATGTCGGCGGACGCGTCGCCCAAAAACAGTATTTCATCCCTGTCAACACCGGTCGCCTGGATAAACTTTTCCACGGGCGCAGGCGAGGGTTTGGGGTCGGCGTCGCTGGCCGTCACAGCCATACGAAAATATTTTTCCAATTCAAACCGACCAAAGTCGTGCTGGTATTCCCAGCGCGACTTTGCTGTAATAATGCCCAGGGTAAGCGCTTTTTGCGTTAATTCCTCCAGCGTCTCCACCACAAAAGGGTAGACGCGGTTGTATTTTGCACTTACAATCTCATAATGCCTGTCGACAATCTCCGTGTACTGCACCGGGTCGACATTGTATTTTTGCGCCATTAAATGATTTGCCACGCCAAATAAAGCATCCAGCTCGGCAAGGGGCGGGGCGTTGCCCGTCATGTCCTCCAGCGTTTTTTGCGCCGAGAGCGAGGAAGCCTTCTGGGTGTCCAGCAATGTTCCGTCAATGTCAAAAAGTATGCAAGTAAACATAAAATCAAGTACCTCGTTTAATATTATGTGTCGACCCTGATCGCGTGCCGTTTCTCCCAATGGGTTACAAAGAGCGGGATCAGCAGGAGCTGTGCGATCAGCCCGGGCCAACCCTCGGCAATGATGCCAAATGAATAAGAGACCGCACTGAAATCGGCGACAAGCCATGACAAGATCGATGCTGCGGAAAAAAGCACCAGCCAACCAAGCAAAATAGAAATCAGCAGTGACTTGAATGGGCTAAGCCCCAGTGCAAAATGCATCATGTTGATAAACGACACAATGGCGACCATTTGGCATACGGTGACGGGCAGCGCGGGAAAAAACGTGGGAAACTGCAGCAGCAGCCAGCACAAAAAAGGGATGATGGCGGCGCAGACAATTGCCATGTTCAGCGGAAGGAAAAAACCGCATACTATTACCACAGCCTGCATGAGCAGAATATGCTGCTCTATGTGCACCATACCCGAAAGAAAGGGCAGGGCGACACCGGCCGCAATAAACGACAGCATGATTAAAATGTTTTTATGCTTCAAAATCATTTAATCCATCATGCAAACTGGCTGTTGTACAAGCCTGCGTAGACACCGTCCCTTTCCATCAATTGGTCGTGGTTGCCCTGCTCTACAATGTCGCCGTCCTTCATGACCAGTATCAGATCGGCGTCGCGTATTGTGGAGAGTCTATGCGCAATCTGGAAGTTGGTCCGGCCTTTGGTAAGGCGCTCCATCGCTTCCGCAATCAGCTTCTCGGTACGGGTATCGACAGAGCTGGTCGCTTCGTCCAGTATCAATATCTGCGGATCGGCGCAAAATGCACGGGCGATTGTCAGCAGCTGCTTTTGTCCGGCGGAAAGATTGCTTGCGGATTCGTCGATTGGCGTATCGTACCCCTCGGGCAGCGTACTGATAAAGTAATCCGCGTTGGCCATTTTGCAGGCTTCTTCCACTTCCTGGTCTGTGGCCTCGGGGCGGCCATAACGGATGTTGTCGCGTATACTGGCCGAATACAGCCAGGTGTCCTGCAACACCATGCCAAACAATCTGCGCACATTTTGGCGCGACATGTCGCGTGTGTCGATGCCGTCGATCTTGATGCTGCCGCCGCTGATGTCATAAAACCGCATCAGCAGGTTGACCAGCGTGGTTTTTCCTGCGCCCGTCGGGCCGCAGATGCCTACCTTCTGGCCTTGCTGGATTTTGGCGTTCATATCTGTAATCAGTATTTTATCTGCCGAATATCCAAACCGCACATGGTCAAATTCGATATCGCCCTTGGCGCGGTCGATTACTTGAAGATTCTCGCGTTCGGGGCTTTGCTCGGGATCGTCCAGCAGGTCAAAAACACGCTCGGCCGCGGCAATGGTGGATTGCAGCAGGTTGAGTATGTTGGACGTTTGGATGATGGGCTGCGTAAATTGTTGGGTGTACTGGATAAACGACTGGATGGCGCCGATCGTCAGGTTGCCGTTGGAAGTCATAATGCCGCCCAGCACGCAGATGCCCACATAGCCGATGTTGCCCACCAGATTGGTCACAGGCATCATAATGCTGGATGCAAACTGTGCGCGCCGCGCATCCTCGTTAAGCGCGTCGCTCATTGCGTCAAACGCATCCTCCGTCCGCTCTTCCGTCCCATACAGCTTGATCACGGTGTGGCCCGAATATTGCTCCTCCACATAGCTGTTGACCGTGCCCAGCTTATCCTGCTGTCCCAGAAAGTACTTCTGCGATTTGCGGATGACGATGGAACAGAGGAACAACGCGGCAGGCAGCACACAGAGCGCAATGATGGACATTTGCCAGCTGATGGTGAACATCATGATCACGATGCCTATAATCGTAAAGGCCGCCGTAATGAACTGCACGAGCATCTGCTGGATTGTGGTACTGATCTGCTCGATATCGGTGGTGGTGCGGGAAAGGATATCCCCGTGCGTATGCGTGTCATAATAATTGAGCGGGAGGCGCTGGATTTTTTTATCGACGTCCTCCCTGAGGTCGTATATGGTGCGCTGTGCCACCTGTGCGGTCGTACGCTGCTGCAAATAGGTGAACAGGGCGGAGAGCCCGTACACAATCAGCAGTACGGCAAGGTTGACCTTGAGCGCCTGGAAGTTGACATGCGCGTCCGCGACATTGCCTGCGGAATCATATACAATCCCCTGAATAATGATATCGGTGGAATGCCCCAGCAGGCGCGGGCCGGTGATCAGGAAGGCGACGCCCAGCGCCGCAAAAAGAAACATCAGGATCACCTTTTTACGGTAAGGTTTGAAGTAGCCCAGCAGCCGTTTGGCAGTCGGCCAGAAAGTGGAGGCTTTGGCATCCGAAGCTTTTTTATTGGTGTTCATTGTCATGTATACCGCCCCCTTTACGCGAGTTGCGTGCTGGCAATTTCCGCGTATACGTCGCAGGTTTTTACCAGGTCGTCGTGTTTGCCTTCTCCCACGATCCTGCCCTTGTCCAGCACCAGTATGGTGTCGGCATTCATGATCGTGTTGATGCGCTGCGCCACAATGATGACGGTGGCGTTTTGCGCGTTCTCCTTGATGGCTTGGCGAAGCGCCGCGTCGGTCTTGAAGTCAAGCGCCGAGAAGCTGTCGTCAAACACCAGTATATCGGCCTGCGACGCAATGGCGCGCGCGATGGTAAGGCGCTGCCGCTGGCCGCCCGATACATTGGTTCCTCCCTGGGCAATGGGATCGTCGTATTGTTTTTTCTTCTGCATGATAAAATCATCCGCCTGTGCGATTTTTGCCGCATGCACAATCTGTTCCATTGTCATGCTTTCATTTTTGTAGGCGATGTTGGATTTGATGGTGCCGGAGAACAGCATTGCGCTCTGCGGCACATAGCCGATGCGGCTGCGCAGGGCGTCAAGCTCGTATTCGCGCACATCGACACCGTCAACGGTCACCCTGCCGCCGGTCACGTCACGCAGGCGGGGGATCAGGCCGATAATGGACGACTTGCCGCTGCCCGTCGCGCCGATGATCGCAGTCGTTTGGCCGGGGCGCGCCGTAAATGAAATGTTGGCGACTGCGGGTATATCGGCTTCGCCGTATGTGAGTTCCACATTTTCAAATTCCACAACGCCGGTTTGTTGCGGGGGTGTTTTGGCGCTGGCGGGGTTGACGATTGTAGGATGGATTGCCAGTACTTCGTTGATCCTGTCGGCGCACGAACTTGCCCGCGGCGCCATCGCAAAAATCAGCGACATCATGACCAGTGCATACATGATCAGCATCAAATATTGTATAAACGCCATCAGGTCGCCTGCGTACATCGTCCCCTGTGAAATTTGCTGCCCGCCGAACCAGACGACGATGACAGTACCGATGTTGATGATCAGCATCAGGATCGGCATCAGCGTGGATATGATCACCTGGGATTTGATGGATGTGCGGGTCATATCCGCGTTGGCTTCCTGGAAGCGTTCTTCTTCACGTTGTTCGGCGGTGAATGCGCGGATGACGCGCACGCCGGTAATGTTTTCGCGAAGTACCATGTTGACCCTGTCCAGCTTGTGCTGCATGGCATGGAAGACGGGAAATGCCCGCCGCAGAATCAATACAAGGAACAGCACGATGACGGGCATGCATATCACCAGAACAAGCGCGAGCTGGGGATTCTTGTTAATGGATAGTATAACGCCGCCCGCACACATGATGGGGGCGAGAATGATGACCCGGAACATCATGATCGTAAAGTTCTGCAATTGCAGTATGTCGTTGGTGCTGCGTGTGGTCAGTGAGGATGCGCCAACCTGGTCAAATTCCGCAAGCGTAAATTTGCCCACGTGTTTAAACATCCGCTTGCGAACGTCCGTACAAAATCCCACGCCGATTTTGGAGGCGAAATAGCCCACGCCAATTGCGGATGCCGAACCGCACAATGCGATCAGCAGCATGAACAGCCCCATTCTCAATATAAAATTGATATCGCCCGCCACCACGCCCTGGTCAATAATGACCGACATCAGGTTGGGCAGGAACAGCAGGGCAAACGACTGGACGCACAACAGTATGATCAGGATGACCATCTGCTTTGCGTATTTCTGCAATCCTTTATACAATTTCAGCAAAGCCAATTCCTCCTTGATGGGAAATTTCTTTAATTTTTTTTGGATTATGTTTAGATTATATTTGAAATACAATAAAACATCAACTGGTTAGAGCCAATTAGCTTGGCGTCGGTTACGGCAGGTTCTAGTAAAATCAGTTTCAGGCAAGGCGCGAAAGCGCAGGTATATCGGCACATATGACAAGCTTTTGCAACGCTGTATGAAGCTGATTTTCCCGAAGATGCCCGCCTATGTTAAGTTAATTTGCTCTAAGACGCAATAAAACTGGTGGCGGCGAAGACAATTGTGCCGGCAATGGTTAGCACGATGCCAACTAGGGCAGGGCGGTTGATGCGCGCATCCTCATTTTTGAGGCAGGGGATACCAAGGATAAGCGCCGCGACCGCAAGGCCAAACCCTACAAACCATGCAGGGTCGTACAGCATCAGAAACGAGCATGCGCCTGTGACGATGGAAAGCACCGGCCGTATTTTAGGTTTTTTTGATTGACTGTGGGTCATGGCGTATAATCCTCAAAAATAATCGTGTCAACGTACTTTGCAGTGGCCGCCTGTGTTTTCGCACTGCGGACGACCCAGACAAGGGAATACAACCCGCACCGGCGCATCCTGCGGATAATAGAGCTGGATATACCGTCTGTCTCATAGCTGACAAACTGTGGTTTTGCCAGAAAATTGGTCAGCATGTGACGGATGACAAAGCGCTTGATGGGCGCAATATGCTCCGCACCCTCATGGAACCGGGACGAGAGCTGTCCACGCAGCACACCGGGGTCGTTTTTGGCGAACCAGCCTATTGAAAAAGGGGAGAACGACTGCACGGCAAAATGTCCATCGTAATCCTTCATCAGTGCGGAAAGCCGGACTTCCAGCGGGCCTGCGCCGCCCTCGTTTTTTGTTTCGATCAGCAGGGGAACACGGCCACCTACTGCGGCCAGCACTTCTTTTAATGTAGGGATTGTGTGGCCGGTACCGCAGACCGCCATCTGTGTAAGCTGCGCCGCGGAATAATCTTCGACCTTGCCGGTCATTCCCGTGATCCGGTCAAGCGTGTTGTCGTGAAACACAATCAATTCGCCGTCACTGGAGAGGTGGATGTCCAGCTCGATGCCGTAACCCTTCTCCATTGCGGCGGTAAAAGCCGCCAGCGTGTTTTCCGGCCTGGATGGGTCGTGAAGCCCGCGGTGGGCATATTTATAATCCTTCAACCACTTGCCGTCATCCGGCATCCGTTGCGCACAGGTCATAAAAAGATATATAGCCAGTACGGCCAGCGCGATAAGCAAAATGATCAATATACTCATATCAAACCCCTAATACTGATTCCAAATAAAAAAAGCTGCGTTATTTGGAACCGCTTCGCCTATGCCTCGGCGTGTTTCGCGCAAGACTTGCACGGAACCTGTCTCATGCCATCTGTAAAAACCATCGTCGCATCATTCTAACATATTTTGATTTCCTGTACCAAATATTATATACTTGGGCTGCCCCCAATCTTTGTA
>DHOD01000126.1:6680-6807 GCA_002407725.1 Christensenella sp. UBA5399 | reverse complement strand
GAACCGTGCGCCTACGCTGCACCGTTTGGGCATCCAGGCGTTCGAGCCTGTGCTGGTAGAGGGTAAGGCGATCAAGCTGCACCCGCTGGCATGTACTGCATACAATGCCGACTTTGACGGCGACCAG
>DHOD01000126.1:1716-6497 GCA_002407725.1 Christensenella sp. UBA5399 | reverse complement strand
GGCGACCAGATGGCCGTGCACGTGCCGCTTTCGGTAGAGGCGCAGGCAGAGGCGCGCTTCCTGATGCTGGCAGCCAATAATATATTGAAGCCGCAGGACGGCCGTCCGGTCGTTTCGCCCACGCAGGATATGGTCATAGGTTCCTATTACCTGACAATCGCTAAGGAAGGCGCAAAGGGAGAAAACAGCTACTTTGCATCGCCGGAAGAGGCGATCCTTGCGTACAATACGGGCAATATCGACCTGCAGGCAATGGTCAATATCCGCATAACAAAAGAGATAAACGGCGAAGTGAAAACGGGTATGATCCGCACGACGACTGGCCGTGTCATATTCAACC
The DNA here is from genome assembly GCA_002407725.1 of Christensenella sp. UBA5399. GTDB lineage: Bacteria > Bacillota > Clostridia > Christensenellales > Christensenellaceae > UBA5399. The sequence continues at coordinate 6,157 of DHOD01000126.1, read as the reverse complement.
AGGCGATTCCGCAGGATCTTGGGTATATGGACCGCTCCATCCCGGAGAACGAGCTGAAGTTTGAGGTGGATACGCTTGTAGACAAAAAGCAGATCGGCAAGGTTGTCGACCTGTGCTTTGCCAAGCTGGGCCCCACGAAGACATCGTATGTGCTGGATGAGATCAAGAAGCTGGGCTTCCACTATTCAACGGTGGGCGCTGTGACGGTTTCCGTGTCCGATATCAAAATCCCGGAGGAGAAAAAGCAATATCTCGCCGAGGCGGAAACGCAAATTGTAAACATAGAAAAGCAATATAGAAGAGGGCTTTTAACAGAGTCCGAGCAGGAGGACAACGCGATCCGCGTGTGGGAGGAAACAACCGGCAAAGTAACGGAATCGCTTATGCGTACGCTGGACAGGTTCAACCCGATCTACATGATGGCCAATTCCGGTGCGCGTGGATCCACCAACCAGATCAGGCAGCTGGCCGGTATGCGTGGCCTGATGGCCGATCCCAACGGTAAAATCATCCCGATCCCCATTCGCGCGAACTTCCGCGAGGGGCTGACGGTGCTGGAATTCTTTATCTCTACGCACGGCGCGCGTAAAGGACTGGCCGATACGGCGCTTCGTACGGCGGACTCGGGTTACCTGACAAGGAGGCTTGTGGATGTTTCGCACAATGTGATCATCCGTGAGGTCGATTGTTTTGAAAACCTGGGCGAGGAGATACAGGGAATCCCGATGACAGACCTGATGAACGGCAAGGAGATCATTGAGCCGCTTGCCGACAGGATCCGTGGCCGCTATACGGCGGAAGAGGTTGTGGATGCGGACGGCAATGTGATTTTGGGCAAGAATGAGATGATCACCAACGAGCTTGCGGATGCCGTGACCAGGGCGGGTGTGAAGCAGGTGATGGTACGTTCGGTATTCACCTGTAAGAGTGAGTACGGGATATGTGCCAAATGCTATGGCGCCAACATGGCGACAGGCATGCCCGTCGATATCGGCGAAGCGGTCGGCGTTATTGCGGCGCAGTCGATTGGCGAGCCCGGAACACAGCTGACGATGCGGACGTTCCACGCGGGCGGTGTTGCCGGTGACGATATCACGCAGGGCCTTCCCCGTGTCGAGGAGCTTTTCGAGGCGCGCAAACCGCGCAGGAACGCGATCATTACTGAAATTGCCGGTGTGGCGACCATCAGCGATACGCGCAAAAAGCGCGAGATCACGGTCGCAAACGATTCCGGCGAAGCGAAAACGTACGCGATCCCTTATGGTTCGCGCCTGCGGGTTGCGGACGGCGACGTGGTGGAATCGGGCGATGCGCTGACGGGTGGCCCGGTGAACCCCAACGATATACTTAAGATCAAGGGTGTGAAGGGCGTACAGGAATACCTGCTCAGGGAAGTGCAGACGGTATACCGTATGCAGGGTGTTGAAATTTCCGACAAGCACCTGGAAATCATCATTCGGCAGATGCTCAAGAAGGTCAAGATAGAAGATTCGGGCGATACGGCGTTGCTGCCCGGCGAGCTTGTGGATATATTCAAGTTTGAGAAAGAGAACGAGAAGATGATCAAGGACGGGCAGGAGCCGGCGACGGCGTCCCGCGTGTTGCTTGGCATCACAAAGGCGTCCCTTTCCACCAACAGCTTCCTTTCGGCGGCTTCGTTCCAGGAGACGACGCGTGTGCTGACGGAAGCGGCCATCAAGGGCAAGGTAGATCCGCTGCTCGGGCTGAAGGAGAATATCATCATTGGTAAGCTGATCCCGGCTGGGACAGGCATGAAACGTTATAAAAACATCGATGTCATATCCAATGTGGTCAACGACGGAATATCGGGCCAGATGGAGCCGCAGATCGACGACTTGGATATCGACATCGACTTGGACCTGTAATACGGATCTCCAATAGAATGGTATAAGGATGGGGATATATGCACGAAATTGATTTTGATGAGAGACGCGAGAATCTCGACAAAAACTGCGAGATCATAAACAGCGACCTGTGCTACTGGATGGCGGGTCGGTCGGGCTGTAGCAATTGCTATGTCCATATGCTCAAGGGGAAAGTCAAAAAGGAAGAAGCGAGGGACAAGTGGAAGGAAACGCTTGCATTGTTCCCCGCGGATATCGACAGCCTGCACGAAACGGACGAGTGCCAGTTTTGCAAAGGCGAGAAGAAAAAGGCCGACGGGTATGCGTTTGTTGAAATGGCGCATGCGGAGCCTTATTATGAAAAAGGCATGATCTTTGGACTGGGCAAGAAAATCCGGACGCCGGTCGGGTCGCTGCTGAGCGTGCAGGCGTCTGTTTGCCCAAGCTGCCGGAAGCAGATCAAAATGCTGGATTACACAATCATCCTATCGGTTGCGCTTTTTATTGCAATTGCAATTGTGCTGCTGGCAATACCGCAGATCGCCACTCCTATGGCAAATCTGTTTGCGCTGCTCCCCATCATATTTGTTGCTTTGATGGGTGTGGCGGGGTATATGACAGGCAGGTATATCCATGCAAATGTGTTGAAAAAAGTGACGGAGAAAGTCAGGATCGATTATTCCGATATACCGATTATATCTAGAATGCTGGCGCGGGGCTGGTTCTTTTTCCAGGTCACAAACGGACTGCCGAGGGTATCCTTTTCGAAAACGAGGCAGTACGACCATATCATGCGGCCTGCGCCCGAAAATGACCCGGAAGACGAGGAATATATGCCTCTTGACAACATGAATATATGAGTGGTATCATATTTAGGCGCGTGTTTTCAGGGTAATGGAGCTGATGGAGACAATGCATGAGGAATTAATAGACGCGGAAAACAGGATCGTAGGGCTCAAGCAGCTGCTCAAAGAGCTTGAGGGAGACTGTGTGGAACGTGTATACATCGCGGATGACGCGGATGTGCATATAAAAGGGAAGATCAGAAAGGCGATCGGGGATCGCGATATCGCGACTGTCGGTGTTGAATCGATGGACATGCTGGGCGAGATTTGCGAAATCGACGTGGGGGCCGCATGTGCGGCAATCTTGAAATGACAACTCTCCACTGGGTTGCGGGGAGTTTTTACATGATAGAATTATTTTTTGCAAGAGAGATGAAAGGAAGGTGCGTATATGCCTACCATCAACCAGTTGGTGAAACAAGGTAGAAAATCGCAGAAGAGCAAGTCGAATTCACCTATACTGAAACAGAGCCCGCAGAAGAGGGGCGTGTGTCTTGCCGTAAGGACAATGACACCCAAAAAGCCGAATTCTGCGCTTAGAAAAATTGCAAGGGTACGCCTTGTAAACGGTATGGAGGGAACAGCCTATATCCCCGGGATCGGCCACAATTTGCAGGAGCATAGCGTGGTGCTGATCAGGGGCGGCAGGGTCAAAGACCTGCCCGGCGTGCGTTACCATATTGTCAGGGGTGCGCTTGATACTGCGGGTGTTGCAGACAGGAAGCAGGGGCGGTCGCTGTATGGCGCCAAGATGCCCAAAAAATAAAAAGCACGCAGATTTGTGCCTTTTGGACTTCTTCCGGCGTGACGCGATCTCAGCGTATCTGTAATACGCGATCGACCGCATCATCCGGCGCGAAGCCAAAAATCATCAAATCTGCGCACTTTTCGGCAACAGGTGTATGATTTATATGCTTGTGCGGAGCAACCGTTATTTGTTTAAAGGAGAGATACTATGCCCAGACGTGGTGGAGTTCCAAAACGCGAAATTATCGCGGATCCCATGTACAAAAGCACAGTCGTGACAAAGCTGATCAACCAGATTATGGTGGACGGCAAAAGGGGAACGGCACAGGGGATTTGCTATGATGCGTTCGATATGATAAAAGAAAAAACAGGCAAGGATCCGGGTGAGGTTTTTGAGCAGGCGATGGAGAACATCATGCCTGTGCTCGAGGTAAAGGCGCGCCGTGTTGGCGGCGCTACATACCAGGTACCCATGGAAGTGCGCCCCGAAAGGCGGCAGACACTTGCGCTCAGATGGCTGGTGATGTATTCCAAAAACCGCAGTGAGCGCACAATGAGCCAGCGCCTTGCCAATGAAATTATGGATGCTGTGAACAGCACTGGTTCCAGCGTCAAAAAGCGTGAAGATATGCACAAAATGGCCGAAGCAAACAGGGCATTTGCGCATTACCGCTGGTAAGTCGTTTAAAAAGCAGAGTTTATTTGTTACTTAAAAAGACGGCAAAAAGGGCAGTGTGCCCTTTTTGCCGTAACCATGTTGTTACGAACACACGGCAGTGTGTATTAGGTTTTTAGTATAAAGAAGGGATACAGTATGACAGAAAGATTTCCTCTGGAAAGAATCAGAAATATAGGCATCATGGCGCATATTGATGCAGGCAAAACAACGGTGACCGAGCGTATATTGTTTTATACCGGAAGGACGTATAAAATAGGCGATACGCATGACGGCAACGCGGTCATGGACTGGATGGAGCAGGAGCA
>DHOD01000126.1:1316-1581 GCA_002407725.1 Christensenella sp. UBA5399 | reverse complement strand
GCAGGAGCAGGAGCGCGGGATTACGATCACGTCCGCTGCGACTACGACGCAATGGAACGATTGCCAGATCAACATCATTGATACGCCCGGCCACGTGGATTTCACTGTGGAGGTGGAGCGTTCGCTCAGGGTGTTGGATGGTGCTGTGGCGGTATTTTGCGCCAAAGGCGGCGTAGAGCCGCAATCGGAAACAGTATGGCGTCAGGCCGAGGGCTATGGCGTGCCCCGGATGGCGTTTGTCAATAAGATGGACATCATGGGCGCG
>DHOD01000126.1:751-1154 GCA_002407725.1 Christensenella sp. UBA5399 | reverse complement strand
GGACATCATGGGCGCGGACTTCTATAACGTTGTGGATATGATCCGCGACCGTTTGGGCGCGAACCCTGTACCGATACAGCTTCCCATTGGCGTGGAAGATACATTTAAAGGCATGGTGGACCTGGTTGAGATGAAAGCATATATCTATGCGGGCGACGACCAGACGGGGTCTCAGTTTGAAGTTACGGGAATCCCGGAGGATATGGCGCAGATTGCCGACGAATACCGTGAGAAGCTGGTGGAGGCGCTTGCCGACCAGGATGAAGCGATCATGGAGAAATACTTTGCAGGCGAAGAGCTGGAAAAGGATGAAATGATCGAGGTGCTTCGGAAGGGCACGATCGCAGGGGCGCTGATCCCTGTGTGCTGCGGCAGCGCATACCGCAACAAGGGTGTGCAGCCG
>DHOD01000126.1:0-496 GCA_002407725.1 Christensenella sp. UBA5399 | reverse complement strand
GGAAGAAGAGGTGGAGCGTGCCGCCGATGTGAGCGGGCCGTTTGCGGCGCTGGCATTCAAGATCATGGCGGATCCGTTTGTGGGGAAACTGGCATTCTTCCGTGTATATTCCGGAAAGCTGAAGAGTGGCTCGTATGTGTTTAACTCCACAAAGGGAAAGAAGGAACGTATAGGCCGTATACTGCGTATGCATGCCAATCACAGGGAAGAAGTATCCGAAGTTTCGGCTGGCGATATTGCAGCTGCGGTGGGCTTTAAGGACGTTGGTACAGGCGATACGCTGTGCGACGATAAGCAGCAGGTGATTCTGGAATCGATGGTATTCCCCGATCCGGTTATCCAGGTGGCGATCGAGCCAAAAACAAAGGCGGGCCAGGAGCGGATGTCTACGGCGCTGCAAAAGCTGTCGGAGGAAGATCCCACGTTTAAGGCATATACGGACGAAGAAACCGGCCAGACGATTATTGCGGGTATGGGCGAGCTGCATTTGGAGATT
>DHOD01000127.1:11417-14729 GCA_002407725.1 Christensenella sp. UBA5399 | reverse complement strand
AAGGATTGGGGGGCACGCCATATCGAATCATTAAAAACAATAAAGCACGTAATATTCTACTTTTGCTTGCCAGCTTGGTTTTCTACGCATGGGGCGAACCAATCTATATCTTCCTCATGCTTTGCTCAATTACCATAAATTATGTGTTTGGCCGATTCATTGATAACGCTGTAACAAACTCCCGCAAAAAACTCTTCCTTATCATTTGTATCATCATTAACTTGCTGTTGCTCGGCTATTTTAAATATTTCAACTTTTTCATGGATATTTTTGGCGCTTTAGCCGGCGCCGAGGCAATTGAATTTTCGCAGGTGCTCCTACCAATCGGGATCTCGTTTTATACATTCCAGGCACTGTCTTACATAATAGATTTGTATTGGGGTAAAATAAAAGTTCAGAAAAGTTATTTGAACTTGGCTCTCTACATCGCCTTTTTCCCACAATTGATCGCTGGCCCCATCGTCCGATACCAGGATATCCAGGATCAAATAGCCACCCGTACACTGACAAAAGAAAAAACCGCTTACGGGATCAAACGGTTTATTTATGGGTTATCAAAAAAAGTGCTGATTGCCAACACCCTGGCATTGGTTGCAGATAATATTTACGCATTGGACTCTGCGTCTATTTCTACTGGTATGGCCTGGATCGCCTCCATTTGCTATACATTGCAAATCTATTTCGACTTTTCCGGTTACTCCGACATGGCCATCGGACTTGGAAAGATGTTTGGGTTCAACTTTATTGAGAATTTCAATTATCCTTACACCGCTTTATCGATCAGGGACTTCTGGCGGCGTTGGCATATTTCACTTTCTACCTGGTTTCGCGAATATTTATATATCCCCTTAGGCGGGAACCGTAAAGGTACGCTTCGGACATATCTCAACCTGTTCATTGTGTTTTTTGTAACCGGGCTGTGGCATGGCGCCAGCTGGAATTTTGTGGTCTGGGGGATATACAACGGGGTATTTCTGGTTATCGAACGATTATTCCTAGGAAAATGGCTTGATAAATGCAAATTTAAGTTTATTAATGTAATTTACTCCATGCTGGTCGTTATTGTCGGTTGGGTCATCTTCCGGGTGGAGGATTTAAAGGAAGCCGCCCGCATTGTGTATCATCTGTTTGTTCCCTATTCAGGTGATTCCGTCCACAATGGGGGGCAGTTTATAAGCCCAAAAACAATTTGCATTGTCATTATAGGGATATTATGTTGTGGTATCATACAAAAAAACCACAAATTAAAGCACTCATTGTATAATGAAAGAAAAACATATGGGGTCGAAATCCCCATATTAATAGGTTTGTTTGTTTATTGCATTATCATGCTGGTAAGTGGCACGTACAATCCATTTATTTATTTTAGATTTTAAGGAAGATGTAAACCATGAAAGAAAAGATATTAATCCTTATATTCCTTGCAATGCTTGTTATTCCGGCAATCCTTTACATTCCTCTGGCAACGCAGAGCGACGTGAGCGAATCCGAGAAGCGCGAACTTGCCCCCATGCCCTCTTTGTCATTAGATACAATCGAGACATTTCCCACAGAATTCGAAGCCTTTTTTGACGATCATTTGCCATGGCGTTCCGACATTATACAATTGAATACAAGCATCGATCTTCTTGTATTTGACACAGTGGATAACCCCAAAGTAATACGCGGGAAAAACGACTGGTTGTTTTATAAAAACGCGCTAGATCTTTCCCCATTGGATTCTTATATCAAGGGCTCCCTGTTTACTCCCGAAGAGCTCGGGCAAATTACAGATATCCTAACCAAAATTAACGATATTGCAGAAAAAAATGACGTGCAATTTGTCCTTGTCATGATCCCGGACAAGGAACGCGTATATGCCGATTATCTTCCATCCGCTTTTTCGAAAGCCAGCGATTACCGTGCCTATAGCCAGCTTTACAGTCACCTGACGCAATACTCAGATATCACCATTGTCGACCTCGAACCAACGCTTCAGGAGGGCCGTACATATTATCCTACTTATTTCCAGACCGATACCCACATCACCCGCTACGGCGGATACCTTGGCACACAGGAAATTCTGGCTGCAATCGGAGAGCAAACAGTACCACCGGAGAATCTGCTCATTCATTTGAATGAAAGCCCTCATACAGGCGATCTCGTGACCCTTGCCAGTCTCTCCCCTGATTTGATCTATGAATACCCTCCTGTTGTAGAAAACTATCCGGAAAATGCGCAGGTAACCGAAGCACAATATAAAAACATCAGCGCGCCCGAGGTCAAAATCGAGTCTAACCTGAATGATGGGAAAAAAATGCTCTTCTACGGCGATTCCTTTCGCCTATACCTGATGCCGTTTTTGTCTCAGCATTTTGGAGAATCAATTTATTATAGTAACAGAATTACAGAAGAAGAACTAACAGATGTGATTGCCCGCGAAGAACCAGATATTATAGTTCTCGAATACGTGGAACGGTACCTTCCTTTTCTTCTCTCCCTTGATACACCTTAAGAAGGACAATCTGCTTCTGGTATGGTCGTTATGCCCTTCACAAAAAGATGCAAAGCAGCACGCACATGGCGCCGCAGATTGCCAGCGCGCCCGCGTCAATCTTTTGCATCACCAGCACCTTCATGCGCGTACGCCCCTCGCCGCCGCGGTAGCATCGCGATTCCATTGCCAGCGCCAGCTCGTCGGCGCGCTTGAACGCCCCTACAAAAAGCGGTACCAACAGGGGGATCAGCCCTTTTGCTTTCTTAAATATATTGCCGCTGTCAAATTCGGCGCCCCGCGCGGTCTGCGCCTTCATAATCCTGTCGGTCTCGTCGATCAGCGTGGGGATAAACCGCATCGCAATGCTCATCATCATCGCCATTTCATGTACGGGCACACGAATCTTTTTAAGGGGCCCAAACATCGATTCCATTCCGTCGGTTATTTGCATGGGCGATGTCGTCAGTGTCAACAGGCTGGTCGCAATCACCAGCAGCAGCAGCCGTATGGCGATAAACACCGCCTTCTCGATCCCCTCTACGGAAATTTTGATGATGCCCCATTCAAACAGTATGTTGTCTCCTGTATAAAACAGCACGTTTAATACAAATGTGAATATGATAATAAACAGCAAGGGCCGCACGCCGCGCAGCACCGTTTTGACGCCCACATGCGACGCCAGCGTAACCGCCGCTAGAAAGATCGCGATCACAGCAAACGCATAAAATGTATCCACAACAAATATTGTGACCAGCAGCGCAACCAGTATGATCATCTTGGTACGTGGGTCCAGCCTGTGTATCAGTGTATCGGCCGGGTAATACTGGCCGAGGGTG
>DHOD01000127.1:9988-11270 GCA_002407725.1 Christensenella sp. UBA5399 | reverse complement strand
CGGGTAATACTGGCCGAGGGTGATGTTTTTAAGCATTGCCGCCCCCCTTACCCAGATAGGCGGTTACATAATCCACCAACGCGTCCACCGTGATGATATCGTTTGGGATATCCCAGCCCCTTTGCGCAAGCATATGCGCCGCCTGCCGCGCTTCGCTCACCCCAAGGCCCATTGCCGCAAGCTTTTCCACATCGGCAAACACCTGCGTGGGCGGCCCATCCATCACAACCTGCCCGCCATCCATCGCGATGATCCGCGACGCAAAATCAGACAACCCATCCATGTTGTGGGAAATCATGATGATGGTCACGCCGCTGGCGTTCAATTGCGTAATCAGTTCCATAAACGATTCGCGCGCCATCGGGTCGAGCCCCGCGATCGGCTCGTCCAGTATCAGTATATTTGGATCGGTCGCCAGCACGCCCGCAATCGCCACTTTGCGCTTTTGCCCGCCCGAAAGGTCAAACGGCGACGCCTCCCGAATGTCGTCCGGGTCAAATCCCACCAATGAAAGGGCCATATCCACATTCTTGGATATTTCCGTCTCGCTCATTCCCGCCTTTTTGGGCCCAAACGCAACATCGCGCTCCACCGTCTCTTCAAACAGCTGGTATTCAGGATATTGGAAAACGACGCCCACCGTCTTGCGCAGTACTTTTCTGTCGTACCCGTCTCCGCAAATGTCCGCGCCATTCAACAGCACCTGGCCGGCGTCAGGTTTGATCAACCCCGCCATCAGCTGGATCAATGTGGATTTTCCGCAGCCCGTGCGGCCAATCACACCCACAAATTCCCCGTCTTCAACCGTCAGGCTGACGTCTTTGACCGCATCCACCGCAAACGGCGTGCCCGGCATATATGTAAATTTCAGATTCTTTACTTCAATCGGCATAAATCGTCCACCAGTTGTTCCAGCGTCACGGGACACCTGCCCAACGCGACGCCCCTTTCCTCCAGCCGCTGCGCGATCATTGTCGCGTGGGGCGGCATCAGGCCCGCCTCCTCCAGCTTGCCGCTATGGGCAAAAACCGCCGCCGGCGTTCCCTCGTCGGTGATCTTGCCGTTGTCCATGATAAACACGCGGTCGCACGCCGCCGCCTCTTCCATATAGTGCGTGATCAGCACAATCGTCTTGCCCTGCTCCTTATTAAGCCTGCGGATGGTGTCTAGCACCTCACGCCTGCCGTGCGGGTCCAGCATTGCCGTCGGCTCGTCAAACACAATGATATCCGGCCGCATGGCCAGCACGCCCGCAATTGCGATGCGCTGCTTCTGCCCGCCC
>DHOD01000127.1:8633-9837 GCA_002407725.1 Christensenella sp. UBA5399 | reverse complement strand
GCGCTGCTTCTGCCCGCCCGACAGCATATGGGGCGCGCGTTTGTTGAAGCCCTGCATTTCCACGGCAGCCAGCGCCTCGTTTACAAGGGGCAGAATCTCCTCCCGCGGCACGCCGAGGTTTTCCGGGCCAAACGCAACCTCTTCCTCCACCACGGTGGAGACCATCTGGTTGTCCGGATTTTGGAACACCATGCCCGCATGGCTGCGGATATCCCACGTTTTACTCTCGTCCCGCGCATCCATCCCCAGCACGGTCAAATCACCCTCCTGCGGCGAGAGCAGCACATTGATGTGCTTTGCAAATGTCGATTTCCCGCTGCCATTGTGCCCCAAAATCGCGACAAATTCACCACGCCGCACATCCAGCGTAATGCCGGCCAGTGCAATGCGGGTATTTTCCTCGTCCAGCATATATACATATTTCAGGTCTTTACTGTCTATCGCGGGCATTTGTTACTCCTTTGTACACAAAAAAAGGGACTGCATATACAATAATCATATCATATACCGCAAGTCCCCCGCCCAGCCGCCGGATGCCCCCGGGCAATGCCCAAAAGTTTCCGTCAGCCGGGTCGCAAGCTCTGCTTTCTCAATTTTTCGTTACACAAGCTCCAGTATGACCACCTCGGCCGCGTCGCCGCGCCTCGGCCCCATTTTCAGTATCCTTGTATATCCGCCGCCCTGTCCCAGGCTTTTCTCGCGCTCCGCATACTTGGGTGCAATCTCCCTGAACAGCTTCTCAACTACAGGGTATTTCACCTCTGCCGTACGCTGATGATACTCGTACTTGCTCTCCTTAGGCTGCTTCTCCTCCGGAAAATCATAAAGATATTCCATGATCTGCCTTCTGGCGGCAAGCTTTTTCGGTGAATCGTTGACCACTTTGGTATTTGTGCCGTCAATCTTCTTGGTCACTTCAACCGTATCGTCGTATGTGCGGATCGCTTTGGTAATCAGCTTTTCCGCAATACGCTGCGCCTCTTTGGCACGCATCTTTGTGGTTTCGATCTTTCCGTATTTTATCAGCGACGTCACCTGGTTGCGCAGGATCGCCTTCCTTTGATCGGACGGTCTGCCCAATTTTCTCATAGCCACAATCATTTACCTCCCATCAGTCGTCCGAGCGGAGGCTGAGGCCGAGCGCCTCCAGCTTCTGCTGAACTTCTTCCAATGATTTTTTGCCGAGGTTCCTGACCTTCATCAT
>DHOD01000127.1:8032-8485 GCA_002407725.1 Christensenella sp. UBA5399 | reverse complement strand
CTGACCTTCATCATTTCTTCCTCGTTGCGCATAATCAGCTCTTCCACCGTGTTGATGCCCGCGCGCTTCAAACAGTTGTACGAACGCACCGAGAGGTCGAGCTCTTCTATTGTAATTTCTAAAATCTTTTCTTTCTTGTCCTCTTCCTTTTCCACCATGATCTCCACATCGGATACATGGTCTGTCAGGTTGATGAACTGCGAAAGATATTCGCTCATGATCTTTGCCGCGAGCGACACAGCCTCGTCCGCGCCCATGCTGCCGTTTGTGGAAACGTCCAGCGTCAGCTTGTCGAAGTCCGTGATCTGGCCCACACGCGTATTCTCCACCGAGAAGTTGACCTTTGTCACCGGCGTGAACAGCGAATCCATCGGGATGACGCCGATCGGCATATTGGCGGACTTATTGCGCTCTGCCAGCACATAGCCCCGGCCTTTTTCCAGCGTGATCTCC
>DHOD01000127.1:0-7891 GCA_002407725.1 Christensenella sp. UBA5399 | reverse complement strand
CGGCCTTTTTCCAGCGTGATCTCCATGTAAAGCGATGCGCCGTTGTCCAGTGTCGCGATGTGCATGTCCGGGTTGACAATCTCTACTTCGGAATCGTGCTCGATATCCGCAGCGGTGACCTCACCCGGCCCTTTGGCATTGACCGTAACCGTCTTGACTTCTTCAGTAAAAAGCTGCGCACACAGCCCTTTTAAGTTCAACACGATGTTTGTCACATCCTCGTGCACGCCCTCAATGGTCGAGAACTCGTGCAGTACGTTATCAATCTTCACGCTTGTGACCGCCACGCCCGGCAGGCTGGACATCAGTATCCTCCGAAGGGAGTTTCCCAGCGTCGTACCAAAACCGCGCTCCAGCGGCTCCATTACAAACGTCGCGTGCTGTCTATCTTCACTCATGCTTGTACATTCGATATTCGGTCTTTCTATCTCAAGCATTTAATAACCTCCTTGAATGACAAAAGGCAAAGCCAATTATCTGGAATACAACTCAACAATCAGGTGCTCTTCGATGGTCAGGTCCACATCGTCCCTCTCGGGCATTGCAACAACCTTGCCGCTGAGGTTTACAATATCAAGCTCGAGCCATTTGGGCGTTGTTTTCTCGCCCTGCTCCTTCATGACCTTGAAATGGTCCTGCGCAGCGGACTTGCTGCTTACCGAAACCACGTCGCCATCCTTCACGATAAACGACGCGATATCCACTTTCCTGCCGTTGACCTGAATGTGGCCGTGCATCACAAGCTGCCTTGCCTGTGCGCGCGAGTTGCCAAATCCCAGGCGGAACGCTACATTGTCAAGCCTTCTCTCCAGCAGTTGAAGCAGGTTGTCACCTGTTTTGCCCTTCATTTTGTTGGCGATTTCAAAATACTTCCTGAACTGGCTCTCCAAAACACCGTAAGCCCTTTTCGCCTTCTGTTTCTCCCGGAGCTGCGTGCCGTATTCGCTCATTTTTCCACGCCTGCCCTGGCCGTGCTGGCCCGGCGGTGTGGGGCGCATTGTAAAAGCGCACTTCTGGGAATAGCACCTGTCACCCTTTAAAAAGAGCTTCGCGCCCTCCCTGCGGCAAAGGCGGCAAACCGGTCCTGTATATCTTGCCATAATCTGTGTACCTCCTTATACCCTTCTGCGTTTCGGCGGACGGCATCCGTTGTGGGGGATGGGCGTCACGTCTTTTATGAGCGTCACCTCAAGCCCGGCAATCTGAAGCGCACGAATCGCGGCCTCCCTGCCCGAGCCCGGGCCTTTTACGTACACTTCCACTGTCTTCAGTCCATGCTCCATCGCAGCACGCGCCGCCTGCTCAGAGGCGATCTGCGCCGCAAACGGCGTACTCTTCCGCGAACCGCGGAAACCCTGCGCGCCCGAGCTGGACTGCGACAATGCGTTGCCTGCCATATCTGTCATTGTAACAATCGTGTTGTTGAATGAAGAGCGGATATGCGCCTGGCCCTTTTCTATGTTCTTTTTCTCTCTGCGTATTCTGGACGTCTTCTTTTTCTGTGCAGCCATTACATGATCCCTCCTTTACTTCTTTTTGCCCGCTACGGTGCGCTTGGGCCCTTTGCGGGTGCGTGCGTTCTGTTTTGTGCTCTGGCCTCTCACGGGGAGTCCCTTCCTGTGGCGGATGCCGCGGTAGCAGCCAATTTCCATAAGCCTTTTGATGTTCATGGAAACTTCTCGCCTCAGGTCGCCTTCCACCTTGAGGTTATGGTCAATATACTCACGAAGCTTGGATACATCCGACTCCGCAAGGTCCCGCACACGAATGTCGGGGTCAACCTTTGTTTCAGCCAATATTTTCTTGGACGTGGTCAGGCCGATACCAAAAATGTAAGTAAGCCCTATTTCCACTCTTTTGTCCCTGGGTAAATCTACGCCAGCAATACGTGCCATACTTTTTTAAACACCTCCGTCTAACACATACCAGCTTTATTCAAGCTGTTTTCATTGATGGTTTTTTTATAGTTATGGTTTTTGCATCATACGCAGATTTTAGGCCGTCAACCCGGCTTGTGGTTGCACATTGATACCAACAGCCGTCGGCCCCTAAATCCAGCCGCACGTACAGAACGCTAAACCAGTCCTAACTTCTCTATCCCTGCCTCTGTTTATGTTTGGGGTTCTGGCAAATCACCATAACCCGGCCTTTCCTTCTTATGATCTTGCATTTTTCACAAATCGGTTTCACCGATGGCCTTACCTTCATTTTGCATATCCTCCTTGGCTTACTTATCTACATCAACCAGGCCATATGGCGGTCAGTTTTTGCCGCGCCATGTTATCCTGCCCCGTGTCAAATCATAGGGCGAAAGCTCCACAGTCACCTTGTCGCCGGGCAAAATGCGTATATAGTGCATGCGCAGCTTGCCGGATATATGAGCCAGCACTTTATGGCCGTTTTCGAGCTCCACCTCAAACGTAGCGTTTGGGTAAGTATCGGTAACGGTGCCTTCTACTTCGATAACGTCGCTTTTGGACAAATTCTAACCCTCCTTTTGAGCAATCAGCCCAGTGTTGATTATAGCGCTTTTCAGTTCGGCGTCAAACACCTTTTTTCCCGTCTCCAGCTTTTCGGCAATCACATCCAGCACAACCGTCTTCATGCTCAGGTGCTTGATCTTTTTCCGCTTTGGCTTGTTCAGCTTCCGCATCACGCCGTCCGCTATCATCACATAGCTTTCGTCTATAACTTCAGTAACCACGAAATACCTGTCCTTGTCCCTGCCTGATTTTGAGAGACACACCCTGCCAACTACAGCAGGTATCACATCAGCCAAATACTCCGCCTCCTTGTCATACTCATACCTTTGTGAGAATCTCGGGGCCGTTATCGGTCACCGCCACCGTATTCTCGTAATGGGCGGAAAGGCTGCCGTCCTTTGTTTTGACAATCCAGCCGTCGTCGCCCCAGTACACCTTTTCCGACCCCATGTTTACCATGGGTTCTATACAGATCACCATACCGGCCCGCAGCCTCGGGTTTGGGCCCTTGAATGCAAAGTTGGGCACATCGGGCGGTTCGTGCAGGTTTTTGCCTATGCCATGGCCCACCAGTTCGTGCACCACGGTGTAGCCGGCCGCTTTCGCCTTTGCCTCTACCGCGCGCGCAATGTCTCCTACCCTGTTGCCTTCCACCGCCTGCTCGTACCCCGCATAGAAGCATTGCTTTGTGGCCTCGATCAGCCTGTGCGCCTCGGGCGATACATCGCCTACCGGCACTGTGCGCGCCATGTCGGAGTGATATCCGTCCAGTATAGCGCCAAAATCGATCCCAATGATGTCGCCGTCCTTCAGCATGTGCCCGTCCGGTATCCCATGCACCACCGAATCGTTGACCGACGCGCATATGCTTGCCGGAAACCC
The DNA here is from genome assembly GCA_002407725.1 of Christensenella sp. UBA5399. Lineage (GTDB taxonomy): Bacteria > Bacillota > Clostridia > Christensenellales > Christensenellaceae > UBA5399. The sequence goes on along the minus strand of DHOD01000127.1, from coordinate 4,526 downwards.
GCGATAGTCCTTGAACGACGGCCACGCCCCGCGGGACATAATATACTGTTCTGCCACAATGTCAAGCTGCTTTGTTGTCACCCCCGGCCGTATGTGCGCAATGATCTCTTCCATACAGCTTGCTGCCAGCCTGCCGGACTCCCGCATTTTTTTCAGTTCGTCCGGCGTTTTGATATTAATCATTTTTCGCCCAGCGCCTCACAGATAAACGCGGCTTCTTCTTCTATGGGCATGGTGGCGTCTACATCCGTCACTATCCCTTTTTTGCTGTAATATTCAATCAACGGCGCAGTCTGCTCCTCATACACGCGGAAGCGCTCACGCACAGTCTCCTCGTTGTCGTCCGGGCGGGTCATAAGATTGCCGCCACAGTGGGTGCACGCGTTGCCCTCGTGTGTCTTCACGGAGTGGATTGTACCGCAGTCGGCACATACCCTGCGCGACACCACACGGTCTACAATGATCTCCGCATCCACAATCAGGTTGACGCACTGGTCAATTTGTGCAATCTTGTCAAGCTCCTCGGCCTGTGTCACCGTCCGAGGAAACCCATCCAGCAGCACACCGCCTTCGGCATCCGGCTGCTTAAACCGTTCCACCATCATATCGATGATCACCTTGTCAGGCACAAGCGCGCCTTTATCTATGTAACTTTTTGCCAATGCGCCCAGCTCTGTGCCGTTTTTGATCTCGCCCCGCAGCATATCGCCTGTGGAAATATGCGCAAGGCTGCAACGCTTCGACACCCGCTCCGCCATTGTGCCCTTGCCCGATCCGGGAGGGCCTAAGAAAACTACATTCATACCTTACCGCGCTCCTTTCGGTCGCTTCACGGGCGGGCACTCCGTTCCCCCCGTGCACCCCTTGGTAGGGGTTGTTTTGCTCACGATACCACCGCTTCGCAAAACGGATTTTTCCTGACGATTGCTGTAAGACATTCATCAGTCGATACTATTCCAAGCATGCACAGGATCGAGATATATTTGGCGCTGACGCAAGCGAGGTGCGGAGGCGTACTTTTCCGGTACGCCGCACAAACCGGGTCGCAGTGAAGCGTCAAATTAACCGATACTGTGTGCGCGTCAGTTGAGGAAGCCCTTATAGTGCCGCATCATCATCTGCGCTTCCAGCTGGCGCGTCGTTTCCAGCGCCACGCTCACCATAATCAGTATACTGGTCGGGCCAAACGGACTGTCCATACCGGTCAACTCGTTGAGCACCATCGGCAGCGCCGCCACCAATGCCAGGAAAACCGCGCCAAACAGCGTGATCCTTGAAAGGATCTTGGCCAGATAATCCGACGTGGGCTTACCGGGCCTGATGCCCGGGATAAATCCGCCGTTCTGCTGCAGGTTCTTTGACACGTCGATTGGGTTGAACGCAATCGTTGAGTAGAAATATGTAAAGAACAGGATCAGCAAGCCGTACATGATTATATAGAACGGTGTGCCCGATGTGCCGTACTGGTTGTACCAGATCCTGAACCCGTTATCAACAGGCAAAAACTGTGCGATCATACCGGGGAGCATCAGCAGCGTGATTGCAAAAATCAGCGGCATAACGCCCGATTGGTTGACCTTCATGGGGATGTACGTGCTTTGCCCGCCGTACATCTTTCGCCCGACCACACGCTTTGCGTACTGTACCGGAATCCTGCGCTCGCCCAGATCCACCAATGTGATACCCAGGATAATCAGGAACGCAATACCGCCCAGCAGTATGACCATCCAAAAACTCATATCGTCCGCACCGCCGCCAACACGGCCAAACAGATCCGCCAGCATGCTCGGTACGCTGGACACGATACTGATAAAGATCAGCAGCGATATACCGTTGCCGATGCCTTTTTCCGTAATACGTTCGCCCAGCCACATGATCAGTGCGGTACCTGCCGTCAGGCACGCCACAATGGTCACATATGTAAACCATGTCGCATTGGGCTCAACCGCTTCCTCGCCCAGGCCAATCATGATGCCGATTGCCTGCACAAGACCAAGGGCCACGCCCAGATACCTTGTGATAGACGATATTTTCTTGCGCCCATCATCGCCTTCCTTGGACATTCTCTCCAGTTTGGGAATCGCGATTGTCAAAAGCTGCATAATGATGGATGCGTTGATATAAGGTACGATACCTAGCGCAAAAATGGTCATGTTGCCAAGCGCGCTACCGGAAAACAGGTTGAGCATACCCAATATGTCATATTCCGCAACCTGCTGTTGTATATACTCTACATTGACGCCCGGAACCGGAACAAATGTACCCAAACGGTAGACCAGCAATATCAGCAACGTGTACAGTATCTTTGACCTGATCTCCGGGATTTTCCAGGCATTTGCAATGGTTTTAAACATTATACCACCTCTGCACTTCCGCCGGCAGCCTTAATCTTTTCTTCGGCCGCCTTTGTGAATTTCCTCGCTTTAATCGTCAATTTTTTGCTGATTTCGCCATTGCCCAGGATTTTCAGCCCGTCAAGTTTTTTCTTCACGATGCCTTTTTCCATCAGCGTATCGATATCCACAACAGCGCCGTCCTCAAACGCATCCAGCGTCGAAACATTGACTGTTGCATACTGTTTTGCAAATATATTGGTGAAACCCCTCTTAGGCAAACGCCTGGAAAGAGGCATCTGTCCGCCTTCGAAGCCGGGGCGTACGCCGCCGCCCGACCTGGATTTCTGACCTTTTTGTCCCCTTGCGGAGGTTTTGCCAAGACCGGAACCGGTTCCGCGGCCCACTCTCTTTTTAGAGTGCCTCGCACCCGGTGCGGGGTTAAGCTCATGTAGTTTCATCAAGCTGTCCTCCTTTTATTTCACTTCCTCTACCGCAACCAAATGCTTTACGGTAAATATCATTCCTCTGATCGGCTCGTTATCCGGCCTCACAACCTCCTGGCCCATACGCCGCAGGCCCAGCGCCTTCACTGTGTCCTTCTGGTTCTGCGCATAGCCAATGGGGCTCTTTACAAGTTTAATCTTCAGCTTCATTCCGGGCCTCCTTTACTGCAGCTGTTCTACGGGCACGCCGCGCAAACGCGCAACCTGCTCTGCCGTGCGCAGTTCACGCAGGCCTTCAAGCGTTGCCTTTACACAGTTGATCGGGTTGTTGGAACCCTGCGACTTTGCCCTGATGTCCTGTATGCCCGCAAGCTCCAGCACAGCACGCGCCGCGCCGCCCGCGATCACGCCGGTACCGGGCAGTGCCGGCATCAGCTTCATACGGCCCCGGCCAAATTTACCAAGAACCTCATGCGGTATCGTCGTGCCTTTCATCGCAACATCAATCATGTTGCGCTTTGCGCTCTGCACGGCTTTCCTGATTGCTTCGGGTATCTCTGTCGCCTTGCCCATGCCAACGCCAACTTTACCGTTTTCGTCGCCTACCACCACAAGCGCAGAGAAGCGCATGTTGCGTCCGCCTTTGACAGTCTTTGCCACGCGGTTGATCGCAACAAGCTTTTCCTTCATATCCAGGGCGCCTGCATCGATATCTTTATTTCTTCTGTCTCTAGAATCCCTTTGGTTTGCCAACTTAACAATACCTCCTTCTTAAAGCTTCAGGCCGGCTTCGCGCGCGCCTTCGGCCACCTGTGCGACACGCCCGGTGTACAGATACCCACCGCGGTCAAACACAACTTCCTTGATGCCCACGCTCTGGGCACGTTTCGCCGCGAGCTCGCCCACCAGCTTTGCAGCCTCGCTCTTCGTCTTGTCGTCAAGCTGGCCCTTCATCTCTTTATCCAATGTGGATACGGAAGCGAGCGTGTTGCCTGCAACGTCGTCGATAAACTGGACATAGATGTTGTTAAGGCTCCTGTAGATATTCATCCTGGGCCTCTCAGCCGTGCCGGATATCTTGTTTCTGATTCTCTGGTGACGCTTTTTTCTTGCAACGTTCCTGTCTTTTTTGTTGATCATATCCTTACGCTGCCTCCTTTCTTACATACCTGTCTTGCCGACCTTACGGCGTACATACTCGCCCTCATACCGTATACCCTTGCCTTTATAAGGCTCGGGCGGACGGACGGCGCGAATGTTGGCCGCCACCTGGCCGACTGCCTGTTTGTCAATGCCTTTAATAATCACCTTACTTGTGTCGGGCACCTCAAACGTGATGCCTGCCGGCTGGTCAAACTCCACCGGGTGCGAGAACCCAAGGCCCAGCACAAGCTTAGTGCCCTGGAGCTGCGCCCTGTACCCTACGCCGATGACTTCCAGCGTTTTGGTGAAGCCTTCCGACACGCCTATGACCATGTTGCTTAAAAGCGCGCGGGTCAGCCCGTGCAATGCTTTTATTTCCTTCTTTTCGGACGAACGCGTAAGCGTAATTTCGCCGTTTTCTTCTTTTATGGTTATCTCCGTGCTGAACGTCGCCTTAAGCTCGCCGCCCTTGCCTTTTACAACAACATCGTTTGCAGGGCTTACGTCGACTGTCACACCGGATGGAACCGTTATGGGCATTTTACCTATCCTTGACATATCTCATTCCCCCCGCTTACCAAATATACGCCATTACTTCGCCGCC
>DHOD01000090.1:19277-23391 GCA_002407725.1 Christensenella sp. UBA5399 | reverse complement strand
AAGGATTGGGGGGCACGCCACATCAGAAAATCGACGGGCGCGCTGTCGAAGGCGGGATGCGTAAGATAAGCCGAGACAACGTTGTCTTTTGGATATAGTGTGGAGAGCGCGTTGCGCAGCTTGTGGCAACAGTCATCCACATTGTTATCGTATTCGTCAAATGTAGCCGTGGCCTTGGGGCCCGCCATGCCGGCCAGCCAAAGGCCCGAAAATGTCGTTTTTCCATATCCCGCAGGAGCCTGCACATAAAGGATTTTGTGCGCGGACAAATTCTCTGCAAGCTCCATCAGCCGCTTGCGTGGGATCACGATGTTTGTTGTCGGCATGGGCGGTTCCTCCATTTTTTCTATACCATAATCATAATACATTTGGAGGCAAAAGTCACCGATAATGTGTGGGTATTTTCAGACGGCGATATGAGAAATATGCAAAAATGCGAAATGAAGAGTGAAACAATATAATATGGAAAAAGAGCTGAAAATAGGGAGGGAACAGCATATAGGAAGCGTCAGAAAGCGCATAAATAAGGAAAAAATGTTGTTTTTGATGCAAAAACAATAAAAACACCCACACGATGGGGGCGGTGGCACGGTTGTACAGACAGTGAAAGGGAAGGTGGCTAGCAATCCAAATATTGGTTTGCCAGCCGGACAAACGACTGCTCTATGTCACGGCACTGGCGCAGACTAAAATCACATTTCCCTTGCAGCAAAGGTGCGTCAAGCTTTTTGGCTGTGTTCATCAGCAGGGTAATCTCGTTATATAAGACGATGTCGTCGATCTGCGCGACGGCTTCCAAATCGGGTTGGGACAGGTTGAGTGAGAACTTTTCCCATATGGCATCTTGCAGCTTTTGTTCTATCGCAAGATATTGGGAAAGGTGCTTTTTTACGGGCCGGATGATGTCCGACAGGTACGCTTCGCTTGCATCGTGCAGCAGGCAGGCAAGGACGGTCTTTTTATCCAGGCCCCGTGCCTCTGCCTCTGCCGCGCAATTGACGGAGTGTTGCCCCACCGAATAAAAAAACTTGAGATGGCCGCCCCCGCGGCACAGCAGGCTTAATGCGTGCGCAATGTCCTCGAGTCTGATCGATTCCACATCCGGATTTAGGGGGTCGACTTCCGTTCCGCTGTATGTCACCATATAATCCGGCATGTAAGTTCTCCTCTCAAACAAAAAAACAGCAGGCTTGCGCAATGCTGATTATGTTCCACAGCGATTCGCGCTACAGCCACTCCGGGCGCGTGAATATTTGGATAGGAAAGGTGGGGCCGCCATATCCGAGGGCTTTATACCCGGCAAGTGTTTCCGGTGTGCCCGAGGCAAACGCCACTGGGATGCCGGTCTTTTGCGAAAGGCGGGAGACGGCCTCCCCGCCGTAAGCAAGGTCGTCGGCTGTTGTTTCGGCCGCGAGATTGGTGTTGTTGACAAGCGCGTCGACCTTGACGCGCGAATTGCGCTCTATTTGCAGGAGCATCTCGTACGCATCGTCCACGTTGCCCTGGAAGGGTCGCCGCGCGTTAACTATATAATAGAAGACGGTATCTGCGCGGTTGTCTTCAAAATAGCGCTTCAGCCCGCCCAGGGCAGAGGCGCCGACAGGGTCGCCACCCGCGTCAAAAACAGCGTAAGCGCAGCCGAATGCGGCAAACACCTCGGCGGAAAGCGCAGGCACATCCACCGCTGTATTGGCAAACGGCGGTTTGATCAGGCGTATGCCGTGCGCATCCAGCATGGCGGCGCTCTCCGAGCTGCGAAAATATGGATTGACAATGTCCATATCGCATAACGCGGTATTGCCTTTTTTTGCGAGCGTAAGCGCAAAGTTGAGCGACAGCTCCGTTTTGCCGCTGCCGTAGTTGCCTGCCAAAATATAAAATCGTTTATCAAACATATCGCTCAAGAGATCACCACCGTGACGGATGTGACAGAGGGTACAAGCGTGACGGCGATGTCAGGTTCGTTCTCAAATTTGATGCTGACGGTGTGCACGCCGCGGCCAAGCCCCTGTGAATCCACAAACGGCTTGAGCGAATCGGCGGTAAAGGCATCCAGGTCGGCCTTGGTACCGTTGGCGTCAACGTCGACAGTCTCGGGCCGCAGCGTCGCCTCCAGCCCTTCGCCCAGGTTTTTGACGCCGATATCCACAGCGGAATATGTACGGCTGTCCTGCTGCGGCTGGATGGTCAACGTCACCTGCACTTCGGACGGGATGACGGCGTAGGCGCCCTCCGGAAGCACCACCTTGGTATTGACAACCTGGTCGATCTCCGCGTTCTCCAGTACAATGGGCTCGAGCCGCACTGAGGAGATTGTATCGATGTCTTGCAGCGTGCCCGCGATTTGCACTGAATCGGGCTCCACCGTGATGCCGGTGATCTCGTAACCATCGGCAAGCCCCGTGGTGGTATCGCTGATATTCTTCAGGTCAATGGCGACCGTCTTTTTGGGATAAATGGGCAGTTCCACAATGACGGACGGGATGTTGGTGAACGATGAGGACGGCAGTTCGTTGCCTGCCTCATCCACCAGTACAACATTGCGGGTCTCCTTGGTCGTGACCTCCAGCGAATCGATATTGATTTTGCATACCGCCTTGGCAACCTGCTCGACATTGGAGCTGGCGCCGGAAACCTCTATGGTGGAGGTCGACAGTACGGGCTGTCCGTAATACAGCCAGTCGGCCTGGTCGCCCACAAGCTGCACCTCGACGGGGACGTCCTGCGTGACAATGGATTCGATGTCGAGCGTGACGTTTTGCGGGTCGGCCCGCAGATCCAGCCCCTGCATGGTGGAACGTGGCGTGACAACCAATGTTTTCTCGCCTACGTCGATGATTTGGGAAAGATCCACCTCGGCGGAAAGCATGCCCTCGGTCAGCAGGTAAATCCGCTCGGCGTTGCCCTCGACCGTGACGGAAACAGTGCCGAGCACGTCGGAAAATGGCACGGTGGACGTCAGGTCGTTTTGCCGGAGCGAATCGGAATTGATGTATGTGACGGGAATATTGGTAAATGTTTTTTCGCGGATGGGGTTTTGCTCCGCCATGACAAACGCCCAAAGGAGGAACGCGAAAAACAGAGCGCCGATTTTCAACCCGATATTTTTGGTGAAGGCGTCCTTCAGCCAACGTTTTACAGCCTGGAGTTTGCTATGCCCGCTCATCGATCGTCCTCCTCTCCATCCTGCTTGTTTGCCTCGGCGATCTGCGCGATGTTGATCTCCTTTGTTTCGGCAGAAAGGTCTACGTTTTTCTTGCGGCTATTGCCGTTTTCCGGCATAAATAACTCCGTTAATATTTTGCGCAGTTCTTTGGAATCGATGTTGCGCGTCAGCTTGCCGTCAAATACGAATGTGATGGTGCCGCGCTCCTCGGATACGACGATCACATATGCGTCGGAGATTTCGGAAGCACCGAGCGCCGCCCGGTGGCGGGTACCCAGCTCCGATGCGATCTGCTTGTTCTCGGAAAGCGGAAGGAAGCAGCCTGCGGCGGTGATCCTGCCGTCGCGCACCACCATTGCGCCGTCGTGCAGCGGCGTGTTGGGGTAGAAAACATTTTCAATCAGTTCACTCGACACGTCGGCATCCAGCATGGTGCCCGATTCCAACACTTCGGAAAGGCCGGTTTTGCGCTCGAAAACCAATATGGCGCCCACTTTGTGCTTGGCCATGTTCAGTATGGCACGCAAAAATTCGTCGATCAGGCGGGCGGCATCCTTGGCGGGCTCGCGGCCCCTGCTGAAGAAGGAACCCTGCCCCAGCTTCTCCAGTGCGCGGCGGATTTCCGGCTGGAACAGCACGACAAGCAATACCGCGCTGGCCTGCAGCACCCAAGAAAGCAGCCATGAAACGGCCGAAAGGTTTAGCAGGTCGAATATCCTGGCGAAAATCAGTATGATCCCCAAGCCGATCACCATGCGGATAGCACGCGTTTTGGTGAACAGGCGTATGAGCATATAGAGAATAAAGGCGACGATGATGATATCCACAAGGTCGCGGAATTCAAAATTTTCCAGTGCGTTTTTCAGCGGTTCCAAAAAGTCTGTCAAATCGTGTATCCTACTGCTTTATTTGTACTATTTCCAAATAGAAACAACGCGTTGTTTCTAT
>DHOD01000090.1:17158-19058 GCA_002407725.1 Christensenella sp. UBA5399 | reverse complement strand
AGCTGCCTTTCAGGCGGTAATAGAAAAGTCTTTTTGGATTTTCTATTTGGAATGAGTATTATATAGTATCACCCGGTTCGCTGACAAATGAACATGGTGAGGTCGTCTACTGGTCTGACGTGCAATTCGCCGTGAACGTTCCCTACAAATTTTTCACAATCAAAATCATCTGCTGAAAAAAGGTCGTAGAGACGGTCTTTTACACCTTCATCGCTGTGGATGCCGTGGATACCGTCCGAATAGATCAGCAGGCGGTCTCCCGTATGCAGCGCGCCCTCGGCGTCCCTGAAATCCGGGTCGTTGAACCAGCGCGAAAGCGGCGGCGCGCTCATATACAGCTCGCGCACGCGGCCGTTATAAACAATGGGAACAACCGAAAGCCCCGCGTTGGAATATTCAAAACTGCCGGTCACCGTATCCAGCACCACCATAAACGAAGTGATGTAAATGGTGTCGGAAAGGTTCATGTCCAAAAACTCTTTTTGTACGTAATTCAATATTGCCGAGGGATGGCACAGGCCCGACTGGCAGGCCGAACGTACCGCCCACGAGAAAAATGTGGCAAGCATGGCGGGCATGACGCCGTGCCCCGATACATCGGTCACGTACATCACGCATTTATCGCCGATGCGGATACAGTCAAAAATATCGCCGCCCACCGCCTCGCACGGGAAGAATCCGGCGTGCAGCCTGTAGCCCGGGATGGTGGGGAGGACGTTTTTTACAAGCGCCTGCTGCAGACCGCGCGCAAGCTGCAGATCCTTTTGCATCTTGGCGTTTTGGGCCATCAGGTTTTGCTTGATGTTGTAATCGAGCGTCATGTCGCGGAACACTTCGACAACGGCAAAATGTTCGCCGCTCCGGGTGGTCAGCGGCGAGACGGTCACGGAATAGATCCTGTTATTGACACGGCGCGTTGTCTGGCGTGTCCTGCCGGTGGCCAACACCTCGCGCGCGAGGCAATCCTCGCATTCGGCCGGGTGCCCGTACAGGTCAAAGCAGCGCTCGCCGATCGATTCCCTGCCGTCGACAAGCTTACGCGTAAAAGCATTGTTGGTAAACGTGACATGGCCTTCGCGGCTGACCACACGAACCATATCACCCATTGCGTTGATGATGGATTCCAGATATTCAGCTTCTACAATTTTTCCTGCCACCGCTCAATCCTCTGTTTCTTCCAACATTCCTTTAAGCTTGGAGAGTTCCAACGATATTTCGCCGCAGTGCTGGTTTTGCTCCAGTATGTCGAGGTCGGTCAAAGGCTTGTCCTGCGCGACCCTGTCCTCATACATCCGGCCGAGCACATCGCGCTGGGATTCCAGTTCCTTTTGCTTTTCCTTATACAACTTTTCCAGTTTGCTTTTGTCCACGGCGGTATCTCTCCCAGGGTTTCCCCTGACTACATATAATAAAGATAAAGCGGACATAATGTTCCGCTTAGGGCTTAAGTTCCAGACTCCTAAAAATATAGTATCACAAATGCGGATATTTGTTAAATAATTTATTGTTTTATGTTATAATCTATATATGGATATCAATACGATGATGACGCTTAGCATAATGGGAACGGTGGCCTTTGGGCTGGGGGTGGTGCTTATATTGATGGAACTATCCCAAAAAGGGCTTACAAGGCGCGCGTTTTGGGCGTATCTGCTGTTTTTGATCAGTATCATATTGTTATCCAGCAGTGCAGTCTTTGCGCTGTTGGCGGCGGCGGGGCTCTCATTGCTGTTCCTGCTGCTGCTCCTGCTGTACAGGCGGGATAAGGAAAGTTCGGAGACGCCTCCGGGAAGCGGAGGCAGGTAACGTTTGAGGGTTTGCCCGCTTTGTAAAACAAAATTTGACGACCAGGCAGAGTTTTGCCCCAAATGCCATGCGCAGCTCGACGATGTGAAGGATG
>DHOD01000090.1:14236-17002 GCA_002407725.1 Christensenella sp. UBA5399 | reverse complement strand
GAAGGATGTGGAGAAAGCTGAAAAGCAGAAAATCCCCAAGTCGTTCTGGTGGAGCTTGGTCGGCGTGTTTGGGTTCATTATATTCATGGTATTATTGTACAATTTATTTTTTACTGAATTTTTCAGCGGATAGGGATGCGGTATACAGATGAGGGAAATTGCTTGCGACAGTATACGCGATGCCGTACGGCTGCTTTTTTTGGAGGCGTGCACCGCGCCGGCGGACGGGGTGACCGGGCTGCTTGCAGATGCGCGGCAGGGGGAGACGCTGCCCCACGCGCGGGAGATTCTCGCCCAACTGATTGAGAATAACGGTATTGCGCAGCGCGAAAGGACGCCTGCTTGCCAGGATACGGGGATGGCCGTGGTGTTTGCGGATATCGGCCAGGACGCGCATGTGGTGGGCGGCTTTTTTGGTGATGCGGTAGAGGAAGGCGTGCGGCAGGCGTATGCCGACGGGTACCTCCGCAAATCGGTGCTGGATCCGTTGACGCGCAAAAACACCGGCGATAACACGCCCGCAGTGATTCACGAACGCATTGTGCCGGGCGACCGCATAAAGCTGTGGACGCTGCCAAAAGGGTTTGGCAGCGAGAATATGAGCAGGATTGCCATGTTAAGTCCTTCCGCCGGGGTGGATGGGGTAATGGACTTTGTGGTCGATTGTGCGAGCGGTGCGGGAGGAAGCCCGTGTCCGCCCGTTTTTTTGGGTGTGGGGTTAGGCGGTACGTTTGAATCGTGCGCAATGCTCTCCAAGCGCCAGCTGCTGCGCGAGGTGGGCGCATGCAGCCCCGACCCGCAGCTTGCGGAGATGGAGGCGGAGCTGAAGCGAAGGATCAATGCGCTGGGCATGGGGCCGATGGGCATGGGCGGCAATACATATTGCCTGGAGGTGCGCGTGGGTAAGGAGCCGACACACATTGCGGCGCTGCCGGTGGCTGTCAATTTCTGCTGTCATATGCTGCGCCATGCGGTGGCGGAGCTGTGAAATGTGCATCAGAAAAATAATGCAGGGGAAAATGGGCAAAAATGGTTACGTTGCGGTTGCCTTTGACCGAAAAAGATATTGAAGGGCTGGAGGCCGGCATGCGCGTGCGGCTGACGGGCGATGTGTATACGGCCCGCGATGCTGCGCATAAGCGGCTCGTGGAGTTGATTGCGCGCGGGGAGAAGCTGCCGTTTGACCTGGATGGCGCGGCGATTTATTATGCGGGGCCGTGCCCGGCAAAACCGGGGCAGGTCATTGGGTCGTGCGGGCCCACAAGCGCCATACGGATGGACGCCTACGCGCCGGTGCTTTTTGACCACGGGGTGCGGCTGACGATTGCCAAAGGGCCGGTGGCCGAAGAAGTGCGGCGCAGCATTGTGCGTAACAGGGCCGCCTACCTGTGTGCGGCGGGCGGTGCGGGCGCACTGATCTCGCACCACATCACGGCGGCGGAAACGGTTGCGTTTGAGGACCTTGGAACCGAGGCGGTGCGCAGGCTGACGGTATGCGAACTGCCGTTGATTGTGGGGATAGACAGCAAAGGAGAGTCGCTTTTTCAATGAAGACAGCGCTTATCACAGGGGCGTCGGGCGGGATTGGCAGTGCCACGGCGCGTCTGTTCGCCAAAAAGGGCGTCAATGTGGTCATTCATTACAACAACAGCGAGGCGCGGGCGTTGGCGCTGGAAAAGGAGATCAACGCGGCGCGCGGTGGCCGTGCGCTTGCCGTGTGTGCCGATGTGCGGGACGAGGCGGCGGTGCGCCGCATGTTTGCGCGTGCAGCGGATGCTTTTTTGGAGGTGGATGTGCTGGTCAACAATGCGGGCAGCGCGTGGCAGGGGCTGGTAACCGATATGACAGCCGCCCAATGGGACGACATTTTTGCCGTCAACATGCGGGGGGCTTTTTTGTGCGCGCGGGAGGCGCTGCCACCCATGGTGAGCCGCAGGCAGGGGTGCATTGTCAATGTATCTTCGGTCTGGGGCATTGCGGGCGCGTCGTGCGAGGTTTGCTATTCGGCGGCAAAGGCTGCGTTGATCGGCTTTACAAAAGCGCTTGCCAAAGAGGCGGGGCCGTCGGGCGTGCGTGTCAACTGTGTTGCCCCGGGGCTGGTGATGACGGATATGACGGCGGGCCTGTCGCAGGATGACATCGATGCGGTCAGCGAGGAGAGCGCGCTTGAGCGGGCAGGGACGCCCGGCGATGTGGCGCGTGCGATCTATTACCTTGCGTCGGAAGGGGCGGGCTTTGTCACGGGGCAGGTGTTGAGCCCCAACGGAGGGCTGGTGATATGAAGGCTCCCAAAACACCGGAAAGAGGCATGTTGGTTTTTTGCACAGTGGTGCTGCTGCTGGCATATTATGTCGCACCCCTGCCCATTCTATTTGCGCATTCGTCCGTGGATATCAACAGCCTGACCAACATGATACTGATACTCAACCCTGCGGCCTGCTTTATACTCAACATTATGCTGGCGATGCACAGTGGGTTTATCTGGAAGATACCGGTTGTATCGGGGCTGCTGTTTTTGCCCGCCGTGTTTATATATTACGATTATACGACGCTGGTATACATGTTTGCGTACATTGTTGTTTCGTGTATAGGCGCGTTGGCGGGATATTCGATGTACAAGGAGAAGGACGAGGACCCTACGGATCCTCAATAGAAAAACAGGAAAATCACGCCGCGTTTTTCATTGCGGGTTGGTATAAGGTAGAGGGTTAGGTCCTTTGTTAAAGGGTGGACTTTTTAGTTTATAATACTAATATCCAATAGAAA
>DHOD01000090.1:7471-13970 GCA_002407725.1 Christensenella sp. UBA5399 | reverse complement strand
AAAGCGTAATGAACCCCGCGCTAAAGGCGCGGAATAAAAACGTCTACGTTTTTATTGGAGAATAGTATAAATACAAAAGATGGAAAAACACACTACGGAGAACCAGATGAAGAAAAAGGGGTCGCTGATCATAACCACGGTTGTGCTGTTCTGCATTGCCATGATTGTCTTTATTGTTGTAATGAACGTCAAAAATGCCAATGATACAGAAGATATATTGGAATCCAGCATAGAATCGCAGTTGGTTTCTATTTCTGTTGCGGCAAGGGAGCTGATCGATCCGGTCAAGTTTGAGAGCTACGGATCGGAGGAGGAGGCGCTTGCCGACCCGGATTATGCAGAAACGCTCAAGCAGTTGCGCATACTGGCCACGGATGTGGGCGCGGAATATATTTATGCGCTTAAGGAGCAGGGCGGCGAATATGTTTTTGTGTTTGATACCGATACCGAGGATGAGGAGATTTTTATTCCCTACGCGCTTTCACCTGTGCACGAACGCGCGTTCAAGGGGGAAGAATCGGCGGATACCATGAATGTGGATGACCTGTACGGCTCGTTTAACACGGGCGCGGTGCCCATATACCTGGATGGCAAGGTGGTCGGTATTGTGAGCACAGACATAGAGGACACCTATTTGAAAGAGAGCGAGACGGCGTCCGCGACAAACACTGCGGTGATGGTGGTGGTGCTGGGGGCGATCATGGCGGCTATGATTGCCATTGTGGTGCTTCTTTCGCGCCGTGTCCGCTCGATGCAGGCCGACCTCAACCGGATGGCCCATTATGACACGGTGACCGGCCTGCCCAACCGCCAGCGCCTGCAGGAATATTTGCGGGAAATCACATTGGGGCCCGAGGCAAAACCGTTTGCGCTGCTGTTTATTGATATTGACAACCTCAAGCTGGTGAACGACAACGCGGGACACGACGCGGGCGATGAACTGCTGAAAAGCCTTGCAAAGTATTTTGCCACACTGGAGGACAACAGCCTTGCGTTCCGGCCGGCGCCGGGGCTGCTGAACATGGCGGCGCGTATAGGCGGGGATGAATTTGTGCAGGTTGTGCACGATGTGGACAGCGTGGAAAAGGCGGAAGAGATCGCCGCGCACCTTGTGGAAGGGTTCCGTGCTTTTGTGCCGCCCCACCTCGAAAAATATAACACGGGGCTTTCGATTGGCGCGGCGCTGTATCCGGCGGACAGCACCAATTATGAAGTGCTGATCAAGTATGCCGACATTGCGATGTACCACGCCAAACGCGCGGGCAAAAACTGCTGGCGTATCTACAACGACGACATGGCGCCCAAGGATGAGAAATAGCGATTTTACATTTGGTTGGCCAGCGGGTATAATACATGTACCCGCCGCCTGTGTCCGTGGTTGCAAGCCGATGCCAGCCGCAGGCAAAACGGCCCACGTAAGCGAAAAGATATTTTCGTGAGCATGGTGCGGCTAGACGTAAGCCCGTCCGGCAACAAAGCCGAGAGGAGCAATAGTGAGAGCGAGCCTCCCAGACGGCGAATGTGGGGTCAAAGACCAGGTCGGGCAGGCAGGCGGGGTAAATAAACAGCTTTTGGGCCGCTTTATATGCGGCTATAATATAAATAGAATGGAGTTGAGCTTGATGAAGGTTATTATTGCAGGGAAAAACATCGAGATTTCAGACTACCTCCGCGACGTTGTGGAAAAGAAGGCGGAAAAACTGGATCACTACTTTAAACCGGGAACAGAGATGCATGTGACGCTCTCTATTGAGAAGTCCAGGCATATTGCCGAAGTGACGGTGGTGTTTGACGGCATCGTGTTGCGGGGCGAGGAAGCGACCGGGGATATGTATTCTTCCATTGACGTCGTACTGAAAAAGCTGGAGCGGCAAATGCGCAAGCACCGCACCAAGCTGGAGAAAAAGCTCAGGGACAACGCGTTTAACGAGGACACGGTGTATGATTATTACGAGCATACCGCCGACGCGGACGAGGGCCCGCAGGTTGTGCGCAGCAAAAAGTTTGTGGCGCGGCCGATGGATATCGATGACGCAGTCATGCAGATGGAGCTTTTGGGGCACAGCTTCTTTGTGTTCCGCAATGTGCACGACAACGAGGTGAATGTGTTGTATCGCCGTGCCGACGGAAATTACGGGCTGATTGAGCCGATGTAAAAAAGCAAGGGCCGCTAAGCGGCCCTTTTTTGTTGCGTATGTTTCCGATATTTTGCGAATGCGCATCTATCATACAAATGTTCTTTTTAAAAAACCACAGATTTTACAGCACCATTGGGGCAACAAACGACAGTGCCACGGCAAGTCCTACCGCGACCGCGATGGGTATGGCAAAGACAAGCCCATCGCCAAAATCCGACATGCGCAGGCGCTCGAGTATAATGGAAAACAGGGGAGACGCCGCGGCGAAAATAACGCATACAAAAGCAAAGTATCCGCCGGAAAGAGGGTCGCCCGCCATCCAGGGCGAAAGCGCAAGCAGCGCGCCGCAGAGAAACGTTTTGAAAACAGGCGCAAGGCGGTCGGCATACGATGCGGGGGAGGCCTTCCGCCACACGATGCAGAAGACCCATGCGGCCGGCATACATAGCGCGATGAGGAAGAGCAGCAACAGCGTGGGCTGTGTAAGCGCGGGCAATATGGCAAACGTGCTGATGATAAAGGCCGCGCAGCCCGTGAGGACAGATACAAGCCCTGCAAAAAAAGCCTCTCGTACCACTTGTATGGGTGCGATGGCGTCACGCTTGACGCCCGCGCGCGAGCCAACCATCAGCGCTGCCAGAAGCAGGATCAATATATTGATAAAAATTTTCAGTTCCATTTGATATCTTCCTTATACTATTCCGCGATAAAAAACATTGTATGTTTTTTACGTGCGCGCAAGCCGTTCAATACGAACCGCCAACAAAAATTTGTCTGTTGGCGTTTGGTAGTATCCCCCTGTAACCCCGCATTAGGGAAAGGACGCGCATTGATATTGTACCACGCAATATGGGAAAAAATCTACCCGGCGCACGGGTGCATTGGTACTGCATAATTTACCTGCAGCGGATGGCGAAGCTACCCATGTTTACAGTTTATTCAAATTTACTTCATACTGACTTAACAATCTATTGGTATCGTTAAGTCATACAAATTCTGCCACTGCCATTCAAGTAGCGAATACCCAATCAATGGCAGGCGGCAGTCCAAAAAAAACGCGGTTCCCGCGTTCACATATATAGAACTTGGCAGGAGGGTAAGCCAATGGATTATTTTTAAAAGCCCCGGTAAATTGGGATCCGGGGCTTTGTTTTTTTGCGCTTCTGCAAACGAAAAACAAAAACCGCACAAGGCTTACCTGCGGTTTTGGCTGCCGTATGTCCGGCGCATGCTGCCGGGGGTTACTGGTCAATAAACTCCATGATTCTGGGATAGCATTCGTCGTATATGGTGACTGCATAACGTGCGATATCCACATCGGAGACCTGGAAATCGTTGCCCTGCTGAAAGCTGGCGATGCCTGTGCGCACCACTTCGAGCGTCAGGTCGTGCACCATTTGCTCTTTTGTCATTTCGCGGTTTTCAAAAGCTTTTGACATTGTTCCAAACACCTTTCGTTTTTGTGGTCATTATACCACGGCGCGGGGCATTGTGTGAAGCCTGCTGCCAATTATCGATTAAAATATATTTTTGTGTAGCTGTACGAATCTGCCTAAACGCTATTTGGCAATCATATCGGAATATTCCGCATGCCGGGATATCCAGTCCTCGGCGTACGAGCACGCGGGAATGATTTTGCCGCCTTCGGCGGCGATTTTTTTGACGGCAGCCGCCATCAGCTGGGACGCAAGGCCCTTGCCGCGCTGCGCCGGGTCGACATACGTGCGCTTGATTTTATAAACGCCTTCTGACGTCATAAAAAAAATGATTTCCCCTATTACGGCGCCGTTGCTATCCTTGGCGACAATGCCGCCGGCATCGTTTTCCAGTATCATTGGTTTCCCCCCTGAGATTATGATACAACATTGATAACCGCTATTGCAGGTGGCGAAACGGCGGTTGACCGGATATTTGCTTCATGTTACAGTAATATTATAGATTCAATGGAAAGGAGCTACAACCGTATGGACGACCATCCACGAAGTCGTGTAAAAGAAAACTGCATAGCGGAAAGATGGATTGCGCGTTCGTTCGGGGTGGTTCTTTTTTAACGGAGACATATCCGACCGATGGGACGCGCCATGGGTGCGTTTTTTTTATATCCTTCTTTCCGTTGCACATGGAAATGGAGGAAACTGAAATGAATAATAAAATAATAGCGCTGTATGAGGCGCATGACGTAAAGGCGCTTGCAGAGCTGCTTGGCCGTATGAACGTCGCGGACATTGCGGAACAATTGACAGAACTGAACGAGCAGGTTGCCGTCAAGGTGTTCCGCATGCTGGGCAAGGACAAGGCGGCGGAGGTTTTTGCGCACCTTGACCGCGATACGCGCAGGCAGATCATCCGCTCCATCACCGACGCCGAGGTGGGCGCGCTGATGGATGGCCTGTTTGTCGACGACGCGGTGGACGTGATTGAAGAAATGCCCGCGGGCGTGGTGACGCGCATACTGGCAAATGTGCCTGCCGGCAAACGCGAAACAATCAACCAGTTTTTGCAATATCCTGATGATTCGGTGGGCAGCATCATGACCATCGAATTTGTAGAGCTCAAAACGGAGATGACGGTGCGTGAGGCGTTTGCACACATCCGCGAGACAGGCGTGGACAAAGAGACGATCTACACCTGTTATGTGATTGCGGAAGACCGCAGGTTGCTGGGCATCGTGACGGTGCGGGCGATGTTGCTGGCGGATTTTGATGCAAAAATCGGCGATATGATGGAAACGGATATGATATTTGCACATACGTTGGAGGATCAGGAATCGCTGATGGCAAAATTCCGGAAATACGACTTTATCGCGCTGCCGGTCGTGGACGAGGAAGACCGCCTGGTGGGCATCGTGACGGTGGATGATGCGTTTGATGTGCAGGAGGAAGAGGCGACGGAGGACTTTGAGATCATGGCGGCAATGTCGCCCAGCGAAACACCTTATCTGAAAACAAGCGTCTTCCGGTTGACGAAAAACAGGATATTATGGTTGCTTTTACTGATGCTCTCCGCAACGGCGACAGGTGCAATTATAGCGGGATTTGAGGATGCATTGGCGGCAGTACCTGCGCTGGTGGCGTTTATCCCCATGCTGATGGATACAGGCGGCAATGCGGGCTCGCAGAGCTCGACGCTGATTATCCGTGGTATGGCGCTGGAGGAAATTGCTCCGCGTGACGCGGGGCGCGTACTGTGGAAGGAGATCCGCGTGGCGGTGTTGTGTGGCGCAGTGCTGGTTGTGGTCAACTATTTGCGTATCGTCATTACCGGCGGCACACAGTTGATGGCGCTGACCGTTTCACTGGCGCTGTACACGACGGTGGTGCTCGCGAAAATGGTGGGGTGCCTGCTGCCGATTGTTGCAAAGCGGTTGGGGGCCGACCCGGCCGTGATGGCGTCGCCCGTCATTACGACAATCGTGGACGCGGCGTCACTGGCATTCTACTTCTTGCTGGCAAGTGCGATATTGCATATTTAAAAAATGTCATACAGGATATCATATATACAATAATGAAGATTTGATTATGGGTGGCACAGGAAGTCGATCAATGTATTGTCGCCCTGCACCTCGCCCAAATCACTCCGGGTGAGGAGGGTAAGGTCGTCATCGTGAAAGCTGGGTGACGATACACAACCGCAAAGACCCCATGGGCCATCCACGGTAGCGGCAAAGACCGTACCCGCGGGCACGAGCACCTGCGGCAGTTCGTCGCTCAAAAGGTCATTGCCCAGCCGGTGCGCATGCAGCATGCCGCCCTCAATCCTGTAGATGGTGAATGCGCTGCCCATGTGATGTGCCCACAGCTCGTCGGCCCGCAGCCGGTGAAAGCAGGAACGTTCGCCTTGCTGCAGCATATAATAAATGGAAGTCCACCGGTGGCGCTTGCCGTGCGGCGTATCGATAAAATTCGCGGCGCGCAGGTTTTCGGCGCACATACCGCCTTCCGGTATCGGGAACATATGCAGTTTTTGGATGATTTGTTGTGGGTTCATGCATTTCCCAAAAAACAATGGAGTGGCCGGTCAAACAAAAAAATACCATACACCGCGCTTCGAACCGGAATTTACAAGAGGGATTCGGACGGGTGGCTCGGGACAGGTGAACCTGCGGCACACGCGGCTGACCGCTTACTGCTGCTTCCGTCAGGACCTGACAGGGTTCACAGCGCCACATTGCACAGGACCCATCCGTCAACGCTCCCATATCCGCTCCATGCCTTACAAACACGGCCCTGGGCGCGGCATCGACCCCGCTATAGCGGCTTGCGGGTTACAGGGCACCGCTAACTCCCCGTCTAGCACGGCAAAGATTATATGGCGGAGAGAAGGAGATTCGAACTCCTGGTAGAGTTTCCCCTACACACGCT
>DHOD01000090.1:7070-7349 GCA_002407725.1 Christensenella sp. UBA5399 | reverse complement strand
GGGCACCGCTAACTCCCCGTCTAGTATGGTACCATACATATTATCAATTTCGCAGGCGAACGTCAATTACAATAGATAATTAATAAGGAATAATTCATAATTAGCTTACAAGTATTTCTTTGGGGGGGCAGGTATATTGGATGCGCTCGCAATAAATTTGCAATGCACTGATGGCCGCACATAGTATGTTAGCGGATGATTCGTTTTCAAAAGGGATGCCGTTAGAAGTATGCAAAAGAGGGACATATCGGCAGGCTCACCTACACGCTGTGCAGGTTG
>DHOD01000090.1:5357-6883 GCA_002407725.1 Christensenella sp. UBA5399 | reverse complement strand
ATTTCGCATATTATTAGTTATGTTTATTTTGTTGAGGAGTATAGATTAGCGCATGAGCATACGCATCATAGGGACTGGAAGTTATCTGCCTGAGCGGCTGATGACCAACGAGGACTTTGAAAAGATTATAGATACGTCGGACGAATGGATCACCAAGCGCACGGGCATCAAACGCCGCCATTATGTGGCGGATGGGATGGACAATTGCGATATGTGCGTAAATGCGGCGGACGCGGCGCTGAAGCAGGCGGGGCTGAAGCCGGCCGACCTGGGCGGTATTGTTGTTGCGACATGCACGCCGGAGATGGCGGTGCCTTCCACAGCCAGCAGGGTGCAGCGCGCATTGGGCATTCCGGAGTGCTTTGCATTTGATGTGAGCGCAGCCTGTACGGGATTTATGTATGCGCTGAAGGCGGCAAGCGGGCTGGTTAAGCCCGGCGGCAAGCCGATACTGGTGTGCGGGTCCGAGACGCTTTCGCGTTTTATGAACATGGATGACCGCGGCAGCTGCATATTGTTTGCGGACGGTGCGGGTGCAGCCATCATTGAAGCAGGCGACAATCTGAAGTATTTTGAGATTTATTCTAAGCCGGATATGGACCATACCATTGAGATAAACGGCATGAACACGCTGGTGGACGGCAAGACCGTGCCATGGATAGACGGCTCGCAGATATCGTCGCATGTCGCGCTCAAGGGCAAGGAAGTGTACGTGTATTCCACACGTGAAGTAGAGCGTGTGATGAACCTGGCGATGGATGCGCTGCAGCTGACGGTGGATGATGTGGATTGGTTTTTGATGCACCAGGCCAACGTGCGCATTATCAAGACGGCGGCGGAACGCCTGCACATTCCCGAAGAAAAGTACTATGTTAATATAGACGATGTGGCCAACACATCGGCGGCGAGCGTGCCCATTGCGCTTGACCAGATGAACAAAAAGGGTTTGCTCAAAAAGGGCGACACCATGGTGATCGCGGCTTTTGGCGGCGGGCTGACATCGGCCTGCGCAGTGTACGAGTGGGACCTGTAGCAATCGGTTAAAAACATGCGGGAAGCCCCGCGTGGCAATAAATAATGAAAAACAAGACGGAGGGTATACAAATGGTTTATGAGAAGATTGTGGAGATTATCAGTGACAAGATGGATATCGATAAAGAAGATATCGCAATGGATTCCACATTTGAAAGTTTGAAGATCGATTCGCTCGACATGGTGGAAATTGTGATGGACATCGAGGAAGAGTTTGATGTTTCTGTAGAAGACGCGGAAAACCTCAAGACGGTCGCCGACCTTGTTGCGTTTATCGACAACAATAAATAAGGCAGTTTGTATATGGCAGATAGGGGCGTATATAGCCTGTTTGCCGTACCCATCTGGCAGGATACAACAGCAAATCTGGCGGGTAGCGGCATAGCTATCCGCTGTTTTGGACTTTTGGTACAGGAGAAAAAATGAAAAACAGACTGACGGAATTACTTGGTATAGAATATCCTATTATACAGGGCGGTATGGCCTGGATTGCG
>DHOD01000090.1:3130-5178 GCA_002407725.1 Christensenella sp. UBA5399 | reverse complement strand
GCGAAGCGGGCGGGCTTGGATTGATTGCGGGGGGCAACGCGCCGCCCGACTATATACGCAGCGAGATCCGCAAAGCCAAGGAAATCACGGCAAAGCCGTTTGGGCTGAACGTGATGCTGCTTTCGCCTTTTGCGGCGGATCTGGCGCAGATTGTCATTGATGAGGGCGTGCAGGTGGTGACGACGGGCGCGGGCAACCCGGCCCCGTACATGGAGGCGTGGAAGGCGGCGGGAGTCAAGGTGCTGCCCGTTGTGGCGAGCGTGGCATACGCAAAGCGGCTGGAGAAAATGGGCGCGGACGCGGTTGTTGCGGAAGGAACGGAATCGGGCGGGCACATTGGCGAGGCAACGACCATGTCGATGGTGCCGCAGGTTGTGGACGCGGTGGATATCCCTGTTGTGGCTGCCGGCGGCATTGCGGACGGGCGCGGGTTTGCGGCGGCGCTGATGCTGGGCGCGTTGGGTGTGCAGATCGGCACGCGCTTCCTTGTCTGCGACGAGTGTACCGTGCATGACAACTATAAGCAGCGGGTGATTGACGCGAAGGATACGGACAGCGTGGTGACGGGCAGGCCGACCGGCCATCCGGTGCGCGGATTGAAAAACCGCCTGACGCGGGAGTATAAGGAGCTTGAGGCGACGGAAGCGACCCTGGAAGAGTATGAAGCGCTGGGTGCGGCGCGGCTGCAGGCGGCGGCAAAAGACGGCGATATGCGCTATGGGTCGGTCATGGCGGGCCAGGTGGCCGGGTTGGTGACCAAGCGGCAGTGCGCAAGGGAGATTATAGAGGAAATTGTGGGTGACGCTCAAAAACTGATCGGAGGATACAGGTTTGAATAATCTCGCGGTATTGTTTGCGGGCCAGGGCGCGCAAAAGACAGGCATGGGGCTGAGCCTTTACAACAATGTGAAGGCCGCAAGGGAAGTGTTTGACGAGGCGGAAAAGCTGCATCCGGGCATACGCGATTTATGCTTTGAGGGCGACCAGGCCGAATTGGATAAGACAATCAACACACAGCCCTGCGTTTTCACGATGGACGTGGCGTGCTATGCCGCGTTTGCGGAGGAGGGAATCACCCCCGGGGCGGGTGTGGGATTCTCGCTGGGCGAATACGCCGCGCTGGTCGCGACGGGCGTTCTCAACTTCGCGGATGCGTTTAAACTGGTGCAAAAGCGCGCGCGCTGGATGCAGGAAGCCGCGGAGAAGCACGGCGGCGGCATGGCGGCCGTGATGGGCAAAAGCGCGGACGAGGTGGAGGCGCTTGTCGCCGAGGTGGAAGGCGAGGGCGTGCTCTCGGCTGTTAACTTCAACAGCTCGCAGCAGACGGTTGTGGCGGGCGACGAGGATAAAATTGAATGGTTTATGAAGCACGCCAAGAAAAACAAGGCGCGCGTCATCAAACTGCCGGTCAACGGGGCGTTTCACACCATCCGTATGGAGCGGGCTGCAGAGCATCTGTACGATGCGCTGCAAACCATTGACCTGGGCAAGCCGGCGTACGACCTGTACGCCAACAAAACGGCCAAGCCGTATGACGAGGTCAGCTTTAAACGTGTGCTGGCCGACCAGACAAAAAGCCCGGTGCTGTTCCAGCAGATCATTGACGAGATGACAGGGAAGGGCTACGATACCTTTGTGGAAGTGGGGCCGGGGACAACGCTGACAGGGTTTGTTAAACGGATTGCAACAGACGCGGAGACATACAACATAAACGATTACCAGTCGCTGGCGGAGACGATGGCGGCGTTAAAGAAATAAGCGGGGGGAACAGCAAAAGTATGGGAAAAGTAGCACTGATAACGGGCGCTTCACGCGGGATCGGCAAGGCGATTGCGCTGCGGCTGGCAGCCGATGGCATGGATATTGCCGTCAACTATCTGTTTGAGGAAGAGGACCACCAGGGTACGGTGGACGAGGTCAAGGCAAAAGGCGTGAACGCCGCTGCGTTCAAGGCGGACGTAAGCAAGTTTGACGAAGTGAAGGCGATGGTGGACGCCGTAGCATCGCAGCTGGGCTCCGTCGATGTGCTGGTCAACAACGCGGGCATC
>DHOD01000090.1:2293-2960 GCA_002407725.1 Christensenella sp. UBA5399 | reverse complement strand
CAACGCGGGCATCACGCGCGACGGGCTGCTGGCGCGCATGAAGGAGGCTGACTTTGACGACGTGATCAACGTCAACCTGAAAAGCGTGTTCAACTGCTGCCGCCATGTGGTGCCGTTGATGATGAAACAGAGGAGCGGCAGGATTATCAGCATGGCGTCTGTCGTGGGGCTGGCAGGCCAGGCAGGGCAGACCAACTATGCTGCGTCCAAGGGTGGCATTATTGCGTTCACAAAATCGCTGGCGCAGGAGATCGGCTCGCGCAGCATCACGGTCAACGCGATTGCGCCCGGGTTTGTGGAGACGCCCATGACCGATGCGATGCCCGAGAAGGCGCGGGACTCGATCATGGACAAAATTCCGCTGAAACGTGGCGGTACGGTAAAGGATATTTCGGATTTGGTTTCATTCCTGGCGGGCGACGAGGCCTCGTATATCACAGGACAGGCGATTTCCGTCAACGGAGGGATGTATTGATGAACAGGAGAGTTGTCGTCACCGGCATGGGGGCTATCAGTCCAGTGGGGTTGAGCGCGCCCGATATGTGGCAGTCGATGAAGGACGGCGTAAATGGCATTGACGAGATCACGATACTGGACATGACCGATTTGCCTGTCAAGTTGGGCGCGGAGGTCAAGGGGTTTGACCCGGCCAACTATATGGATGCCA
>DHOD01000090.1:1872-2135 GCA_002407725.1 Christensenella sp. UBA5399 | reverse complement strand
CCCGGCCAACTATATGGATGCCAAGCAGGCGCGCAGGATGGACAAGTATTGCCGCTATGCAATGGCCGCGGGCAGCGAGGCGATGGCCGATGCGGGGTTTGAGCCCGGCAACGTGCCCAACCCCGACCGGTTCGGCGTGATTATCGGCAGCGGCATCGGTGGGCTGCAGACGGCGCAGGACGAGGTCACCAAGCTCAACGAAAAAGGATTTAAAAAGACCAACCCGCTGTTTACCCCCATGATGATTGCCAACATGGGGTCGG
>DHOD01000090.1:406-1715 GCA_002407725.1 Christensenella sp. UBA5399 | reverse complement strand
ATGATTGCCAACATGGGGTCGGGCTGGCTGGCGATCAAATACGGGCTGAAGGGGCACAACACGACGGTGGTGACGGCGTGCTCGTCGGGCGCAAACGCGATTGGCGACGCAATGCGGCTGATCCGCCACGGGTACGCCGACGCAATGCTGGCGGGCGGCGCGGAGGGCGCGCTCACCATGCTGGCGCTGTCCGGGTTTTATGGACTGAAGGCGCTTTCGCTTTCGACTGACAAGAACCGGGCGTCCATCCCCTTTGACGCGGAGCGCAATGGGTTTGTATTGGGCGAGGGATCGGGCGTGATGGTGATGGAGGAATACGAGGCCGCGAAAAAACGCGGTGCGAAAATATACGCGGAAGTGGTGGGCTACGGATCGACTGCCGATGCATACCACATGACGGCCCCGCTGCCCGATGCGGGCGGCGCGATTGCCGCAATGAACGAATCGATTGCCGATGCGGGTATCCGCCCCGACCAGGTGGAATACCTCAACGCGCACGGTACGTCGACGCCACTCAACGACAAGGCGGAGACGGTGGCGGCGCACAGTGTGTTTGGTGACCATGCAAGCAAGCTGATGATGTCTTCGACAAAATCGATGACAGGACACCTGCTGGGGGCTGCAGGCGCGATTGAAGCCGTGGCCAGCGTGATGGCGGTGCACGATGATTACGCCCCGCCGACAATCAATTACCAGGTGCCGGATACTGAATGCGACATAGACTGCGTGCCTAACACGGGCAGGCAGGCCACTATAAATTATGCGATGTCCAACTCGCTGGCCTTTGGAGGCCACAATGCGACATTGTTGTTTGGAAAGGTGAAGGAATAAATCATGGATATAGAATCAATCATTCAATTGATGCAGGCTGCGCAGGAGACGGACTTTGACCACATTGAGATGGCTGAAGGCGATTTCGCGATGAAGCTGGAAAGAGGCCAGGCGGGCCAGATGGTGTATGCCCCCATACCGCAGGCCGCCCCGGCGGGCACGCAAGAGCAGGCGGCCCCCGCTGTGCAGGCCGAGCCGGAAGCGCCGGGGACGCCGGCGGGCAAGGACATTGTATCGCCGTTGGTGGGCGTTTTCCACGCGCTGCCCGACGCGAAGGCTGTCAAAATTGGCGACAAACTGAAAAAGGGCGACCCTGTTTGCATGATCGAGGCGATGAAGCTGATGAACGAGATCAATATGTCGGAGGACGGCGAGATCGTTTGGGTTGCCGCAAACGAGGGCGACACGGTGGAATATGAGCAGTTGCTGTTCAGGTATATCTCAATACTCGGGAATGCTCCGAACGACAATTGGGCGT
>DHOD01000090.1:0-309 GCA_002407725.1 Christensenella sp. UBA5399 | reverse complement strand
AGCAGTTGCTGTTCAGGTATATCTGAGGTAAATAAATGAATCAGGAAGAAATTAAAAAAATACTTCCGCATCGCGCACCGTTCTTGTTTGTGGACGAGGTGCTGGAGGTGGAGCCGCTAAAAAGCTGCAAGGCGTTTTGGCATATCAGGGAAGACCTGTTTTGCTTTCAGGGGCACTTCCCCGGGCGGCCGGTGCTGCCGGGCGTGTTGATGGCGGAGGCGCTGGCGCAGACTGGCGCGTTCTCCATACTGATCGACGAGAAGTTCCGGGGCCGGCTGGCGGTGTTTGGCGGTATTGACAAAATGCGCT
>DHOD01000050.1:15663-16236 GCA_002407725.1 Christensenella sp. UBA5399 | reverse complement strand
ACACAATTTTTGAAACGGTCTCCACAAGCCTAATTCTATTGCTCTATTGATTATCTTGTTATCATTTCTAATATTTCCACTTTGTTGTTGTTTGCTGTATGATTATCCAGCAACTCTTTGCTTTGCTTGGTTAAATATTTGCCTAAAATATTATCATTGTCATATGTTAATTTAGAAACATCATACGCATGCTTCATAATTATTTCCCTAACTCTATAGTATTCTTCCGCAGGCACATCAATTTTATATTCTGAAGCACACGCGTTGAATAATGTAGCTGATAGTATAAGACTAGTACATAGTATAGTAGCTAATAGTTTGTTTCTCATTTTTTGTTTCTCATTTTTTGTCTCCCGTTTCTTGCCATTGAAATGAGATTGGAATTCTATGAGCGCAATTTGTAATAACTAGCTTTAGCATTGTTGTTCCGAACTCCCGTAAGAGATTCTCCTTTGGGGTTCCCCCGTCCTACAAACTTACCTGCTTCACCTTCCCCAGCGTCTTAAGCCTGGCGCGCACGCCTTCCGGCCGCAGCCAGCCGTACCCCGCGCGTTGCAGCTCGGCCATCAGCGC
>DHOD01000050.1:15080-15505 GCA_002407725.1 Christensenella sp. UBA5399 | reverse complement strand
GTTGCAGCTCGGCCATCAGCGCGGCAAAATCCGCATCCTTCCACTTGGGGTACCGCAGCGCAAAGTTCTCCAGGTAAGGCAGCGCGCCGTCATCCCAGTCCGCCCATCCGGGAAATTCATATTGCTTGTCCAATTTCCACAAGATCGCCATACGGTTGAGCGCCGCCGACAGTATATGCGCCATGTCGCCGCTAAACTGCGCCGCCACCACCTCGCCGGGAAGCCCCTGCAACACAAGCGACTGCGCCCCGCTCCATGCATCCCACACCGTCAGCCGTTGATCTGCTGTACCCGTCACAATCCAGCGTGGATCGGGTGCAAACCGCGCGACAGAGAAACGCTTTCCTTCCGTTTCCAGCTTTTGCACCGGGTCGGGGCTGCCTGTCCTGTATACATAAATTGCGTTCCCGCAGCCCACCAAAAAA
>DHOD01000050.1:9271-14900 GCA_002407725.1 Christensenella sp. UBA5399 | reverse complement strand
CCGCAGCCCACCAAAAAAGTCCGGCCGTCCGGCCCACAGGCAATCATATTGACAGCCTGGGGTACGCTCCACTGTTTGATTGTCCGGCCACCTTTCAGCTCGATCGCCATCACCTTACCTCCCGTATCGTCGCCCACCCCCACCAGCGCCGTATGCGCGTCGGGCAACATGGCCAGCGAGACATTGCTCCCCGCCCCCACATATTCCAAATTCAACACTTTTTCGCAACGCTTTTTGGCGGGGTCCCATACTTTGAGCACTTTTCTCCCACCGCTTTGCGATATGGAAACCAGCACACTGCCTAGCGGATCGACCGCGAGCGCCTCCACAGTAAATCCTTGCTTTACCTTTTCCTTAAAGGGCGCGCCGGGGCTGCTTGCCTCGTATACACCATCCGCGCCAAGGTACACACTTCCACCCGATTCGGGCGTCACCGCAACAATGCTTGCCGCATTCCCTATTTCAAAATCAAACCCGGCGAGGTCATTGCCCGTCTTCAAATCCCGCCTGACATACCTCTGCTTTTTGCCAAGGCCTTCTACCACCATCAGGTGCTTTTCCATCGTCCCATAGCTGGCACACAATATGGGCAACTCAAAATGTTCGTACTGATCCTCTATCCAATGGCCCCGGAAGCCCGCCACGCGGCAATACGCGCCGATCTGCTCCAAAAGGCCGATACATTCGGCATTGTTCTCGAACCCCGGCACCGCGCGGGCGCCTTCCGCTTCGCTGAGCGCAGCGCCCATATCGCCCTCCTGATAAAGCCGCTGTGCCGCTGCAAACCGCCTCTGGTATTCGGCCTGCTTATCCAGCCGTTCCACCGTGGACGATACCCTGCTGACCATCCATTCCGATTTATATTGGGGCAGCTCCATCCTGAACAGTCCTGTCCCACCATCCGCTTCACCGATATAAAACAACGCTTCGCCGCTCCCCTCGCAAATCGCCTTCCCCCGGCCTTCCATTGTGGCAACACATCGCCCTGCCGCCGTATCCCACAGCTTGACCGCGCCCTCGCCGCAATCGGCCAGCAGCCATTTTCCGCCCGGCATCAGCCGCAGGTTGCTGCATCGTTTCGCCTCTATGCCCGCAAGCAACTGCCGTTTCTCCACATCCCAGATGCACAGTTCCGTCTCGCTGCAGGTGCACGCCCGGGTAAAGCTGTCGTCCACCGCCATCGATTTGATGTGCGCCCCGTGGTAATGCAGGCTCCCGGACGGCTGCCGTTCGCCCGGCCTCCAGATGTACGCGCTTTCAAACGGCCTGAACCCATGAACAAGCAGTTGCGTACCGTCGGGGCTTATCCGCGCAAATGTCTGGCCCAATGCATCAGAAAACACCGTGTGCGACTGTTGATTGCCGCTTTTGGCGTCAAAAATCCAGACGTCCTCGCTCTGCTCCCTGTCACTGATGATCCCGCCCACCATTACGGTTTTGCCGTCGGGCGTCATATCCACCGAGTGGACATCGTACCACGGCCCTGTAAACGTATGCACCAGATCGCCTGTCTGCGTATTCCACAAATGAATGAAAACTTCCGGCCCCAGCATCCCTTTTTTGGCCAGCATCAACAGCTTTCCGCCGCTGCGGCTGAACACAATATTGTGAACCTCGCCCTCAAACCCGCCAAACGATTGCAAGCGTTTGCCTGTCTGTGTTTCAAACAACGCAAGCGCACTTCTGTCATCTCCTTGCTCATTCATTTTGATCGCAACTGCAAGATAACGCCCGTCGGGGCTCAATACTACGGGCGGCGCTATGCTCCATCCATCTCCGGCCTCCAGCATACACACCAACTTCGCCGCGCCACAGGCAGCCGCCTGAGTTGCCAGCGCCTCCAGGTGCTTGTTGTCCGTGTCCATTGCGCGCGCCTCATCCAGATATTGCTGCGCCTGTGCGCCATCCCCCTGCTCCATATGCACAAGCGCGACAGCCTGGCGCGCCGCAGCCGTACCGGCTGTGCCCGCCGCGTTTTCCACCATTTTAAGCGCCTGCACATCGTCGATTTCACCATTGCGCCACGAATCGACCGCCAGGTTATACAAGACCTCCAAATGGTTTGGATCCGCCTGCACCGCCTGTTCCCAAAACCCACGCGCATCGACCGGCCTGCCGATATCAATAAAGCTGAGCGCCTTGTTGTTCAGGCGTCCTGCCGTATCATCCGCAGCCCTGGGCAACGGCCGCGGGTATATTTCACCCGTAACCTCGCCGTATATCCGCACCAGTTCCGCCTCAATCTCTCCAAAATCGTGCGGGCGCCGGGCCTCGTCCTCCTCAAAGCACCGGAGCAGCAGCGCCCAGAGCCCACTTGGCGCCTGTACCCGCAGGCTGTCCGCATAATCAGCGCACGCAAGCCCCGCCACCGCGCCGTTTTGCCACAGCCGCTCGCCGGTCAGCATTTCCAGCACCGATACCGCCCAGCTCCACACGTCTGTCCTGCGCGTCAGCTTTTCGCCGTTCATCTGCTCGATAGAGCAATATGCCGGCGTGTACGCGCCTCCCGCCGAAAGCATCGTCTCGCCTTCCACCTGCACCGCATTCTGGACAGCCAGCGCGTTCGCAATGCCAAAATCAGCCACCTTTGCCGCGCCATCCGCTGTCAGTAGCAGGTTTTCGGGCTTGACATCCTGGTGGATCAGCCCTTTTTCGTGCGCGAAATGCAGTCCGCGCGCAAACTGTATTGCAATGTCGAGTATGCGCGCCATTTGCTCGCCCTCATCCCCGGCATACAACTTTTCGTCGCGTATCCAGCTTGCCAGGCTGCCGCCGTCCATCCATTCAGAAAATATGGAGGGCACGCCGCCGATCTCGCGGACATAGTAACACGACACAATATGCGGGTGCAGCCCCAGGTTGATCCACGCCTCGCATTCGCGCGTAAACAGTTCCTTTTGATCATCCGTCTGGAAAAGATGCGCATGCGGGCGCTTGAGCGCGAGGTCGATCCCCCACCCGGTGTGGCGCACGCGGAAGACCGCGCCCATACCGCCTTTGATCGGGTCACTTTCCACATCATACAAATCCAACAGCTTTTGTCCACGCGCAATCGCCTGCGGCTCATCCGGCTGTTCGCCGCCCGGGCCTGTTATTTCGTTTCCCAAAATGGTTGTTTCATCAGACATCACATTTTCTCCTTGTCGATTGGCAAAATAGCAGCTTCTTCTACAACAAAAATGATAGTATAACCGTTGCGTTGGATTTCATCAGAAAGTTTCAACTTCATTATATGGCGGGTGCTGC
The DNA here is from genome assembly GCA_002407725.1 of Christensenella sp. UBA5399. Lineage (GTDB taxonomy): Bacteria > Bacillota > Clostridia > Christensenellales > Christensenellaceae > UBA5399. The sequence goes on along the minus strand of DHOD01000050.1, from coordinate 11,654 downwards.
GGCATGTCAATTTGCACAAAGAGGCCTCACCGCCGGTATGTGAAAGGCTCCAGGTTATCGAAAAACCAAGTCCGTAATCAGGGAGACTAGCAGCGTTTCTTTATACAATAGATTTCTGTTGTTTTGATGTTTTTATGTCAAGGGGATTCGCAATTCGGGGTTTCTTAAGGAGCCTACCCCTTAAGTTAGCAAAGCCAATACACTTCAATTGCGCCGCAGGCACCTTGACCCAAAAGGAAGACTCGTGAGTTTAACAATCAATTTTCAATGAAAATCTAAGGCCTCCCCGCTGGTGTGCGGGGAGGCCTTTTGTTACTGTTTCTATGTTATTTGTACAGCGGACCGTAGTTGCCGCAGGCCCGGTAGTCCGCGCCCTCCAGCCCTTCCGTCCCAAACTCGTTCCATGCGCTCGGGCGGAAAATCTTCTCGGCCGGCACATTGTGCATATTGACGGGAATGCGCAGCATCGACGCCAGCGTGATAAAGTCCGCGCCCACATGGCCGTATACGCTTGCCCCGTGGTTTGCGCCCCATTTGTCCATCACGGTGTACACGTCCTTGAACGCACCCTCGCCCGTCAGGTTTGGCGCAAACCATGTCGACGGCCAGCCGGGGTCTGTCCTGTCCTCCAGCATCTTTGCCGAGGCATCGTCGATCTCGCATGTGTACCCTTCCGCAACCTGCAGCACAGGCCCAAGCCCATCCACCCAGTTGAGGTGTGTCATGGTGACCGGCATACCGCCCCTCGACCGGAATGTCGAACTGAACCCGCCCCCGCGGAAGTACCCCAGGTTGCCCGGCGACCACACCGTCGCGTTCAGGCAGTTTTGCGCCTCCTGCTCTGTGATCTCCCAAAACGGCTTCATTGCAGGCTGTCCGTTTTTCTCCTGCTGGCCTGTTGCATCCAACGCCGTCGCGCCCGAGTTGATCAGATGGATCATGCCGTTTTTCGCAAAATCCGTCAATTCGCGGCCCGTCACCCGCTTAAACGCCTCGGGACTCCAGTATGTGCGCACATCGCTGAACATGGGCGCGCTGTTGGTCAGCAGATGGCCCATCAGCATGGAAAGCCCGTTCAGGCAGTCGTTCTCCGTCGCCACCACGTACGGACGCCTGATGCCGTTCCAGTCAAACGACGAACACAGGATCGCCTCCATAAAATCGCCGTTGGGCATGAAGTCCGTCCATTGCCGCTGCCCCTGGAACCCTGCTGCAATTGCGTTGTTGCCGTTGCCTTCCTCGTTCCAGCCGTTGCTTTTCAGGTATGCGCTTCCGTCCATCATATCCTTCATGATCAGCGCCATTTTTACGCAGTATTCCCAGTCCGCATCCAACCCCGCGCGATCCTTGCCCTTGCCACCGTTGTATACGTCTGCGTTTTCCTTGCAGTTTTCCTTTGCCCAGGCCAGCGCCTTTTTGTACTCCGCCGGGTCGTATATCTCCTGGTCTACCCTGCGGATGATTTCGCTCATGTCCTTGTATTCACAGCGCATGCCGAAGTATTTCTCAAACAGGTCGGGGTTGACAATGCTGCCCGCGATGCCCATTGCCACATTGCCCACCGACAGATAGCTTTTACCCTTCATCTCGCCAACCGCAACCGCACTGCGCACAAACCGGAGTATCTTCTCGCGCACATCGGCGGGGATGCTCCTGTCGTCCTTGTCCTGCACCTCGTGGCCGTATATGGAATATGCCGGAATGCCCTTTTGCGTATGGGCTGCCAGCACCGCTGCAAGGTACACCGCGCCCGGCATCTCTGTGCCGTTGAAGCCCCAGATCGCCTTGGGCGTTTTTTTGTCCATGTCCATCGTCTCGCTGCCATAACACCAGCACGGCGTCACCGTAAGCGTTGCGCAAACGCCCGCGCGGTCAAACTTCTCCTGACAGGCCGCAGCCTCTGCCACACCACCGATCGTGCCATCCGCAATCACACACTCCACAACCTTGCCTTCGCGGTCGCGCACATTCGCCTCAATCAGCTCCTTCGCCGACTGTGCCATGCCCATCGTCTGTACTTCCAGCCCCTCGCGGATTCCCTGCGCGCCTTCGCGCCCGTCAATCACAGGCCTGATTCCTATTTTCATTTGATGTACCTCCAGAAAGTATTGATTTGAAATTCGTTAATGATAGCAATTTGTCAAAAGGTTGGAAACAAGCTTTTGGTATAAATTGCATATGCAAGCGATTTTTCACACGTCTGACCAACCGATATGAAGTGAAACCGCTGCAATATAACACCAGATACACTATACGATACCGCCGCACAGTGTGAAAAAAACATTTACAGCGTTTTAATTTATATTTTCTACAATAAGGAACGCTGCATGCTCCTGTAATAAAGAATACTGAATGATTGCATTGTGTAATTCTTTATTGCATC
>DHOD01000050.1:8212-9113 GCA_002407725.1 Christensenella sp. UBA5399 | reverse complement strand
AATTCTTTATTGCATCCGCGATATTTTCTGAGAATCGGTTACCATTATAGTGTACCACTTACACCGCCGGGGATGCAACCGGAACTTACAACTTTTCGGCGGTACGTGGCGTGTTGAAAACTGCTTTGATAATAGTATAAGACATCCTTTGGTACATCAGATTCTTCGACAAATTAAGCTTTTCGCACAGCGAAAAGACACACAAATTATTCATTATTTATTAACGGCTCCCCGCAGCTTATAGATTGTAATGTCCGCATTATCAAACACAACCTGTCCCTGTGTTTCGTCCAGCAAAAGGTCGGGGTTGATAAACCGCGTGACCATCAGGTAATCCACCCCATCCGCAATCAGCTCCTCGACCGCCTGCGTATCGCCCGTATACACACGGCGCAGCCGCCGGAACCGCTCATCTATGTGCTCTGCAAAATTTTCATCATGTGTACTGACATAGTTGTAGCCTTCAAGGTAGCTTTGCCGCTCCGAAAACGCCGTATAATAATAATAGCGCGCATCGCTCAACGCTTCGCTGGGCACATACTGCTGCCTGTCGGATGCGAAAACAGCATCCTTTGCCGTGTTGTCCCGCAGCCAGATCATCCCCTCGTATTCGCCTTCGGAGATGGAATCGTACGGCTGGGCAACCTCCTGCTCCAGGCGGCTGGGCAGCCCAGTTTTATAATCATTATGCAGCATCGACACACTGGTGAAGATAGTGAACCCGATAATCACCGCGACCACGCCCGCAAAGAATATTTTTTCCGTTCTGTCCTTCCGCTTGTCCTCCACGCTCTCCTTCAGCAGGTAGAGCAACGTGAACACACAGAGCGGCAGCGTCCCCTCCATAAAAAACAGGTTGGACATGCCCGGCTGGTAAATGATGGACGTCGCCACAAACCCC
>DHOD01000050.1:5179-8063 GCA_002407725.1 Christensenella sp. UBA5399 | reverse complement strand
CGACGTCGCCACAAACCCCACAATGATTCCGGAAAGCAGGAAAAACTTTACCCGCTTGTTCCCCGGCCTCCTGCGGTTTAACGAAACGACCAACAGCACGGCTGCCGAAACCAGCACAAGGTAATTCTCGATCATATAAATGATATAAGACACCAGCTTAGTCACAACGCTGGGCAGGGCGGGGAACATCTCCACCGCCGCCAGGTAATATCCCGGCGGGTTCATTGTCATGATGGCCGCAAACGCCCTTTGCAGGTGGTTGAACGTATGCGTACCGTACACCATGACGGTGAAAAGCACCAGTATGACGGCCAGCAGCGTAACGCCGCAGATCATCATATTTTTAATGTTTTGGCGTTTGTAGAATATCTGCGCGAGTATTGTCAGCCCCGCGCCCGCCATCACGCCCGCCGCCAGCAGGGTCTTTGTACCCGTCGCCACGGCAAGCAGTATCAGGAACAGTATAAAATCGCCGTCGGAAAGTCCCGCGGTGTTCATTTTTTTGGTGAAACGTATGAAGTAGTACGCCGCGCCCAGTACCAGCCCCATGCTGATGGGCGATGCAAAGGCATACCACAGCATGTGCGCCATCAGCAACTGGCAGCACAACGCCGCCGCGCCCGCCATCGCCGCCACAATCCATTTATTTTTGGCCAGCAGCGAAAACAGCAGGTAAAACCCGCCCGTCATAACCACAACCTGCACAATCGCGATCAGTTTCATGAATATCGTATAGGCGGACAGGCCCAGTATGTTTTTGAAAACCGCCGCAAATACATTGGAAAAATAATGGTACCCAAACGTAAACCCATCCACATGGATATCCATAATGGGGAATCCTGATTCGATCCCCGTTACGTTGCCCACATTCCAGCCCATGTCCTGGTACAGGTACACACGGTCAAACTCCACCACATCCGGCGTATTGTACTTGGATATCGTGAATGCCAGCACTGCAAAAAGGAAGGCCATCAGCAGCGCGCCGTAAGCCAGCGCCGACGACGTGTCCAGCCGGACCTGTGAAACCAGCTCCCGCTTGCGCCAGAGGGCAAACACGCTGAGCGCCGATACCGCGCTCATACACAGCAGCATATAATCCTGCAGCCCCAGGGCATAAAAAAGAAAATACTCGCCGATCACCACGCCCATGCCAATCAGATAGGACACGATCAATGCCCTGACCAGATCGGCCTCCGGCTTGATGATTGTAAGCAGCGCAAACCCCGGCAACAGCACATACACGATCTGCGACGCCAGAAAGAGCAGTTGGTCCGCCACGCGCACATGCCCCCACACGTCGGCCAGCGCAATAAACACAACAACAGCGGCTGCCAGTACAAGCAGCCACGCCGGTTTGATCTTTTTATGATTCGCTATCGATTGTCGATACATACCCAAAACAATTGCCCCTCAGGCGCGCAGCGCGCCCCGGCTTCCAATCTCCCTTTACTGTGTCATATCCGCGCAACGCCCGATTGCCGGGCAGCCCGGGTCACGGCCTCCGCCACCGCGGGCCCCACACGCGGGTCAAGCGGTGCGGGAATGATATACTCGGCGCGCAGCTCACTATCGGGAATCAACCCCGTCAGCGCGTACGCCGCCGCAACCTTCATTTCGTCGTTGATATCGGACGCGCGCACGTCAAACGCCCCGCGGAATATGCCCGGGAACGCCAGCACGTTGTTGATCTGGTTGGGGAAATCGCTCCGCCCCGTAGAGACCACCATTGCGCCGCCCGCCTTTGCCTCGTCGGGGAATATCTCGGGCGTGGGGTTCGCGCACGCGAATATGATCGCGTCTTCCGCCATGGTGCGTACCATTTCCTGTGTCACAAGGCCCGCCCTGCTGACGCCGATAAACACATCCGCGCCCACCAACGCATCTTTCAGTTGACCTGTAAGGCCGCGCTTGTTTGTATCAGCCGTCATTGCGCGCTGGGCATCGTTCATCCCTTCCGTTTCACGCCCCAATATGCCCTGCTTGTCACACAGTACAATGTCCCGGAATCCATCCGACAACAATATTTTCGCAATGGATAGCCCTGCCGCGCCTGCACCGTTGATCACCACTTTGACATGCTCTTTACGCTTTTTCACAACCTTAAGCGCGCCAATCAGCCCGCCCAGCACAATGACCGCCGTCCCGTGCTGGTCGTCGTGAAATACTGGGATATCGCACCGTTCCTTCAGCTTTGCCTCGATCTCGAAACACCGTGGCGCGGCAATATCTTCCAGGTTGATACCCCCAAAGCTGCCGGAAATCAGGTAGACCGCGTTGACAAACTCGTCGACGTCCTTGCTTTTGACACACAGCGGAAACGCGTCCACGCCTCCAAACTCCTTAAACAGCACGCACTTGCCTTCCATGACGGGCATGCCCGCCTCCGGGCCGATATCGCCCAGTCCCAGCACCGCGCTGCCGTCCGTCACCACCAGGCACATGTTCCAGCGGCGCGTATATTCGTATGACTTGCGCACATCGTCCGCAATCTCCAAGCAGGGCTGCGCCACACCGGGGGTGTACGCCAGCGACAGGTCTTCGTTTGTCTTCACCGGCACCCGCGAGACTACCTCGATCTTTCCCTTCCACTCTTTATGCAGGCGAAGCGCCTCTTTTGCATAATCCATCAGTTTCCCTCCCGCTTATACTACTCATCATTAAAAACGTAGACGTTTTTAATCCGTGCCGATGGCACGGGCCGCATCACGCTTGCAAGGTGAATTCCGTCAAAGACGGAAGAGAAGGCACCCTGGGGTGTTGGCGTTATGCGGTGGTGAGGCCGTTCAATTCCAACTTCTATAAAACGACATGTCGTTTTATTTCCGCATTTCATGCGGGAATAAAAAAGTGATTTTTTCACTTTTTTATTGAAGATTGGTATTAC
>DHOD01000050.1:4237-5016 GCA_002407725.1 Christensenella sp. UBA5399 | reverse complement strand
TTTTTTATTGAAGATTGGTATTACTGCTCAAAAGGAAATGTGTAGGGCAGGCCGTACCGGTCACGCATGGCAATGAATTCCTTTTGTACGGCTTCGCCTACCGGCACGCCCTTGTCCTTCCGTTCCATCCACACCATGTATTCCTTCTCACCCGCAGTATAGATGCGATCCTCGCCCGGCGCTTTTTTGGACGCACGCAGCTCGCGCAAAATCTCGCCGCAGGTCTTGCGGAAGGAATCCGCGCCCATAAACGCCTCCGTATCGATCGCCATGAAAAAGTGTCCCAGGTGATAAGGCGCCTGTTTGCCGTCCACTGCGCCATTCAGCATTTTCAGGTAGCTGCCCGCCTGCAGGGCTGCCGAAAGCACCTCGACAACCGTGGCATAGCCGTAGCCCTTATACCCCGCAAGCTCGTCGCCAATGCCGCCCAGCGGCGCAAGCGCGGCTTTTCCGGCTGTCAGGTCCTTTAATATTTCGTCGCTGTCCGTCATAGGCTTCCCATCGTTGCCAATCACCATGCCCGCGGGCGTATCCTGCCCCATACGCGCATAATATTCTATTTTCCCGCGCTGCGTGATCGACGTCGCGCAGTCCAGCATAAAGGGGAAATCCTCATCGGTCGGGAAGCCCACCGTCAGGGGGTTGGTGCCCAGCATGTTTTCCACGCCAAACGTTGGCGCGATGGACGGGCGGGCGTTTGTGCCCGTAATGCCGATCATGCCCGCCTGTGTTGCCATTGTGGCCCAGTATCCCGCAATGCCGTAGTGGGTGGAATTGCG
>DHOD01000050.1:741-4057 GCA_002407725.1 Christensenella sp. UBA5399 | reverse complement strand
GCCACCATACCCATGCCGTATTGCTTTGCCTTCTCGATTGCCGTGATCATCGCCTTGTGGCTGGCCACCATGCCCATACCGTCGTGCGCGTCGGCAACCGCCGTCGTCGCCGTCTCCCTGAGCACTTCATATTCCGTCAACGGTTTTTGAATGCCCGCCTCGATCCTGTCGATATAGATCGGCTTGAAACGGTTGCACCCGTGGCTCTCTATGCCCCGGCGGTCGCTCTCCATCAATACGTCGGCGCAAAGCCGCGCGTCATCCTCCGGCACGCCCACCGCTTTGAGCGTATCTGTCATAAAATCATCGATCAGTTCCCACGATACATAAGGTCTTGTTTCCATAAAAAATTCCCTCCGTCGCCGGCAATGCCGGCAAATGATCGCGCATAAAGCGCGCCGTTACGCCAATCTCAAATGCAAGATCCGTATCATTCTTCCACGTCCAGCTTCAATATTGCGGCTACAAGCGCTTCCTCCATGTCCTCGAACACCGCGACATCCAGGCCGGATGCCGTCAGCGAATACGATTCACCCTCGTACGTAAACCATGTCACCAGCACACCGTTGTATTCGCCCGCATTGACCTTCACGCCGTGTATCTGGTCCACGCCGTAATCCTCAATGCCGTATATCCCGCTGATGTTCTCGTCTCCCTGTGCCATGCGCACGGTTACCTCGGCCACGGGCTGCGCGCTTGCCGTCGGCTCGTCCTCGTCCTGCTCATCCTTGTCCTTGCCGTTGTCCGGGCGTTCATAGATCACCTGCGCCAGCGTTTTGTCTATCGACTCATACCGGACCGGGACAAACCCTGTGGTTTCCGGCAACGCAACCATCTCAAACCCTACCGCTTCGTCCAACGCCGTCATCGTATCATATTCCGTCACCGGGTTACGCACCTCAGCAGACGGCATCGATTCCTCCGACGAACTGCATGCACCCAACACCACGCAAATTACCGCCATCACCATTGCTATGGCAACTTTCTTCAACATATTGATCCCCCAACCAGTCACAATCTTTATTGCAGTTTTACCCCGCCCTTTTGGACGGTCCCCTTGCGCAGCAACCCTGCAGGCATCTACGCTATGCGCATCTTCAAGTATAAATAATCATACCACAGGTCGCCCCAAAACCATACCCGCTATATATAGTATAAAAACATCTGGGGGCGTGGAACATATCAGCAAACGCATCGCCACAGACGATGCGTTTGTTGATTATCTACAGCGGTTTTACTTCATATCGGTTGCATCAAGCGAGTGAGAAACCGCTTGCATATGCATTACATCCTGGAACGGTCGTCAAACTTGTTGGCCCCGCCCGTCCTGCGCGGCTGTGGCGCATTCTGCCGTTCGCTGCGCTCGTAGTATTTGCGCTTGCTGTTCCTGCGAGCCGCCACAATCACCACAATCACCACAATAGCGATCACGATGACAATGACCCCCAGCAACGCGGGCGACATGCCCGCCGGCGCATCCTCCGAAACCCCTGTCAGCACAAACGCGCCGCCGTCCTGCTTAAACTCGAGGTAGACGTTTTTCGCGCTGGGTGCAACGCTGATATCGTAGCTGTTGCCGTCACGCCCCACAAGAGACGTTTGCACACCCCTGCTCGCCGTCAATGTCAGCGTTTCCATATCGTCGAACGCCCATGTGGTGGTTCCGTATGTAAACGCGGGGATTGTCAGAATCCCCTTGCTGTTTGTCGTCAGTGTCGCGTCGTATCCGCTGACGCCAACTGTTACGGCCATGCCGCTGACCGCCTCGCCATCCTCGTCCACAAAGCTGGCCGTCACTTTTTTGTCCGTCACTTCATCATCGGCCGACGCACTCCCCGACGCGGTCGCCGTCGCATCCGGGCTGGCGGACGGCAGCGCCGGCTGGCTCTCCGATACGCTCTGTATGTCGATCGCCTCTTCCGCATCAAAATTCGCAACCATGTACAATGTGCTTACACCGCTTGCGACATCGATGCCATAGGTGCCCCCCATCGCCTTGTCGGTAATGCTGGTGGAGCTGCCACGCGACATATACAGCAGGCCCGAGCTCTGCACGCCGCTCTTGTTGAATATGGTGATGTTGTGCTTTTCCACCGTGAGCCCCGGGAACGTCACCTTGCCGTTCGCATCCGTCACCTGCTTTGTCTGGTCGATTTGCACCGTATAGCCTTCGGCGGCTTTTCCGCCGTCATATACATATGTGGTCAGGTCGACCGTTCCCGCCGCCTCCGTCGGCGCGGGCGCCTGGGTCGGGTCGGGTGCTGGCGCCTGCGTAGGGTCGGGCGCTTGGGTGGGATCGGGCACGGGCGCCTGGGTGGGGTCGGGCGCTTGGGTCGGGGCCTCCGTAGGCTGCTCCACCGGCGGATCGACAGCGCCCCCTTCCTCGGCCAGCACCACCGGACAGGCGCAGGCCACCAGTATAAATACAATCAGTAATGTAGATATCAGTTTCTTTTTCATACAATGTCACTCCAAAAATAGAATTGCGTACCTTTCAAGTATACACCATCATTTGACGCAGTAAACCCCTCAAACGTTCCGAAGGGACGCTTTTGCGTGGCAAAATATCATGTGTATTATAAAAAACACAGGGCAGCCATTACGCCGCCCTATGTATTTCTATATTTGTATTTAAGGAAAGAAGGTTACACATCCACGCCGCGCAGGCATACATCCTTTGCATTGGGTATGCTTTCTTTGATTTTGCTGGGCACATACGAGAACAGTTTGCTCACCGATTCCCTATCATGCACACGGTACACAGTCTCCGCAAAAAGCGGCGCGACGGAAACCGTGATAAATTTATCGTGCCCTATAATAAACGGATTCTCTACGCTGTCTGTAGAGATCAGATATTCGATCGGGCTTTCCATGACGGCTTTTACGCCTTTTTCGCGCAGCATCACGTGCGCCAGGCATGCCACGATTTTTTTGGCCCCGCGCTGCTTAAGCATATGCGCCACATCGATCAGCGTACCGCCGCTGATCGAGAAATCGTCCACGATCAGGCAGTTTTTGCCCTCCACATCGCCGATCAGCTCTAAAAGCTGGGCGTTTTCATCATGCCCGGCGCGTGTCTTATCACCAATGGCAACGGGCGCGCCCAGGTAGTCGGCGTACTTCCGCGCGGTTTTGGCAAACCCGGCATCGGGCGATACCACCACAAAATCGTCCTTATAGATATCCATTGTCTTCACAAACTCGCACAGCATGGGCAGCGAGAGCAGGTGGTCAAACGGAACGGAGAAAAAGCCCTGCACCTGCGAGCTGTGCAGGTCCATGCTGATGATCCTGTCGGCGCCCGCAACCTCCATAC
>DHOD01000050.1:0-588 GCA_002407725.1 Christensenella sp. UBA5399 | reverse complement strand
CAGTCGGCGCATACCCGCGCGCGGATCGAGACCCTCGGCTCGTCCTTTTTATCGCCTTTTGCGTAGCCAAAATACGGAATGATGGCCGTGATGGAATTGGCGCTGGCACGCTTGAACGAATCAAGCCAAAATAAAAGCTCCACCAATTCGTTGTTAGGGTCCAGCCCTATGGGGAGCACTACATATACATCTTTGTCACGGACAGTTTCCTTGATACGGATGAACACATTCCCGTCTGAGAAGTGTATCACCTCGGATGACCCGAGCTCCGTGCCAAGGTACTTACACATTTTTTTAGCGAAAGCCGCGCCGGACGAACCCGCGAATATTTTGATGTCCGGACTTTGCATCAGCATCGAAACAACCCTTCCTTCTGAAGAAATTATGAGATAACCTGACACAAATGATTATATCACCCGGCAAAAAAAAGTTCAATCACCCGGCATACTTTTCACGTAAAAATTCCACCGATTTTTTGAGCAGCAGCCCCGTGCGCTTTTCGCAAGCAATCGCCGCCATTTCGCGCATTGTGCCGTGGTAATCGCTGCCGCCCGTCACCAGGATATCGTTGTCCCCGGCAATTTTTAA
>DHOD01000077.1:422-5049 GCA_002407725.1 Christensenella sp. UBA5399 | reverse complement strand
GTCCCGCCGCCGCATCAAAGGCCACCTCGCCAACCATATGATGCACAGCCGCCTGAATACATTCCACATCATGCATCCCCACTGTGTTCCGCTCCAACTTTCTAAAGTTTCTTCCATCCGGCTCAAAAGCGTATATCTTTTTATATGTACCGGCCACATCCACGAAAGACTTCACACTGTCGCCGTCGTACGCGCCTGCATCAGCGTACACCTCCGTTTCAGATAACTCCATCTCCGCAAACATTTCCATTTGGGAATACCTTTTACACTGCCCTAAATATTTCAATTTGCCCGAAAGCTTGAACCGGAGCAGGTTACAAAACGCATCACGCGATTCCGCGTCTTCCATCATCCGGTATGTTTCCTCCAGTCCTTCCCGCATGCTGGCATATGTCTCCAGCCCAAATACCCGATGCCCGCACACCTCTGCATCGGGCACGTACAGCTCCTGCTCACTGCCGATCCTGCGTATGTTTTCGATGACATCCGGCCTGCCCGTTCCAAACGCCAGCAGCACAACCATATCGCCAAACGCCTGCTTTGCTTCCGCATACCGCATCACCTCAAAGCCACGGTATGTATGCGCCCGCACAAACCCGTCACTCGCGAAAACGCCCGCTACCGGCACACCGATGATTTCCAGCCACTGCAAAATCTTATCGGCGCCGTTGCCCATGCCATACAGCACCACCGGTTTATGCGTATTCTGCAGCCGCGCGGCAAGTGGGGTGATTTCATTCAGTAAATCTTTCATATATATTACAATTTTGTTGTCCATTTCATTTATTTTTGTTATTATGGTAACATATTGTAATGAAGTTTCCTATAGCACGATTGATTTTGCGAGGTGCGTTTATGAGGAGATTGATATCATTTTTGCTGCCGGTTCTGCTGGTATTGCTGTGCTTTTCCACCGTTACGTTTGCAGCGGATATCCCGCCGGCCGATGCAGACCTTACCGGAAATATTGTCATCATACATACAAACGACAGTCACGGCCATGTTGGCGACAACATGGGGTTTTCATCTGTCAGCGCGCTCCGGCAGTTTTATGAGAACACCGGCGCGGATGTCGTCATGCTGGATGCGGGCGATACGTTCCACGGGATGCCCTTTGCCACACTCAACCAGGGCGAGGACATCGTCCCGATCATCAATGAAATCGGTTATGCGGCAATGACCATCGGCAACCATGAGTACGATTATGGGGCCGCGCAGCTTGCGCACCTGACCTCACAGGTCGATTTTCCTGTCGTCTGCGCCAACATTTATGACGACGACGGCAACCTGCTGTATGATCCCAACCTGGTGCTGAAGGCCGGCGGCAAGACAATTGGCGTGTTTGGCCTCGCAACGCCCGAAACAGCATATAAGACCGACCCCAAAAATGTGGAAGGCATCACGTTTGGCGATCCCATCGAGGCCGCCCGGGAGCAGGTGGAGATTTTGCAGGCGCAGGGGGTAGACTATATTGTTGCGCTTGCGCATCTTGGCGTGAGCCGGGCAAGCGAGGTGACCGCCGACAAGGTTGCCACCGCCGTGGACGGCATCGATATCATCATCGACGGCCACAGTCACACCCAGATGGAGGACGGCGAGCCGCTGGATACTTCCATCATACTGGAGCCGCACAGCAACACAATGATCGCCTCCACCGGCTGTTATATCCAGACAATCGGGGTCGTCACGATAGAGCCGGACGGCAACATCACTGCCAAGCTTGTTGATTCGGATGATTTTGCAGAGAAGGACCCCGGTATCGATGAGATGATAGACGATATCAACAAAGACCAGGCTCCCCAACTGGAAGAAGTGGTGGGCAGCACGCCTGTCGACCTTGATGGCGAGGAAGCGCATGTGCGCACCAGCGAAACCAATCTGGGCGACCTTTCCGCCGATTCGCTGATATACGCCACCGGCGCTGATATGGCAATACTAAACGGCGGCGCGATACGCACCTCCATTCCCGCAGGCGATATCACGCGCGGCAACCTGATCACCGTCTTCCCGTTTGGCAATTATATCATCACCAAAGAGGTTTCCGGCGAGGCGATATTGGCGGCGCTCGAGCACGGTGTCAGCGGATATCCCGCCGAACAGGGCGCGTTTCCACAGGTGGCAGGCATAACATTTGAATTTGACCCGTCACAGGAGGCCGGAGAGCGGATCACAAATGCAACGATCGGCGGCGAACCGGTCTCCGATCATGCGAAATACATGGTCGCCATGAACGATTTTATCGCAAGCGGCGGCGACGATTACACCATGTTTGAGGATTTCCCCGATGCGGTCATCTACTCAGCGTTTGACGAAATACTCACCACATACATAGAGACTGAGCCTGAAATCCTATCCGCCCCCGCGGGAAGAATCACGACATCGGATGCGCCCGCAGCAACAGAAGAAACTGCATCCGCGGCAACAGGCGATGCAATAGAATCCGCCTACACCGTTCAAAAGGGTGATAGCCTTTGGGATATCTCTGCCGATATATTGGGCGATGGAACCCGCTGGAGGGAAATCTATAACATCAACAAAAATGCGATCGCCAACCCGGACGGTTTGGAGGTCGGCCAGCGGCTGGAACTGCCGGCCGCATAAAATTATTACAAGCGAAGGTGAGATTTATGCAGGTACTGATGATCAACGGAAGCCCCAAAAAGAACGGCACCACTGCTACCGCCCTGAATGAGGTTGCCACAGAACTACAAAAACAGGATATCAAAACCGTGTTCTGCCACATTGGCACCAAGGCGATCCACGGCTGCATCGCTTGCGGCAAGTGCGCTACCACCGGCGTCTGTGTTTTCGACGATGATGGCGTAAACGAGTGCATTGACCTGCTCAAAAAATCCGACGGCCTGGTTGTGGGCACGCCGGTCTACTATGCGGGCCCCAACGGGGCGTTGTGTGCATTTCTCGATAGATTATTCTATTCTAAATCGGCAGCGTACGCCTACAAGCCCGCCGCCGCGATTGCCAACTGCCGCCGGGGCGGGGCCAGCGCATCGTTTGACCGCCTGAACAAGTACTTTACCATCTCCCACATGCCTGTCGTATCCTCGCAGTACTGGAATATCACACATGGCCTGACGCCCGACGAGATCAGGCAGGACGAGGAAGGCCTGCAAACCATGCGGACACTTGGGCGCAACATGGCATGGCTGCTCAAATGCATTGACTACGCAAAAGGCGCGGTGCCTCTGCCTGAAAAGGAAAGCCCGGCCCGCACCAATTTTATCAGGTAACCTGCTACCAGGGCTCCGCCGCATTTTCCCGGCGGAGTTTTTTTCTTCTTTCCTTCCAATCTGGCATATACCGCGACAAAAATGCCTTGAATTGCTCGCCGTGGTTGGGATAGAGCAAATGCGCCATTTCATGCAGCACCACATAATCGATACACTGCGGCGGCGTGCACAAAAGGTAGAAGTTAAACCGTATATCACCTTTTGCATGCGTGCAGCTCCCCCACAATGTTTTCATTTTACGCACCCGGATGCGGGGCCGTTTAATGTTTTCATTTTGCAGCCGTTCCATCCACCGGTCTGTGAGGTTGTTATAATATGATTCCGCTTCCTGCCGCCACCAGTCGGAGAGTATCTTTTTATGCCCCTCCCCTGTCCTGCTGCTCACGGCAATATATGTATCCGTAATCGTAACCTCGTCGCGCCCTGTGTCAATTTGCTTCCATTGATAATCTACACCCAACAACCGTATAGTATCCGCATCCCGTTGCCGCTTTTTTTCGGATTGCGCAAGGCATTTTTCAATCCAGTCTTTCTTGGATTCCACAAACTCTTTTATCATTTTCCCACTGGCAGAATAAGGCGCGCTGATGCGCGCCGTTCCGTCCGGGTATATCCTGAGTGTTACCCTTTTTACTTTCTTTTTTTTAACTTCGATATCCAGGCGCCTGCCGTCGCTCAGCTTAATCTGCATGCCGTGCGTTTCCCTCAAGATATCTTTCCACAATCCCCGCCGCGCTCTTGACCAACTCGACGCATGGGCGCTTCCCATAAAATTCCTTTGTACGGAAATCCGGCGACGGATCATCCCCATTCTTCTGCACACCGAGCAGTTCCGAACAGATGATCGACCCGTTCTCCTCACGAAACGCCGCCGCCAATTTTTGCACGGTTGCATAAACCTGTTTTTTCGCGCCCTGGTCCGCAGGATCGTCATACCCTTCCACTGCGCCCAATACCATAAACATACCGGACACCGCCCCACACACCTCGCGCATACGCCCCATCCCGCCGCCAAACGGCGATGAAAGCCTTGCCGCAAAATCTTTCTCCAGCCCTGTTACATCCGAAAATGCTATCAACACCGCTTGCGCGCAATTATAACCTTCCTTGAACAGGCCCTCTGCCTTTTCAATTCTATCCATGCGTTTCATATCCCTTCATGCCGCAAATGCAACGGCTATATTTTACTAGTATTATAACACACCGGTATGCTCTGTTCTTTACAAATCACGCTGACTTTTTGCGCAAACCCGCAATGGCAAAGGCTGAATAAAGTCATTGACTTGTGTTTACATATACTATATAATAATATCTGCTGTGAAAAAAACAGCTATGCCGCGGAGTAGAGCAGTTTGGTAGCTCGTCGGGCTCATAACCCG
>DHOD01000077.1:0-281 GCA_002407725.1 Christensenella sp. UBA5399 | reverse complement strand
AGCTCGTCGGGCTCATAACCCGGAGGTCGGGGGTTCAAATCCCTCCTCCGCAACCAGTGGGTAACCACACCATAAGGACGGGTGAGCATTCGCCTGTCTTTTGCATTATCTCCTTAATAAGAAGCAACAATCTATCCATCTGGGCAATAGCTAGGCTGGCGTTTTTTTCTGCAGACAGAAGTCACCCGAAAAGTTTATTGCGTCTGGGCATAGTTTATATATAAATCAAAATCAGGGGATTCGAATTGCTTACGCTAATCTGGGCTGCCCCCAATCTTTGT
>DHOD01000057.1:1290-2596 GCA_002407725.1 Christensenella sp. UBA5399 | reverse complement strand
AGAAACAGCCGTTTTGCCGCTTTCTTTGTTTTAATAAACAGCCCGCACAGCAGCAGTCCTGCAAAAATAGCCGCGACTCCGCAGAAGACCGTAATGGCAGGATCAATTTTTTTGCTATCTGCAAGTGAATAGAAGATTTGACCTTCAAAGAGGAAAGCCAGCATCCATGAAGAAAACAGGGAATGGACGAGAACGGAGAGCTTTCGTTCGTCCAAATTTATATGTAAAATCTTTTGCGGATGTCTATCCGCCATCTCGCCACCCCCAAATAAATACGCAACGCTAATGCTACTTTTTACGTCTTCCATCGGCAGGCTTGGGAGCATCTTTTGGTATGAGCCATAGATTACCCTTTTTTACCGCACCTTCAATTCTGCCGGCAACGCAATACAAGGCGACCATACGGCTGGTTACGCCCCATTTTTCACCCGCTTCTTTGACAGTCAAGTAATCCAAGCTCATGTCTCAAAAAAGAGTTTTCTTAATTATATTACAGTTCGCACCACATTTCAATAAATTGAAATATATCGTGGCGCTTATATGAAAAAATAAACTGACCTTCATAGAAAAACATGTTTTATCAACTGACCTTATTAGGAGCCAACAAAAGTGGCAAGCAACTTTACATCATAAAGAACATTTAATTTTGTGTTATAGAGCTTTGCCACATTGACCGCAAAAGCGAGCACCCGGAACAACGCTGTTTCCGCATTTTGGGCAGAAATTGATTTGCGGGTCTGCCTGATATCTGGCGGGTAAATCCTCGTCTATACCGGAGCCCGTCAGAAACAGCCAGTCTATATCCCTGCCGTCCTCACAAAAGCCAATCGCTCCGCCGGGAGACACCACATAAAAGCTGTCCTCATCGGCGGGGGTTTCAGCATCACTTACCCCAGCAATGCTCAACAGGCTTTTGGTATCATATTTTTCATCGGAAGTGGCAAAACGGAAGCTTCCGCAGCGTGTCACGGCGCATACCGCCGCCTCCAGCATTGTGTTAAATTGTTCCATCACAAATCCTCCTTCCTTATTTGAACAGCAAATTATTACACCGCTTGCAGCGGTCATTCTGCATGGGGTTCATCATGGAACACACGTTGCAGTAGATGATGCGGTCTTTCGATTTATCGTATTTCTCGTATGTACCGAACTTCGGATGAAACCGCACCCTGTCGCCAACGGAGAGATAGTCGTACATATGCCGCCCGCTGTCCTTTTCCACGATGTTCCTTTTCTTGCCCGCGTCGGTGTTGATGATCGTGGTGTATTCCGTATAGGTTCTGTAATTGTCATCCTCGCCGCCCCT
>DHOD01000057.1:857-1058 GCA_002407725.1 Christensenella sp. UBA5399 | reverse complement strand
CTTGCTGTATTTATTGACGACTACACCCTCCCAAATGGGCTGCTTGGTCTTTCGAAGAGCCAGCAAATTAACGACTAGCATGACAAGAGCGATGCCAATACCAATACCAATGACAAGGGCTTCTCCAAAAGGGAAGTCGTCCATCAGCAGACCGGCGACAGGAAAGCCGATGAGCGACACGAAAACCAATATCCACATACA
>DHOD01000057.1:0-654 GCA_002407725.1 Christensenella sp. UBA5399 | reverse complement strand
TTGTTTTTCTGTGCGGCGGCCAGTATTTCCGGTGAATTACATCTGTCGGAAAAGCCGACCAGCCCTGCGACGCCCTGTGGGGGAGCGAAAGGTGCAGCTTGGCTCGGTCCCGCCTGTGGGGGCGCTGTAGGTGCAGCTCGGCTCGACCCCGCCGGTTCTGGCGCTGATCGATTCACCGCCGCCCCGCAGCCGATGCAAAATTCGGCGCCGTCCGCCAGCTCTGCGCCGCAGGCCGTACAGACGCTGGGGGCGCTTGCCTGCATTTTCGTGCCGCAACCTGAACAGAAAGCAGCGCCTTCCGTCAGCCTATTTCCGCAATTAGGACAAAACATATCCGTATCACTCCTTCTTTCGATTATTGGAGGCGCGGCGGGCTTCCTTGCCGCTGTTTTCTTCTTTTTCCCGCCTCTGGCTGTTCGTATGACAAGCAACAGCAAAAGCAGATAACCGATAGGAGCGAGGATGTGGTAAATAATTGCCACCTCGCCCATCTCGTCAAATTCGCACAGTGTGGCGGGCTTGTTGATGTAGGGGAAAATATCAAGGTAGCGGATGCGCTCGGAGCGCGTTTCGCCTTCATCCAAGCTCGGCCATGCCTCGTCGCTGCCATACATCACATGGCCTCGGTACTCCTTGCCGTTTGCCATAAACCAA
>DHOD01000115.1:4851-5822 GCA_002407725.1 Christensenella sp. UBA5399 | reverse complement strand
CATGGGCGCGCTCAGGGCGCTGGGCGTTGCATTCACCAACGCGGACGGCAATGTTTGCGAAAACGGCGGCAACGCGCTTGCCGATGTGTCACATATTAATCTGGATGGTTTGATTCCCCAGCTGAAGGGGGCAAAACTCAATGTGATTTGCGACGTGACCAACAGACTGCTGGGCGAGAACGGCGCGACATACGTATACGGCCCCCAAAAGGGGGCGGACAAGGGCAGGCTGGAAGCGCTGGAATCCGGCATGGAAAATTACGCGGCGTGTTTTGACAAGAGCTGCGGCATCAACCTGACGCAGATGGAAGGCGGCGGCGCGGCAGGCGGCATAGGCGCGGCGCTTGGTTGTGTGCTGGGTGCGCAGATGCGTCCGGGCATTGGTGCGGTGCTGGAGGTTGCGGGGTTTAGCGATCATTTGCGGGACGCTGACCTTGTGGTGACGGGCGAGGGCTGCATCGACGGCCAGTCGGTCAAATACGGCAAGGCGGCCGCGGGCATTGTGCAAATGAGCGGCGATGTGCCGGTGGCGGTCATTGCGGGCGGCATGAAAAAGGACGCGCGCACAGTATATGCCATGGGCAATGTCAGCGTAATGACCAATGTCAGCCTTCCTATGAGTGTGGAACAAGCGTTAGCGGACGCGAACGACCTGCTGTATGACGCATCGGAGCGTGCGTTCCGGTTTATTAAAATGGGAATGACGATTAGCGGGCGGTAACCTGCGAACGGTCGTTAAATGTCCTCTGCATGATAATGTTTTTTGTTTGACGGTTTGAAGGGAAGGTAAGGTTTAGGGTCTTCAGAAATACACTATGAATGATTCTAACCCTAATCGAGTAGAGTGAGCTAAGTTGTACGGCAAAAAGCTACGGGTGCAAGATGTCCATTAATGAAGGGCGTATAGTTCTGAAATCAGCGCAACACACCGCAGTGTGCGTTGCGTCTTTAAAGGGAATTCTTAAAACCGT
>DHOD01000115.1:4240-4678 GCA_002407725.1 Christensenella sp. UBA5399 | reverse complement strand
AAGTCGGCGAAGCCGAAACCAATAAGATACGCCGTAGGCACATTGACCCAAAAGGACTACCCAAGAGCATCAAAAATAATAAATCTACTATTAGCTATAGCTAATGAAGACAAAGGAGAAACAATATGTCGGTAGGATCGTATTTGGAAGGGATGTTCACATTAAAGGACAAAGTGATTGTAATGACAGGCGCAGGCGGCGGCATTGGCAGCGTCATTGCGGAAGGGCTTGCGCGGGCCGGCGCATCCATGGTGCTTTGCGATATATCACCCGATGCGCTTAAAGCGGTGGAGCAGAGCATCACGGACGAGGGCGGCCAGGCTGTGAGCCATGCGTTTGACATTTCCAAAATGGATGAGATCAAAAGCGCGGTTGCCGATATTATGAAGGAAAATGGCCGCATCGATGTGCTGATCAACTGCGCGGGCATCAACAAGC
>DHOD01000115.1:3804-4087 GCA_002407725.1 Christensenella sp. UBA5399 | reverse complement strand
CTGCGCGGGCATCAACAAGCGCGAAGGCATACTGGATGTGGAGGAAGCAACCTACGACAAGATCATGGATATCAACCTGAAGGGGACGTACTTCCTGTCGCAGGAGGTTGCCAAGCACATGTACAAGGCCAAAAAGGGCAACATCATCAATGTGGCCTCCCACAACTCTGTGATGGTGCTGGGCGGTGTGAGCGTGTACGCCGCGACCAAGAGCGCGATCAAAGCGCTGACGCAGTCCATGGCTGTCGAGTGGGCGCAGTACGGCATACGCGCCAATGCAATT
>DHOD01000115.1:2733-3629 GCA_002407725.1 Christensenella sp. UBA5399 | reverse complement strand
GCGCCAATGCAATTGCGCCGGGGCACATACTGACCCCCCTGACCACGGTGACATGGGAGCACCCCACGCGAAGCACATACCTGAAGGACAGGATTGCCATGCGGCGTCCCGGCAACGCGGACGAGCTGATCGGTGTGACCGTTATGCTGGCGTCCGATGCGTCCAGCTATATGAGCGGTTCGATGATCCATATAGATGGCGGATGCCTGGCGGGCGGATGTCCGTGGGAATACGATACGCAATATTAGAATCAGTTGATATAAAAAATCATAATTGTATCAAAACAGAGCCTTTTCGCAGTGCGGAATGGCTCTGTTTTATAGAAAAGCATGGTTGGGGCCAAATTGTCAAATTAAGTGCAACGCTATTTGTTGTGGAAGGGATCGAACGTATACGACAGAAAAAATGATAGAAACGTTCATTATTGTAGACATTATATAGTATGGTGTAAAAATCAAATGAATTTCCATCTCTACAAAGGGAAAATATATAATTTTAAAATATACCTTGACAGACGAGGTATCTATGTATATGATATAAATATCAAAACAAGATATATTGAAAAAATATTTATTTTTGAATTGCGAGGTAGGTTATGAGGAGTGTATTTACAAAACTGGTAAGCCTGATGGCATATGCGCTGATGACGGTGTGCGGAAGCCTGCTTGCCGGGAGGAAAAGAAAGGAGGCATAGGATGTCTATCACATCAGACCTGATAAGGGGCCACACAGAGACGATTATATTGGCGCAGCTGATCCGCCAGGATAGCTACGGGTACCAGATCAACAAGAGCATACAGGTGGCGACCAATAACGAATACGAACTGAAGGAAGCAACGTTGTACTCGGCATTCCGCAGGCTGGAAAGCGCGGGGATGATAGAATCTTACTGGGGC
>DHOD01000115.1:0-2593 GCA_002407725.1 Christensenella sp. UBA5399 | reverse complement strand
GATGATAGAATCTTACTGGGGCGACGAGACAACCGGCGCACGCAGGCGATATTACAAAATTACGCCGCTGGGACAGGCGATGTACGAAAAGAACAAAAACGACTGGGAAAAAACGAAACGACTGATTGACAGCCTGATATGATACTGATTTGGGCCGGCGGGACAGTGAGATTACGGAGGTATAGGAAAAATGGAAGAAAAGATTCGCAAATATGTAGAAGGCCTTTTTGCGGATGCCCCAAAGACACAAAAGGCGATTGAGCTGCGTCAGGAGATATTTACAAACCTGGTGGATAAATATAACGACCTGCGGGGCAGCGGGGCGACAGAAGAAGAAGCGTATGAAATTGTTAAAAAGAGCGTAGGCAACGTAGACGAGCTGATTGAGAGCTTGTACGAGAAGACAAAGGAGGATAAAATGGAAAACGAACTTTTGAGAAAAAAAGCGGCGAAGTTTAATTCGATTGCAATTACATTATATATAGCAAGCCCGATATTTATTATTGCTTTCGCGGCGGCAGGCCATTGGCTGCCGGGCGTGATACTGCTGCTGGCATGCATTGCCGTAGCATCGGGCATCAAGGTATACAGCAACTCGGTTTACCGTTACGAGAAGGAAGACGAGACGCTGGTAGAGGAATTTAAAGAGTGGAAGGCGGAAAACAAAGAGCGGGTGGAAAAGAAAAACACCTACTCCGGCGTGCTGTGGCTGCTCGTTGTTGTTGCGTATTTCCTGATCAGCTTTGGCACGGGCGCGTGGTATATATCGTGGCTGGTATTCCTGGTAGGCGCTGCAGTGGAACAACTGATCAAGCTCAACACGAAATGAGGGAGATACCATGACAAAAAAGATATTAAGCATCGTCCTCATAGTGGTGATTGTTGCCCTGGTGGGCATTCTCATATGGGGGACGGTATTCAATTCGGCAGCAAACCCCAATTTTGGGATCAGTTGCGGGGGCAACATCTATATGCCCTTTAACATAGAAGGCGGCAGGCTTTCTGCCGATGCGCAAAGCGGGCTTGGCTACGAGGTGCCTGCGGGGGAGATCAATAGCATTGATATGAACTTCCGGCAGGAGAATATTGAAGTCAAAACGTGGGACGGCGACACGGTGAAGATAGAGCAGACGAGCAGCCAGGCATTGTCGGACGCAGACATCATGCGGTTTGGTATTATTGACCGGACGCTTGTGGTGGAGAGCGGCCGCCTGGGCGAGATCAATGTAGGGATTGTTCCTGGTAGCCGGATCGAGGTCAGCATACCCAAGGATATGCAGCTCAGCGGAGATTATGATACAAGCTCCGGTTGGGTCAGTGTAAACGGCGGCGGCTATTCCAGCCTGTCGGTGGATACCGCATCGGGCGAGGCGCAAGTTTTGGGCGTCAAAGCGGAAATTATGAAGCTTGATACGGCGTCGGGGCGTGTGACGGCAAAGGATATCGAGACGGATGTATGCGATGTCAACACTGCGTCGGGCGAGATCGTTGTAGAGGGTATTTGCAGGCGGGAGTTTGTTGCGGATACAGCCAGTGGCGGCGTGGAATTTGCAGGTACTGCGGAGGTTGTGGAGATCGATACGGCTTCGGGAAGCATCAAGGTAAGCGTATCGGGGCTGAGGACATTTGATGCGGACGCTGCCTCAGGCAAGGTTACGCTGCATTGCCTGGATGCGGAAAATTTGCAGGCGGTCGGTATTGATACGGCATCGGGAGAGGTGCGGATAGGGTTGCCTGAAAATGACGGATTTACCCTGGACTTCGACAGTATGTCCGGCGATTTAAAAAACAGCGATTTCGCGATGTATGGCGATCAGCATGGGGACGGGCGTATCGATATAGATGTCGATACCGTGTCCGGCGGGGTGGTTATCGAAAAAATCTGAAACAAAACAATTATGCAACGCTGCTAAAGACATGACCGTAACATAGCGGCTTGAATGGACAAAAAGAAATTGCTATGCGTTAAAGAGGCGCATAGCAATTTTTTATATACAGAAATACATGTTGAGCGGGCTATAACCGAATCATCAACGGCAAAGAATCCGTTACCAACAAAGCAAAAAATACGATTGCGCATATGGTCAAGGCCAAGGCCGCAATATTTATGACTTTGTTCGTTTTGTTTTTCAACATCTTAAACAGAAGCGCATAAATGCCAATGCCGGCGATTCCGCCCAGCACGTTACAAATCAGGTCTGTGACGTCTGTCCTTCCAATGGCAAGCGCATATTGAAGGATTTCAAAAGCCAGGCTGGCGCAGAGAACCGGCAGGAGTTTCTTGATAAAATTCCATTCTCTCTTTAACATACAGAGATATACACCAAATGGGATGAAGAACACGATATTGTAGATAATATTTGCGTCAATGCCATCCGACCCCAGGAATGGAACCAGATTTATATTTCTTGCAATTTCCATGTCTGCAAAGGAAACGTGCAGTTTAAAAAGAACAATCCATGTCAATAACAACAGATAAATGATAAACAATACGATGGTGAGCGTGCGGTTTCGTTTTGCCTGATCCACTACATTATCTCCTATACTTTTCAACTGATCCCATATACAAATGGCGTGCCCCCCAATCCTTGAA
>DHOD01000037.1:2255-3080 GCA_002407725.1 Christensenella sp. UBA5399 | reverse complement strand
GCTTAGCGGGTGGATTTTTATTTTTTTTCGTAAAGGTTTTGGAACAATTTGCCGTTCTGGTACGTCTAGTGTATAATTGAGTGACAAGTAGGGCTGAATATGAATTGTACCAAATGCAGAAAACAAATTCATTTATACATGGACGGTTATCTCCCACACGAGAAGGAAGACGATCTTTTTGCGCATTTGGACGCCTGCCCCGGGTGCCGGGGATATTACGACGACATCTATTATATGTATGAGAGTATGGAGGAGCCGGAGCTAGAGCCCCCATATGGGTTTTCGCAAAGCTGGCGCGACGCGGTAGAGCAGCGCGCCCACGGCAAGCGGCGCACCAATTTCAAGGTATTGATTCCTGCTGTGGCAGCATGCGTTTGCGGCCTGCTTGTCGTGACGACCGTATTTGGCAGGAGCGGCAGCTTCTTTTCTGCGATTGCCGAAGCGCCCGCGGCCGAGGTAATGAATATCGAGGTACAGGAGAGCGCGGATACGCAGCCGGATACATATATTGCGCCGGAAGTGACGCAACCGGAGGTGCAAACGGCGCAGGGCGGCCTATTGGAGCAACAGACGGTGGAAGGCACCGCCGATGATGCGGCAGGGGCGGAGAACGCTGTGGCGCAGAATGAAATTGCGAGCGCGGCGCCGCAAGCCGTTCCGCAGCAATCGGCACAGCAACAAGCCGGGGGGATGCAGGTAGCGGGCGTAATGGGCCAGGCGCATACAATTGATGCGACAGGGCAGGGATTCCGAGCCGAATTGATCGAATATGCCAGGCAGCAGGGTGTGGAAGTAACGGAGTTTGAGGACGGCAGGGTGGCGCTT
>DHOD01000037.1:1840-2126 GCA_002407725.1 Christensenella sp. UBA5399 | reverse complement strand
GTGGCGCTTGACGGTGAAGAGGCTTTGCTCAACAATGTGCTGGCACAGTTCAACCAGGAAACGGTTTCCGGGACAAATCATGTGGAAATCTTGTTTTGATTTCAAATAAAAGTATCATACTGGTATAAATAAAACATCGCATTGGAGTACGTCGATGGAAAGCAAAGAATATAGTGGGAAATGGCGATATTTCCAGATAACGATGCCCGAAGTGATCGAAAGCTGTGCGGGCATTACTGTTTTCAGCAGGCGGCTGAAATCTTTTGTGTTTACAACAGATTTGGCG
>DHOD01000037.1:1475-1654 GCA_002407725.1 Christensenella sp. UBA5399 | reverse complement strand
AAACACAAACGCGGATGCCGTGATGGCTGTGTACCCGTTTACAGCGCTGCCGTCCATAAACAACGCGCTTGTATCCTATGCCGACACGCCTGTTTTTTGCGGGATAGGCGGACTGGGAATTCCCATGGCAAAGCTGCTGGATGTAGCCAAGCAAGCGGAATATGCCGGCGCGGCGGGGG
>DHOD01000037.1:0-1330 GCA_002407725.1 Christensenella sp. UBA5399 | reverse complement strand
GGCGGGGGTGGTTGCCAATGTCGGCGTCAAGCCGGAGGAAATTGCGAAATTAAAAAAAGAGCTGGATATCCCGGTTGTGGTGACGGTGGTCTCTATGGGAGAGAGCATCGAGCGGAAGCTGGACAGCGGGGCGGATATCATAAATGTTTCCGGCGCGGCCGAGACATGTGATATCATCAGCGAGATCCGGGCGCGGTTTCCGTATGTCCCCATCATTGCGACGGGCGGCCCCAGCGACGAGACGATTTTGCAGACAATAAAAAGCGGGGCGGACGCGATTAGTTTCACGCCGCCCACCAATGCGGAAATATTCAGGATGCAGATGAAAATCTACCGCGAAAACCTCAGCCGGTCGTAAGCGGCTGGCTGAACGCACCCGATGCAAAGCCGTAAATAATAAATACGCCAAGGAATACGAGCAGGCTGATCAGGAAGTGTTTCATAAACACACGGAGCATGACGCCTGTTCTTTTTTCTATCTGGTTGCGGCCGATCATGGCAACTGCAAAAATAATTAAAAACAACCAGCGCAGCAGTACGTTTTCCTGGTCCTGCGCGCCCAGCGCAAGCGAAAACCAGATGCCAAAACCAAATGCCCAGCCCAGCACGATCTGCCATACCGTCTGCTGTTTTTCCGTCAGGCGCGGTACATATGCCTGATAGCCATCGTTTTCCTCGTTCGCGTCCGAAATTTCGATATCCTGGCCGTCCTCGCCATGTTCGGTATCTGTCACAACAACTTCCTGCCCCTCATCCGGGGCGTCTGTTGCCCGGGCCTCTTCCTGCGCAGTGTTTGCGGCAGGTTCGGCGCCGTTCTGCTCTTCGGTCCCATTGTTCAATTCATCACTCATTTTCTGGCTCCCAATCATATATATTTGGATATAACATACCAACCCCATTGAAAGTAGTATTAACAGTATTATTACATAAGAAAGGAATAATTTCTATAATTGAAGAAAAAATTATTTATTTTTTACAGGATATCTGATAGACTAGATGAGTGCACCATTGGTCACACACATTTTTTGACGCTATTATAAAAGTTTCATATAAATAAATCGTATTGGGAGGAACTGTTTTAATGAAGACATACAATCCACAAGACATTTTGAACATAGCCGTTGTCGGTCATGGGAGCGAGGGGAAAACCACGTTGACAGAGGCTTTTTTGTTCAATTCGGGTGCGACCGAACGTATGGGACGGGTCGAGGATGGAAATACCGTAACAGATTATGACCAGGAAGAGACAAAGCGGCAATTTTCCATTGGCCTCGCGCTGGCGCCTGTCGAGTGGAAAGATAAAAAAATGAACCTGATCGATGTGCCGGGA
>DHOD01000078.1:23391-24558 GCA_002407725.1 Christensenella sp. UBA5399 | reverse complement strand
TGTATTTCAGTGGGGCCTAATTATACTCTATTTTTATAGAGTAGTCAAGCGTTTTTTAATCTATTTTTTTAGAGGATTTATGGATTTTAAAAAAAGCTCAAGCAATTGATGACCGACAACAATGTTTCCATGTACCGGCTCGCAAAAGAGATCGGCGTCCATAAGTCTACCATCAAAAATTGGACGGACGGTTCTACGACGCCCAAATTTGATAGATTGAGCCAGCTTGCCGCCTATTTTCAAATCCCCGTTGCCGACCTTGTCGAAGAACTCGAATCACCATCTGCATCCGGCCATTTCTCCGACACCGGCGCCCAAGGACTCCCTGTCAACCTTCCAAGCCTGAACCAAAATGCCCCCCAGGGCAAAATGTCCGCCGCGCAACCGGCAGGTATTATGAACACAGATTTTCTTACAGAAAAAGAAAAAGAGCTGCTGCTCCTTTTTGAAAGCCTGACCGAATCCGAACGCCGGCAGGCAATTGAATATATGCACTTTTTAAAAACACGCCGTTCATAAACTTCCTAAACTACCCGCGCGCATCCACCAGCAGCCGCAATGCCTGAATATGCGCCGGTGTTGTTCCACAGCACCCGCCAATGATATTGGTACCCAAATCCAGCAGCTTTTCCGCATGCGCCGCCATTTCCTGCGGCGTTTCCGGATAGACCGTCTCGCCGTTCTCATTGCGCGGAAGCCCCGCGTTCGCATGTACCAGAATATATTCTTCCTTATATATATTCCGTAATTCCTCTACAATATCCGCCATGCGCTCCATGCCGTTGCCGCAGTTGGCGCCAATCACATCGGCACCCGCATCCAGCACCGCACGTGCCGCATCCGCTGGGCTAAGCCCCATCATTGTGCGATATGTCCCCTGCTTTGTCCTCTCAAACGTAAACGTCGCCATCACATCCAGCCCGCCGGCCGCTTTTGCCGCCCGTACCGCCTGCACCGCTTCGTCCGCATCCATCATCGTTTCGATGCACACAGCATCCGCCCCGCCTTCGCGAAGCGCCTGCGCCTGCTCATAAAAGGCATCGTAAAGCTGCTCCGCCGTCACATCGCCCATCAGCAGCATCTTTCCGGTTGGCCCTATCGACCCCGCCACCAGCTTATCCCCCGCAGCCTGCCGGCCCGCTTTTGCAGCGGCACGGTTGATTTCCC
>DHOD01000078.1:20804-23174 GCA_002407725.1 Christensenella sp. UBA5399 | reverse complement strand
GGCCCGCAAGTCCGTAATGCTCCAGCTTCAGGCTGCTTGCGCCAAAGCTGTTGGTCTCCACAATATCACTGCCCGCATCAATATAGCTTTTCGCAATGGCAACCACATCGCTGGCATGGTCCACCGACCATACATCGGGGCAGTCGCCCGGCTGTAGCCCTTTTGCGTAAAGGACTGTGCCGATTGCGCCGTCCGATACCAGTGTCCGGCCCAATTTCAATTGTTCAATCAGTTTTCCCACTTGCCTGCTCCCTCACTCAAACCTTTTCACATACAGCTTAATTCCATCGGCAATGGCCTGCGCCATTTCCTGCTGGTATTCGTCCGTCTGCAGCGCCGCGCCTTCCTCCGGGTTAGAAAGGAACCCGCATTCGACGGTACAGCTGGGCTGCGATCCTGTCTTCAATATCCTGTACGCCGCCGGGATTGCCATACGCGGCGTATCGATGGCAAGCTCGTAATTGAGCATATCCATAATGGCTACGGCAAGCCGCTTGCCCACCGAGCCCTGCGCTACAAAGAATGTCTGCGGCCCGTTGGCTTCCGCGTTTTCATATTCATTTTGATGAATGCTGACAAACATATCGGCGTTGGACGTTGCGATAATCTTCTCCCTCGCGACAAAGTCCTCTTCCTTGGTCGGCCCTAACGCAGCATCCGTCTCGCGTGTCATGATCACATCCGCGCCGCCTTCTTCCAGTATCGCCTGCAGCTTCTGTGCAATTTCCAAGTTGATCTCCTTCTCGGTCTTACCGCTTGCCGCCACAATGCTTCCCGGGTCGTCGCCGCCATGTCCCGCGTCTATGATAATCTTTTTACCTGCAATATCAACACCCGACACATCCATGTCCTCTGCCGAGAAGTCCAGTACTGTGGGCGCAGCCGCGGGTTGCGATTCTTCCGTCGCAGGGTCTTCCAGGTCGTCTTCCGTCTGGCCCTCCCCACCCAATTGGGGCACCAGCCACAGCAAAAAGAAAATCACCGCCGCCGCAATTGCCGCAATCAATATGACATCCTTTACTTTAAATGTGACTGTAATTTCTTTCGACTTTTTGTTTCCATTGCCGTTTTCACTTTTTCTTCCGCCCATGCGCCCGTCCTTCCGTATAAAAAAGAAGTATTCAGAGAGTATATGCCATATTATATCACAACATGTAATATTTGTGTAACTTTTTTGTCACAATTTCACCCGGCCGATTAAATTCTCTGGAAGATGTTATATATACTATATAAATATATCCAAAGGAGTTTTCCCGTGCTGAAAATGAAACGCATCTACGAACCGGCCGCCCCGGATGACGGTTACCGGATATTGGTAGACCGCATCTGGCCCCGCGGCGTATCCAAGGAGGCGGCGCACCTCGACCTGTGGGCAAAAGACATCACCCCCACAACCGAAATCCGCAAGGAATTCGGGCACCTGCCCGAGCGGTTTGACTGGTTCCGGCAACAGTACCTGGACGAATTGTCGCGCAACCCCGCCATGGATGGTTTTATCGATACCGTCCGGGCGCAATTGACAAAAGGCAATGTCACGTTTGTCTATGCGGCCAAGGACCCCGCCATCAACCACGTCGTGATACTGAAGGCGTTTGTGGAGGAACGGCTGTAAGCGCTATATTTCCAGCTCCGCTTTTCGCCCATAATATTCCTCCCGCGTAATCGAGAAGCACTGGTTGTCCAGCACCCTGCCGTCGTACAGCACGTCCGACTGGCGGATCGTCCCTTCATATGTCAGCCCCAGCTTCTCCATCACATGGCGTGACCGCGCGTTAAACGGATAGCAGTATGCCGAAATAATTTTCAGCGCCAGCTTTCCAAAACCGTATCCCAGCACAGCCTCGGCGGCCTCCGTCATGTATCCGCGTCCCCAGTACGGCTCGCCCAACGCATACCCCAGCATCATCGCCCGGGGGTTCATGCGTTTCCTGTCCTCCGCAAGCCCCACCGACCCGACCAGTTTTCCGGTTTCCTTCAGCACAATTCCAAACACATGCTTGTTGGAGAGAAACTGCTCCCGCAGCACACGCCGCGAATGCGCTTTTGTCGGGTGCGGCTCCCACCCTGCGTTGGGGCCTACATTGGGGTTTTGGGAATATTCGTAAAGATCGTCGAGATCTTTGCGGGAAAAATTCCTTAAAATCAGTCTTTCCGTCATCTGTTCCATAACGCTTTATAGTATACTATATCCGCACGCTTTGCAGCAATGTTTTCATGTTGAGATCAAATGTTGCCGGTGGTATAATTATTAAAGAAAGATTAAAACGGTAACGGGGGTTGCTATCCATGGTTGATATAAAAAATCTGTCCGATGCCGCCCGTATAAGGGAATACGCCAAGGGCACGCGGATTGCGGGCGCGCCCGGGGCC
>DHOD01000078.1:17016-20625 GCA_002407725.1 Christensenella sp. UBA5399 | reverse complement strand
TGCGGGCGCGCCCGGGGCCAAAGAATTTTATGTCATTGTCTCGGGCCATGCCGATGTGTCTGTGCCGGAGCCAGGCGGCGGCTTTACCAAAAAAGGTACCAAGGCCGCGGGCCAGGTCTGTGGTATCGAAAAGTTTTTTGGAAAAGAACATAAGGAAAACTACCTCGCGGCGGAAGCAACAACTGCTTTTGTCATCGACGAAGCTGCCTTCGACAGCATTATATCCGCATCCCCGCGCCTTGCTTACGACCTGCTGCAAACGCTGGTTGCCGGTGACCGGGATTTGGGTGCGCAAGCCGCCCCCACGCCGCAGCCAACCAGTGTGCAGGCGGTTGTGCAAAAGAAGCTGACCTCCCAGGTCGACCAGGACAGCGTGGCGAAGGTCCGCGACGCATTCCGTCAAAAATATTCCGCGGAGAAAAGCGGCGGGCCTGTCAAACCTGTCGAGAAGGAATTCTCCGGTAATCTTTTTCCCGCAGGCCACAAGAGTTACCCCAATGTTACCAAACCGGAGCAGCTTAAGTTCGTATACGATCATGAATACAAATGCCCCCACTGCAAAACGGCCTTTGCCGGCCCGCGCGTTTTTGCATCGCGCCTGGTGCCCAATCCCGTCCGCTACGACCTGCGGAAATCCTATACCGATTTCACGCCCGAATGGTACGAAGTACTGACCTGTCCCCATTGTTACTTCAGTATGCACGGCGACCTGTTTGCCGACACATCCAAATATGTGCGCGGTATGGCGGACAATGCCCTGGCGGAAGTACGCAGCTCTGTTTTTATGGACTTTGACGCTGTGCGGGATATCGATTTTGTTTTTTCGGCGCACTATATTGCGTTGGCATGCGCAAAAGCGTATTCCTCTCAAAAGCAGCTTGACATGCAGCTGTGGGCATCAATCAGTTGGCTGTACGAAGACGTGGGCGATCGTGAAATGATGGCCTTTGCTGCGCGCAAGGCCGCCGATGCCGCCAACAATGTTTATGAAACAACAAAACTGTCCCCCGAAAACGAACAGGCGGTGGCGCTGAAGCTTGCCGGCATGTTGTATCACGCCGGCGAAAAGGAAGAACCCTTAAAGTGGCTGCTGAAAGTTAAAACCGCACGACCTGCCAAAAAATCCTATATTGAGCTGGCAGACACGTTGATCGACATTATCCGCCAGGAGAGAAACACACCGGCGGCAACATAATGCGAATCCCGTTTCCTTCTATTTATTAAAAAAGAATTCACCTAAACTTCAGATGCGACGCATCCTTCTTTCACGTTGTGCTGCCATACTTGCCTGCAGACGACAATAACATGACAAGAGAATTGAACAGCAATGAAAGCAGGAAAATTAAAATGCAGGCAACTGGTCACGGTGCTTTGCATCGCGTGTATGCTATTTTTGGTTGCGTGCGGGGGACAAGCAGCAGAAACAGGAGACAGCGCCGCTGTTGCAGTCAATGAAGCCGTAAGCGACGCAGCCGGCAGCGAGAGCCCTGAGGCGCAAGCCGGTACGTTGACCGTACAGGTGGAATCCATCGACGGCAACACCGTCACCGCAGCAAGCGGCACCCTGGAACAGCAGGCAATGCCCGGCGGTGGTGACATGCCGGAAGGCGATCTGCCTGGCGGCAATGGCGAGATGCCGGAAATGCCGGAGGGCTTCGAACCGGGTGCAGACGGCGAAATGCCAGAGATACCCGAAGGCGGCACGCCCGGCGGCGACGGCGAAGCACCCGAGATGCCTGAAGGCGGCATGCCCGGCGGTGACGGCGAAAGGCCCGAGATGCCGGAAGGCGGCACGCCCGGCGGTGACGGCGAAGCACCCGAAATGCCCGAAGGCGGCATGCCCGGTGGCGGCGCACAGTTTCTGGCGGACGGCGAAACCGTCACATTTACCCTGACGGACGATACAATCATCACAGTGGAATTCCTCGCGGGCAGCCAGGATGGGACGGCCGATGATATCGCGGTTGGCTCCGTACTTGAAGTACAGTTGGACGCCGACGGCACCGCGGCATACGTCAACATCAAAAACCTTTCGGCTGGCGGCGGGTTTGGCGGCAGCGGCGCCGTTACCAACGGCACATCCGCCAACACCATCAGCAATGACAGCACCGTTTCCGGCGAGACATTCACATCGTTTGGCGACGATGAAAACGCCCTACGGGTGGACGGCGCAACCGTCACGTTGGAAAATGTCACCATTGAGAAGACCGGCGGCGAATCATCCAACACAGAGGACGGCGATTTTTACGGCCAAAATGCCGCATTCCTGGCACTGAACGGCGCAACCGTGGAAATCAGCGGTGCAACCGTCAACACTAGCGCCGTCAACGGCAACGGTATATTCAGCTATGGTGAGGGCACCACTGTCAACGTTTCAGATTCTACAATCCGCACCACAGAGAACAACTCCGGCGGCATCCAGACCACCGGGGGCGCTTATATGAACGCAACCAACCTGGATGTGGAAACCCAGGGTAATTCGGCAGCGGCCATCCGCACCGACCGGGGCGGCGGCACCGTTACCGTCAACGGCGGTACATATTCCACATCGGGCACAGGCAGTCCCGCGGTATACAGCACCGCCGACATCACCGTTTCGGACGCAACGCTTACGGCCACGGCATCTGAGGCCGTTGTGGTGGAAGGGCAAAATTC
Organism: Christensenella sp. UBA5399; assembly: GCA_002407725.1. Lineage (GTDB taxonomy): Bacteria > Bacillota > Clostridia > Christensenellales > Christensenellaceae > UBA5399. The sequence continues at coordinate 17,970 of DHOD01000078.1, read as the reverse complement.
CGTCACGTTGGAAAACTGCACGGTTACCGGCAACATGCAGGGCACATATGGCAGCACCGAGAAAACCAGCGGGCACATACACAACATCATGATTTACCAAAGCATGTCGGGCGACGCCGAAGTAGGTCACGCGGCATTTGCCGCAACAGGTGGCAGCATCACGGCGCAGCAGGGCGATATGTTTTATATCACCAACACCAGCTGCATCATTACGCTCTCCGGTGTAGAACTCACACTCGCCAACGACGTGCTGCTCAGCGTCGAGGGCAACGACGCCAGCAGAGGATGGGGCACTGCAGGCGCAAACGGCGGCGACGTTTCGTTTACGGCGCAGGCGCAGCAACTGACGGGCAACATCCATGTGGATGAAATCTCTACGCTGGAACTTGCCCTGCAGGACGGCTCCTCATTCACCGGCAGCATCAACAGCGATGGCCAGAAGGGCGCAGTTGCCGTAACACTGGGCGCGGACAGCACATGGACACTCACAGCGGATTGCTACATCACATCGTTTGACGGCGACATCGCAAATGTTACCGCTGATGGTTACACGCTGTACGTAAACGGCGAAGCCATCAATTAATACTGATTCTAAATACAAAAGGCTGCCCTAGGAAAACTCCCCGGGCAGCCTTCTTTGATTTTCTTATACTATTCTCCAATAAAAACGTAGACGTTTTTATTCCGCGCCTTTAGCGCGGGGTTCATTACGCTTTTCAAGGTGAATTCCGTCAAAGACGGAAGAGAAGGCACCCTGGGGTGTGGCGTAATGAACCGGATAAGCCGTGCAATGCTAAATCCTGCAAAACGACATATCGTTTTGCACCCGCATTTCATGCGGTCACGTCCGCAAGCAACGCGAGCGGCTAACGTGACCCACGCAAGGCTTGCCCAAGAGTGCGAAGCACGATTGGCTGCAAGCTACTGCGGCGGGAATAGAAAAGTAGTTTTTCT
>DHOD01000078.1:16324-16800 GCA_002407725.1 Christensenella sp. UBA5399 | reverse complement strand
TTCTATTGGATATTAGTATTATGACATCAATCCGCTTATTTCAGCAGCGACATGATGTTTTGCTGATCCATCCTCATCCCCTGGGCCATCATCGCCATAGAGGACTGCGACCGGATGTTCTGTTGCGTCAGCCGCATCATTTCCAGCGCCATGTCAGCATCCTGAATCCGGCTCTGTGCCGCCAACTGATTCTCTGCCGCAATGCTAAGTGACGACAATGTGGAAGTAAACCGGTTTTCCAATGCGCCAAGGGCGCCCCGTTGCATCGACACCTGGTTGATTGCGCTGTCAATACTCGCCAACGCCTGCTGCGCACCCTCCTGGGTGGCTATGGACGTGCCATCCAGCCCCAGGCTTTCCGTGCTCATGCTGTCGATAGAGAATATGGTTGCGTTCCCTTCGTTCGGACCCGACTGAATGTGCATCGCATCCCCGGTACTCCTTGCCGCCGATGCAGACGACGCATTGGACGCCGC
>DHOD01000078.1:8946-16175 GCA_002407725.1 Christensenella sp. UBA5399 | reverse complement strand
GCGCATTGGACGCCGCCGATACTGTAGCTGCCGAAGCCGGCGTGAATTCTACCGAAGGCGCCGCATTCTCAAAACGAAGCGTGTCGCCCGAACGCGTGCCATATGTGCCCTGTGTCAGCGCACTGGCAAGCCTTGTGGACGTGTCGCCTTCGCTGTATGTATAGGACGTCGTCATTTTATTGCCGTTTGAATCGGCCAACGTCAGCTTGATTTGGTCGCCCGCCTGCAGCTTGGACATATCAAACTGCACCGTGGAGTTTGTTTGCGAAGCGGCACGCATCATTGCGGCAACATCGCCCTGGCCCGGCGCCTTCTGCTCTATCTTAATGCCGTTGTCGGTCGCCTGGACGTTCAACTTTTCGCCGTGCTGCGCGTTGATCGCTTCCCGCATCGCCTGGGCAATATCCCTGTTGCTCATCGCCTCGGTGATCGAAACCGTGGAAAGCGCTTCAGTCGATTTCCTGCCCGCGCCGGGAATCACCAGTTCCACCTTTTTGCCCGCCATCTGGAACACATCGCCTACTTTCAGCCTGCTTGTAAACGAAATGTTGTTGGTCGTGATGCCCTGGCTGTACGCCTGGCCCGCCTGCGCGGTAATATTCGCAACGCTGCCGGTAAGCGAGCCTGTGCTGCCCGTTTGCGGCGCATAGGACGCCGCCACGCTCAGGCTTTCCATCTCACTGGCCGCAATGTCGATGTTGTTCTCGCTCATGCCGCCGTTGTCATACGTAAATGTAAGCTGGCCTTCGTCTGCCGCTACTGTATAGTTGTTCCCGCCGATCTCGATGCTCTGGCCTTCATATGCCGCCGCAATCTGTGTCGCGAGGTCGGACGCAGAATAGCTGCCTGCATCCAGTGTTGCCGTAAGCTCCGTCCCGCCAACGTTCATGCTGAACGTATCGCCCGCCATCGCGTCGGAAAGCGCCATATCGCCCAAATCCAGCACAAATTGCGCCGCGCTGCCTTCCGTCGCCGTGGAAGTATCCACAGAAATACTGGAAGTCATCGCCGCGGGGCCCGGTTGCTCCATTGTGGTTGCCGAAAGCCCTACCGAAGTGGCTGTCCTCAAGCTGCTTGCAGCGGACAGCGATCCATCGGACAGTGAACCGTCGAGAAGTGGGATGGTGTTAAAGTTTGCCCGTGAGGTTGTGTCGTTGATTTCCTGCATGAGCTGCCCATATTCCTGATTGAGCATCGCTCTATCCTGCGCGCTGTAAATGCCGTTTGCGCTTTGCACAGACAGCTCCCTCATGCGGCTGAGCGAATCCTGTATGGTGGACATCGCGCCTTCCGCCGTCTTGAGAAGAGACAGCCCGTCCTGCACATTGCGCGCCGCCTGGTTTGCCCCGTTTACATTGCTCATAAGCTTGGAGGCGATTGCCAGACCTGCCGCGTCGTCGGCTGCGCTGTTGATCTTTTTTGCCGAAGAGAGTTTCCCGAGCGTCTTTGCCCTGTCCGCATTGAGAATTGAATAATTGTTGTACAAAGTTGTCGATGACTGATTGTTAATCCTCATGTCTATTCACATCCTTGTTTTCCTTGAATCCATTCAATTATTCCGAATCCATTCAAAATAAAATAGTACTCCTAGGCTATATTATAACCGGAACAAGGCAAAATTTCAAGTTTTTTAAAGGTTTTCTATGATTTTCCCACAAGAAAATAAAAAATGTGGAGTTTCCCTCCACATAATGTGCTTTCGCCAAGAACATGCTCCCTTACGGCGGCGACGTCCCTATCAGGAAAAAGATGACAACACAGCCCACAACCACGGCCGCCAGCACGATTGCCAGCTTCACGCGGGAGGAGGACGACCTGCTTTCTTCAAACTGGTCCAGCGCCGTCAAGCCAAGTTCTGTCGGGTACCACAAATCATCCTCATCATGCTGGATGCGTATATCCCTGTTTTCCACAACCCGGTACGCCGTAATTTTGTGGGATACATAGCCCAGCGTTTCCAGCCACTCCAGCAGGCGGCCTACGTTCAAAAAAGGAAATTTAAGCTTGAGTTTGCGGTAATCAAGTCCGTCCTCGTACCGCGAAAGCTCCCCCAGGATTTTATATGCAGATGCCATAGACGCCGTTTTTTCCATAATTTTATTATACCATAGTTCTCTTCTTTTGATAGTCATTTTTTGCCATTGACGGCAATTGTTTTTAATGCTATCATCCTATATATAAACCATTTTGAAAAGGAGAGTCCAATGCGCAAATATTCCTGCTAAAAAATTTAGTTACCGCACCATTGCATGCACGGTTTAGCTTTGGCGCACCGCAGGAAATTACGCATTTTGATACCGCCTTTTAATTCAAAGAAACGCTTACCGACAGGGCACGTGTGTAATTGTACACTGCGGCCTGTTTTTTTGTGTTTGGGGTTTGGCATACAAACCCATAGGAGGTGGCATCTTATTATGTCTTTGATCAGCATCAAAAACCTGACCTTCGGCTATGAAGGCAGCTATGACAATATTTTTGAAAATGTAAACATCACGCTCGATACCGACTGGAAGCTCGGCCTTGTCGGCCGCAACGGCCGTGGCAAGACAACGCTATTAAACCTGCTGATGGGCAGGTACGAATACCAGGGCAGCATCAGTTCATCCGTGGGGTTTGATTACTTCCCTTTTGCAGTGGAAGATAAATCCCGCGAGACATGGGAAATTGCGGACGCCGTCTCGGGCGAGGCGGAGCAATGGCAGCTCATGCGCGAGCTGAACAAACTGGAGGCGGACGAAGGCCTTTTATACCAACCGTTTGAAACGCTCTCCGGCGGCGAGCAGACAAAAGTGCTGTTGGCGGCATTGTTCTTGAAGGAAGGACGATTTCTGCTGATCGACGAGCCCACCAACCACCTGGACAGCCACGCGCGCCGGGTGCTGAGCCGGTATCTCGATTCCAAAAAAGGATATATACTGGTGTCGCACGACAGGGACTTTATCGACGGATGTATCGACCATGTGCTCTCCATCAACCGCGCCAACATCGAGGTACAAAAGGGCAACTTTTCATCGTGGCAGCAAAACAGGCTGTGGGCGGACAACCATGAGATGGAGCAGAATGAGCGACTGAAAAAAGATATCCGGCGGTTAAAAGAAACTGCCGAGCGCACAGAGCGCTGGTCCGACAAGGTGGAAAAATCCAAAAAAGGCGAGCGTGTCGCGGGCCTGCGCCCCGACCGCGGGCACATTGGCGCACAGGCCGCCAAAATGATGAAGCGCTCCAAATCTGCCGAAACGCGCGTTCACAACGCGATCGACCAGAAAGCGTCACTGCTCAAAAATGTGGAGCAGACGGACGAATTGTTCTTCCGCCCGCTCGAGTATAAATCTCCCATCGTCGCGGAGGCCGAAGGCCTCTCGCTTTCGTACGACGGCAGGACCATTTTCCGGGATATCGGCTTCCAGCTGCGCCGGGGTGACCGGCTCGCAATTTCCGGCAAAAACGGCAGCGGCAAATCCAGCATACTAAAGATGCTTGTGGGGCAGGAGATCCCCTACACCGGCAACCTGCGGGTTGGCAGCGGGGTTGTCATCTCTTACGTTCCGCAGGATACGTCCTTTTTACATGGCAGCCTCAACGAGTTTGTCGATGCTTCCGGCGTGGATAAAAGCCTGCTGCTGACATTGCTGCGCAAGCTGGACTTTGCGCGTGTGCAGTTTGAGAAAGATATAGCGGATTTCAGCGAAGGGCAGAAAAAGAAAGTGCTGATTGCCAAAAGCCTGTGCGAAAGCGCGCACCTGTACATCTGGGACGAACCGCTCAACTTTATAGACGTCCTGTCGCGCCTGCAGGTGGAGGATGCGATAGTAAAATCGCGCCCCACAATGGTTTTTGTGGAGCACGATACCGCGTTTATCCGAAACATCGCCACCGGCGTAGTGGACTTGAACACCGATTTTGAATAAACCGGTGTTAATCTTTGACCATAAAACGCGTGTCTATGGGGTCAAATTCCCGTTCCCACGTATCCGCATAGACCACGCCAAACGGCATCTGCGCGATCAGTTCCCATTCGGGATCGATATCAAACTGTTTGCGCGCACGTTCGTCCACAATAGGATTGTAGTGCTGGAGCGACGCCCCCATACCGGCCTCCTCCAGCATGTTCCAGACGGAAAACTGCAGCATTGCGTTGGCATGGTGCGCCCAGCTCTCAAATTCATCCTTATACAAAGGCATCTCTTCAATCGATTCCTTTGTTTTCCGCGTGTCGTTGTAGAAAAGCGCCGTGCCGTATCCATCGCGGAACTGGCTGATTTTCATTTCGCTGGCTTCCATATCCTGCCCGGGATTCGCCTCGCGGATCGCGTCCATCACCAAGTCCCAAAACGTAGCGTGCGCCCCCCGCAGCAGCAGCACAATGCGCGTCAGCTGCGTGTTGTGTGCCGTTGGCGTGTATTTAAGCGCATGCTTCAGCAAATCCTCCAAATCCTGGTCGGTCAGCGGGCTCTCGTTTTTAATTGAATAGTACGTGCGCCTGCGCGCAATAATTTCCCCAAATTTGCTTTCCATATAACCACCTCATTAATATGTGTTATCGCGGATGCAATAAAGAATTATACAACTGAATCCTTCAAGATTCTTTATTGCAGGAGTATGCAGCGTTCCTTATTGTGAAAATTATAAATCAAAACGCTGTAGGCATTCCATTGAATGCTTCAAGTGATTCGATACGCCTGTCTTATTTCTAAACGACTGGGAGCAGGACAAACCAAATTGCAATTTTTTATAAAATTTATTGACGGTCACTTGATTGTTTGTTATAATCTAATTACCACAATAAACAATCTTTTGAAAAAGGAGTGAGGGCATTGCTGAAAATCAAAAACCTATCCAAAACCTATAAGGGTGGTACAAAGGCCGTCGACAACCTTTCGCTGGACGTGGCAAATGGTGATATTTTCGCCTTTATCGGCCACAACGGCGCGGGCAAGACAACCACGATCAAAGCTGTCGTGGGCATACTGGATTTCGAGGAAGGTTCCATTGAAATCGACGGTATGTCCATACAGGAGAAGCCCGTCGAATGCAAGCAGATTACCGCGTATATCCCCGACAACCCCGACCTGTACGAGCACATGACAGGGATACAGTACCTCAACTTTGTAGGCGATATTTTCTCTATTGAAAAAGCGGAGCGGGAGGCGTCAATCGGCAAGTACGCAGACGCTTTTGAAATCACGCGCAACCTGGGCGATCAAATTTCCTCGTACTCTCACGGCATGAAGCAAAAGTTGGCTGTTATCTCCGCATTGATCCACAAACCCCGGCTGCTGGTGCTGGACGAGCCCTTTGTGGGGCTGGACCCCAAGGCATCGCACATATTAAAAGGATTTATGCGTGATCTTTGCAATGGCGGCAGCGCAATCTTTTTTTCGACCCATATACTGGAGGTTGCCGAAAAGCTGTGCGACAAAGTCGCCATCATCAAGGAAGGCCGCTTGCTCGTTTCCGGCACAATGGAAGAGGTTCGCGGCAATTCCAGTCTCGAGGATGTTTTTTTGGAGTTAACCGATCATGAAAAATAAACTGTGGCTATTATTAAAAGTACAACTGCGCTCCACGCTGGGCAGGCGGCCTGACAGCAAGAAGAAAAGCGTACGCCCCGCCCTGGGCAGCCTCGGCAGGAGCGGCAGCCCTCTTTCGCAAAAAAACGCCCCGGCCGCGTCCGGGTCGGGCAATGCGGGATACACGGTGCTGATGGTTTTTGTCGCTATCATGATGGTCTTTCTGGTGGTCTTCTTCAGTATGACCATGGCTGATTCCCTTGCGCCGCTTGGGCTGATCGACCTGCTGCCCGCGCTGATGATGGCGGCCTCGTGTGTCACTGTTCTGATCACGACCATCTATAAGACAAACGGCATACTGTTCGGCTTCCGCGATTATGACCTGGTGATGTCGCTGCCTGTCAAAACCAGTACGGTCATTGCCAGCCGTGTGATGATCCTGTACCTCTACAATATGCTGTTTTGCCTGGTCATACTGGTGCCTTCCACCATTGTGTACGCCATGTACGCCACGCCGCCCGCAGGCTTTTACCCTGTGTTTGTCATCTGCCTGCTGCTGGTGCCACTGGTGCCTGTCATCATCGCCACAGCCATCGGCATGCTGATTGCGTGGATCGCGTCCCACTTCAAGCGCAAAAGCGGGGCCAACATTATCTTTACAGTAATCGCGCTGCTGCTTTGGATGTACCTCTGCATGAACATGTCCAACATCGCGGTCAACTTCGCCAATATCGGCGAGACGCTGATGCAGGTGATCAGTCGCGTATACCCGCTTGTGACATGGTACACGGCGGCGGTCTGCACGCTTGACATGGCTTCATTCGCACTGTTTGCCGCCGTATCAGTGGGTGCGTTCCTGCTGTTTACAGCCGTCATTGCCAAAAACTTCAAGCACATCAACAACTCTCTGACGGCAGACCGTACCTCATCGGACTTCCAGATGTCGTCGCTCAAGCAGTCCTCCAAAAAGGCGGCGCTGTTCGGGCGCGAATGGAGGCGGTTTATCTCTACGCCGGTCTATGTGCTCAATTCGGGCATCGGCGTCATACTGATCCTTATATTTGCCGTGCTGATACTGGTTGCCGGCGCAGGCACCGTGCTCAACCTGATCGGGATGTCCGGCTTTGGCAACACGCTTACAGACATCCTGCCTGTCGGCCTCTCGTTCTTCATCGTCATGACCTGCCCGTCGGCGGCATCCGTATCACTGGAGGGCAAGAGCTTCTGGATCATCAAAACGATGCCCGTGCAGACAAAAGATGTTTTGATGGCAAAGCTTAAGGTCAATTTATACCTGACCATCTTTGCCGTGCTGATCAGTTCGACATTGATCAACATTGCCCTGCAGCCTACGCCGCTCCAGGCCGTAATGATGTACGCGACGCCCCTGGCGTATTCGGTATTCACCTCGCTGTTTGGCCTGCGGCTCAACCTGAGCAACTACAATTTTGACTGGAACACGGAAATGCAGGTTGTCAAGCAGAGCATGCCCGTCATGACCGTTATTTTGACAGGCATGGCAATCACCATCGTTCCCGCCATTCTGGTCCTCACATTGGGGCCCATGGTCTCCTATATTGTCACAGCCGCGCTCGCCGTCCTTTGCGTGCTTCTCTACAGCAACATCTTCACAAAGGGCATACGCGATTTTGACGCGATCGGCGCATAACCTGCAAAGCCAAAAACGGCGGGAGCAAATGCTCCCGCCGCTTTTTATTC
>DHOD01000078.1:4990-8789 GCA_002407725.1 Christensenella sp. UBA5399 | reverse complement strand
CCCGCCGCTTTTTATTCCACTTTTGTTTAATTCAGATCCATCAATTTTGCCTTTACGCCATCCAGCGCGTTCAGGTTTTCCACCAGTTTGTCAATATCCTTCTTTTCGCCGCAAGGCTGCAAAATGATCAGCCCGTCGTTTGCGCAAACATCCTCGCTGGCCTCGTGCAGCCCCAGCCGCACCTTGATGTTGCAGCCGTTGTTGGTCAGCACCTCCTGCAGCTTGGCCGCATTATGCGTTCTGTTATCCAGCCTGAGCCCTACAATGTAATAACAAGACATCATACAATCCTCCTTAAAGGTTAATCATCGCGCTTCGCGCTATAACAAGTACTTTTTTGGCCTGCTTCGCAGGGCATTTTAACGAAGCGGAGCGTAGTTATAGAATACACATTATGTTTTTTAAATGGAACCAGTATAAGTATATATCACCATTCCGGCCCATCGCAAACACAATTACGCCGCAAGCGCAAAAAAATCCGGGACACAACAGCGGGCGGCATCACGCACGCCGCCGTTTCCGTCATTATTTCTCTTTTGTTTTCTTGGATGCCGAAAACAACTGGTTTGCGGCTGTCTTGTTGATGATCGATGTCCCGCCAATAAACATGCTCTTATACCGCGCCCCGGGACGTCCGCCCTGCTCTTTTTGTTCTCTTGCTTCTCTCTCCGCCATCTCTACATCCTCCATTACTTATTTTTTATATTCAAAAACACATCCCTGTTCAACGTTCCAAAAACCCCTGCGCAATCGCATCCTCTACAATATATTCCACCACCGGCCAAAGCTGGGGCATGCCGTCCTTCACCATTGCCATGCGGGCGTACACATCCGCGCTGGTGGCGTTGCCTTCCCTCCATGTGTTGCCCTTATTGATGTAGTTGTTCAGCAACGGCTGGAGCCTGTCCGCAGCCGCCGCATATTTGGCGTCCGGCGTTTCCATCGCGTCAAACTCCTCCCACAGCGCGCGGTATTCCGCACCCTGCTCGTCCGGCAGCATAGCAAACAATTTGTCCGCAGCATCCTGTTCCCGCTGCTCCTTATCCTGCGCGCCCTGCTTGTCATAGCAAAACGTATCGCCGGCATAGATCTCCACAAGGTCGTGCACAAGGCACATCCTGATCACGCGGTCGATATCCACCCCATCAGGAAGCGCGTATTCCTTCAGCACCATCGCCATCAGCGCCAGGTGCCACGAATGCTCCGCATCGTTCTCCCGGCGCGACCCATCCGTAATCAGCGTACGCCGAAACACATTTTTCATTTTATCCGCTTCTGTCAAAAATGCCAGCTGACTCTTGATGCGTTTCTCGTCCATACTCATTCTGCCTTTCCGCAGCAGTTTTTATATTTCTTGCCCGAACCACAGGGGCATGGCTCGTTGCGCCCCACTTTTTTCTCCGTACGCACGGGCGCCTGTTTTTCCCCGCCCGGCTGATTCGTCGCCATTTGCCTCTGCCGCGCAACTGTGGAGATCACCGGCCTGCCTTCAGAATCCACATTGGCGCGGATATCTGTGACCTCTTTCTGCTCCACCTTGCTCTCCACGCGGACGTGGTGCAGCATATACACGGTCTCCTCGCGTATGCTCTCCACCATCGCGTCAAACATGTCGAAGCCTTCCATGCGGTATTCGTTGATCGGGTCGCGTTGCGCGAAAGCCCTGAGTCCAATGCCGCGGCGGAACTGGTCCATCGCGTCGATATGGTCCATCCACTTGGAATCCACCACGCGCAGCAGCACCATCCGCTCCAGCGCACGCATATTGAAGTTGGACTCCGCCATCTCCGCTTCCTTGTGCGCATATGCTTCCTTGACCGCCGTCATGACTTCCTCTTTATAATCAAGCGGCTCGATGTGTTCCATCTCGTCTATGGTCACTTTGCGCAGCTTCACCGCAAACACACGTTCAAAATACGCATACAGGTCGTCCCAGTCCCAGTCCTCGGGATATTTTCCCTTGGGGCAGTATACATCCAGCGCGTTTTGCACCAGCGTGTCCACCATCTCCTGAATATTGGCCGACAGGTCGTCGCCCATCAGCACCTGCCTGCGCTGGCCATAAATAACCTTGCGCTGCTGGTTCATGACGTCGTCATACTCCAGCACGTGCTTCCTGATGCCAAAGTTGTTGCCTTCAAGGCGTTTTTGGGCGTTTTCAATCTGCTTGGACAGCATGCCGTACTGCAGCGGGATATCCTCCCCGCCCGAAATACGTTCCATGATCATCTGGATGCGCTCACCGCCAAACAGGCGCATCAGGTCGTCTTCCAGCGCGATAAAGAACTCCGAAGTGCCCGGGTCGCCCTGCCTGCCGCTGCGGCCCCGGAGCTGGTTGTCTATCCGTCGCGATTCGTGCCGCTCCGTACCAATGATATACAGCCCGCCGCGTTCCACAACTTCGCTGTGCTCGGCGTCCGTATCTTTTTTATGTTTTTCCACCAATTGCGCATATTTTTCGCGCGCTGCCAAAATCTCGGGATCGTCGGTAGCAGCGTGGCTGACGGCCTGTTCGATCAACTCGTCCTCCATGCCTTCCCCACGCATTTCACTGCGCGCCATATAATCGGCGTTTCCGCCCAAAATGATGTCCGTACCGCGACCCGCCATGTTTGTGGCGATGGTCACAGCGCCCTTTTTGCCAGCCTGCGCAATGATCTGCGCCTCACGCATGTGGTTTTTCGCATTGAGCAGCTCATGCTTGACACCGCGCTTTACCAGCAGATTGGACAGATATTCGTTGTCCGCAACCGAAACCGTACCCACCAGCACCGGCTGCCCGGCCTCGTGCACGCGCGCCACCTCGTCGGCGACCGCGTCAAACTTCGCTCTTTTTGTAGCATACACCGTATCGTGCATGTCCTTGCGCACCATGGGCATATGCGTGGGGATTTCTACAACATTCAGGTTATAGATGCCGCCGAACTCCGCCTCTTCCGTCTTTGCCGTACCCGTCATGCCGCCCAGCTTTTGGTACATGCGGAAGAAGTTCTGGAACGTGATGGTTGCAAGCGTTTTGGACTCGCGCTCCACCTTTACGCCTTCCTTTGCCTCTATGGCCTGGTGCAGCCCGTCCGAATACCGGCGGCCAATCATCAGCCTGCCCGTAAACTCGTCCACAATCACGACTTCGCCTTCGTTGACCACATATTCCCTGTCACGGATGAACAATTGATGCGCTTTTAACGCCTGGTTGATATGGTGCACAATCTCCGTGTTCTCTATATCCGTCAGATTCTCCACATCAAAATACTTCTCGGCCTGCTTCACGCCTTCCTCTGTGAGGTTGACCGCTTTCATTTTCTCGTCCAGGTCGAAGTGTTCCTCCGCTTTGAGCCTGCGCACAAACTTATCCGCCTGCTTGTAAAGCCCCGTGCCCTTGTCCCCGGGGCCGGAAATGATCAGCGGCGTACGCGCCTCGTCAATCAGTATGCTGTCCACCTCGTCCACAATCGCATAAAAAAGATCGCGCTGCACAAGGTCTGTCTTACGCACCACCATGTTATCCCTAAGGTAATCGAAACCCAGCTCGTTGTTGGTGGCATAAATGATATCGCTGTTGTACGCATCCTGCTTCTGCTCACGGCTCTGCGCACGCGTCACCAACCCCACCGTATACCCCAGGTAACGGAACACCTTGCCCATCCACTGGCTGTCACGCTCGGCCAGGTATTCGTTGACCGTCACAATGTGCACGCCCTTGCCGGGGATTGCGTTCAGCACCGCGGGCAATGTCGCCACCAGCGTTTTGCCTTCGCCCGTCTTCATTTCCGCAATGTTGCCCTGGTGCAGCACAATC
>DHOD01000078.1:1967-4801 GCA_002407725.1 Christensenella sp. UBA5399 | reverse complement strand
GGTGCAGCACAATGCCGCCCAGCAGCTGCTCGTAGAAATGCTTCAGGCCGATCACGCGCCAGCTTGCCTCGCGCACCTGCGCAAAAACCTCGACCAGCAGGTCGTCCAGCGTCTCCCCGTTATGAAAGCGTTCCTTGAACTCCGCCGTCTTGGCCTTCAGGTCAGCATCCGTCATGGCCTCGTATGTGCCGGACAACGCCTCAATCTTATCTGCCAGCTTTTTTACAGGGCGCAGCGCAGAGTTCGCAAAAAATTTACCCATCTATCAAAACCCTCTTTATTCTAAAGATATCTAACTTATTTATTCTAACAGAGTTAAGGCACAGTGTAAATGCGCCCCGTCTTAATTTAATATGAACATTCCATTAGCGCGATTTAGCTTAACACCAACAGAAAAGCAAAAAAGCATCCCTGCCCGGCAAAGGACAGGGACGCTCTTTTGTTTTTCAACAAAGGCTACTTATGCACGCACATCCTGCGCCAGCTTGACAGATTCTTTTCCGTTGTAGCTGTACAAATTCCCGTACACTTCGCCGTCTTCATAATACACATTTCCTATATACGGAATCTGCGTAGGCTCGATGTACATATTCCGGTAATAGGTCCCCACACTGTACTTTACGACGTCGCTTGCAATCCGCTTTGCGCTGCCGTCCTGATAGACATACAGCTCGCCCTTCTGGCGGGATTCATCCCCCGACACGCTGACAGGATCCTTCAGATACGCAGCTACAGATCCATCCGGCGATATCATCGGGATCATATCCAGTATCCCGGTATCAATCTTTTCTATAGAGTCCCTATCATACCGATACATGTAATAATCATAGAGATCTCCGTTTGTTTTGGATATCCAGACGGTTTTTCCATCCTGCGAGATCTGGAAGTAATACGCATTGTTTGTTATTTTCCGCGGTTCCGAAACCACACCGCCATTCACTGCGCAGCTGTACAGCGTATCATCCATGTCCACATAATACAGAATATTGCCAATCACAGTCGCACCATATCCCCGCACATCGGACGCGATTTTTTCCCTTTCGCCGCCAATATCCATAGAATACAGCGTATAGTCCAGCGCATCGGCATTTGTCGTTACAAAAATGTAATCGAGCGCGGGCTGCGGGCCAAATGAAAAATCGTTGATCGCCACACTGGAAACTTCGTTTCCGTCCACCCTGACCTTTTGCACGTTGCCGTCTTTTTGTGTATAGTACAGTTCATTGCTGTAGACATTCACCAATGCCTCGGTATAACCCGCATTATAATATGCGGAGCAGTAAAAAGACGACTCTTCCTCTCCACTGCAGACTTTTTGCGTCGATCCATTTACATATGCATATACGGCGTAATTGAAACTGTCCACATTTTCCGTTTCCCGGTCTGTGACAGTCCAAATCACCATGTCTCCCTGGTCGGGCGCATACTGTATGCTGGAATGCTTGCCGGCAGGCACCGTATCAATTACTTGCACATTTCCGTTCCTGTCTGCAAGCACAATCTCACCGTCCAGGTTGATGTACGCCATCTGGTTGTCCTGGTCCGAATACATTATGCTGAAATACTTGCTGTACTCCGCTTCCGCATCAAATATCTCTTCGTCTTCTCCCGTTTGCATGTCGCAGATGTACACGCTGTAGTCTACGTCATAGGGGCTTCCTACCAGATCCCCGTAGATTTCGACCGCTTCATCAAATGAGATATCGCCCATAATATCCTTTATGTCGTCCAGCGAAAGGATGCCGTCCTCATAATCGTCGGCAAGCTTTTGCAGCACTGTGTCCACATCTGCATCCCCGGCGCCTTTTGTATACAGGATATACCTGTCCGCGTCAATTTCCAACAGCTCGTTTACATCGTCATCAAGCTCCTGCTTCTCCCCGGACGCCACGTCGGCCGCATACAACACGCCATCTTCGTCCAACACTGCAATCTTGTCGCCGGTGTTGTTGACCAGCGCCTGCTGGGCGCGCAGCAAGAGCTCTTTTGTCGCGCCATTCTTGTACAGCAACGTCACATCGCCTTTTTCATTCAGATATACGGCATTGGTATTTGCATATTCTACGGCGCCGCCGGATCCCATCATCGGGCCCAGCACAAAAAACCACAACAGTACGACCACAACAGCCACCGCCGCAATAATAATGGCAAGCAACAGCTTCTTGTTGGGTTTTTTCTCCGCACCCGGCGGCTGCGCCCCACCATACACGCCATATGGCGCGCCCTGCTGCGAGGGCGGTGGATAGTACCCCTGTCCTGCCTGGTTTGGGCCATCTTGCGGGTACCCCTGCGGCTGGCCCTGGTAGGGCGGCTGCCCGTAATTCTGCCCCACGGGCGGCGCAGGATTTTGCCAGTTTGCCGGCGGCGGATTGGCAGGCCCCTGTGGCTGACCGCCGTTTTGTGGATTTTTATGATCGTTATCCATAGCATATACCTCCCAAAGTATAGAAAAAATAGCGCGATACAATTCTATTGTTTGAAAAAAACTTGACTAGAAAACAATTGGAAACATATGGAACCCTATACTCCACTATATCACCAGGTGCCGCTTGTTTCAATATTTGTCGTAGTGCACCTTCTCCTCATGGTAGCTGGTATGCGGGTACGGATGCTCCGCGGGCCAGCCAATCGATATAATTGCAAAAGGCAATATCCCCGCCGGTATATCCAGTACTTCTGCCACATAGTCCATCCGCTCCTGCACCGGGAGCGTGCCAAGCCACACGCCGCCCAGGCCAAGCCCTTCGGCCGTGACCAATATATTCTGCGTGCTGGCAGCGCAGTCCTGCATAAAAAATTCTTTGTGCGAAGCTTTATACGCCTGCAAGTTCGCA
>DHOD01000078.1:0-1771 GCA_002407725.1 Christensenella sp. UBA5399 | reverse complement strand
ATCGGCGCTTTTTTCAACATTTTCCAGTAAGGCGCGCCTTCGGAAAGCGCGTTCAAAACCACCCGGTCCCGCACCACAACAAATTCCCACGGCTGCGAGTTCATTGCGCTGGGCGCGTACATCCCCGCCCGAAGCAGCGTCTTCAGCATCTCATCATCCACAGCCCTGTCCGTATACTCCCTGACTGAGCGTCTGTTCATAACACAAGATATTGACATGATTTCGCCTCCAAATTTAATTTTATACAACTTTTAGTATAGATCATCGTCTTAGCGATTGCAAACGTGCGCGTCATATATTATACTTATATACGGTTTTTGAATTCGAAAAAGGGGATTGAAATGGTCAGATTAATTGTCACATCGGAGGATTCCGGCAAAAAGGTCACTGCGTTTTTGGAAGAGATACTGCCCGGTCTCACAAAATCCGCAATTAAAAGGATGCTCCGGACAGGCGATATCCGCATCAATGGTGAAAAGTATAAAAAAGACCAGCCGCTGCAAAACAGAGATGTGGTGGAGGCATATGTGCCTGTGGAGCTGGAACGCGCACCGTTGCTCGACATTTGCTATGAAGATAAGAACATGATCGTATTAAACAAGCAACCGGGCACGCTTGTGACGGGCGTCGCAAACATCCACGCGCCCGATCTTTTGTCCATGGTCATCAACTACATGCGCGACGGCGGTGAATATTCCGAGGAGATGGGTATCATTCCATTTCCCTGCTACCGGCTGGATATTTACACCGGCGGGCTTGTGGTGTTTGCCAAAAACGGCGACATGTTTGAGCTGCTGAAGGAAGCCCTCCGCCAGCGCAGGGTCAAGCGGATCTTTCAGGCCATTGTCAAAGGCTGCCCTCCCGGCGAGGACGGCGAGTTCCAGCACTTTTATGTCAAGGATGGGGACGACAAGTACCGCGTTTCAGGCAAAAAAATCCGTGGTGCGGTGCCCATTTACACCAAATACCGTGTATTGCGGAGCAACGGCAGCTACAGCCTGATCGAAGTGGAGCCTGTCACCGGATACATGAACCAGGAGCGCGCCCACATGGAGGCCGCGGGGTACCCGATACTGGGTGACGGCATGTACGGCGACGCGCGCATCAACAAAAAGCTGGGACTGCGTTACCAGGCGCTCTGGTGCTCCTCCGTCGAGTTCACCACCGGCATCAACAACATGCTGGAATACATAAACGGCAAGCAAATTTACACCGATGACATCAACTTCCCGCTAATCAACATATAATAAATAATAAAAGGAGACCCGCAATGCGTTTTTTGAGTATACTGATCGCCGTGCGCGACATAGAGGCATCCAAAAAATTCTATATGGACCTGTTTGGGCTGAAAATCGTAGAAGACTACGGCGCCAATGTGGCGTTCCGTGGTGGACTGGCGCTGCAAACGCTGGACACATGGGCGGATTTTATTGAAAAGCAGCCCAAAGACATCGCCATTGGCAGCAACGATAAGGAACTGTATTTTGAAGAAAACAATCTGGATAAGCTGATCAAAAAACTGGATGCGCAAGGCGTCAAATACGTGCACCCGGTCAGGGAATACCCCTGGGGCCAGCGCGCCGTCCGTTTCTACGACCCCGACGGGCACATCATTGAAGTAGGTGAGTCCATGCGTTTTGCCATTAAGCGGCTCCTCAAACAGGGGATGTCCGCAGAGCAGGTTGCGCAAAAAACAATGCAATCACCCGAATCCGTCAGGCAAATTGCCGCAAGGTTATAATACTGATTAATTAGGGTCTACTGAAGAACC
>DHOD01000005.1:13710-16593 GCA_002407725.1 Christensenella sp. UBA5399 | reverse complement strand
TGGTTCTTCAGTAGACCCTACTTAGGGCCTGTTAACATAACGCCAATCACGCGTCTTTTTGGCATATTTTGAGTCTTTTGTCGTTGTCATTGGTCGGAATAGTCCCACTATTCCAACCTCTTCCGCCTAAAAAGCCAACAAAATCTATCCCAAAATCCACAAATCACGTTTATGTTAACAGGCCCTAAGAAGCAATCATGCCAGACCCCAACTGGTTATTTACACGGCTATCGATCTTTTATATTTATGGAGGTGCAAAATGATGGATTTTAACGGTGATGGCAAATTTGACAGTACGGATCTGTTTATTATGGCGAATGTCCTGCCCAAATTTGGAGCGGACGACACCGATGACCGGTATGGCCTAACCGAGGAGCCGGAGCCCCAACCGGCGGACGAGCAAGAGAGTGAAGATTAAAGGGGTTTCTTAACAAAAAACCTTCCGCGTCGTTACGGTGAAAGGACAAAATATGTTTGGTATCCGCTTTTCCGGTTGAGCCAACATATCTGCAAGCGCCGCATTGCGCCATATCGTTGCGCTTGCATACATAGGGTTGTGACTTTTTATAGGCCCTTATCTTCCGGGAAATCTCTTTTTTCCCGCTTTGCAGCCACCCGTTTCTTTTTGGCGATCGTTATGCCTGAAACAACCGCGACGGCGGCCGAAGCGATCAATACCGCGGCCACGATGTACATATGTGTTTTTGTTTGCGCCAGTTGCCCTTCAAGCCCCTTGACCGTTTCTTCTGTAGGGATATCGGTGGCCTGTCCATCTTCCACGCTTACCCGTGTCGCCAGTTTTGCGGTCGTTATGCCGTGCAGGTCCAGCGCAGTGCTTTGTATATATATATTGCTGCCTTCCACAAATGCGCCGTCGCCTTCCGCAATTTCCGTCGCGGGCAGCGTCAGAACAATATCCGCAGTGCTTTCGCTTAGCGCCCGGTCCACATTTTCACGAAAATATGGTGGCAACCGGTCCAGCCCGCCTGCCTGCATCATTGCGGCAACATCTGTTTGAACCTCCAACACAAATGCCTGGTCGTACGCTTCTTCCGCGCTTGCCATGTTCACATACACAAAAGGCGTTATATTTTCATCCGTCAACAGCTGTTCCAGCGCGTCAAATGCCTCCATATAGCTGTCTGCATCGCGCCTGATTACGCAGGCCAGCTCTACGCTGTCGCCCGCATCAAAAAAGCCGGTTTTCTCCACCGTAAACCCCTTCGATTCCAGGTGTACGGCCAATTCATTTAAAGACGATGAAATGCCGTCCTTTTCTGTTTTGCCAAGCGTCGAAACATCGGCAACCACATCGTATGCGATATAGGCGGCCGACTGCTCGTCAATCCCGCAGGAAACCGTGACGGTGGCGCAGCCCGCAGTTGCCAGCAATATGATGCATACAAGCGATAGGACAATCCATTTTTTCATAAAAAAATTCCTAATACTAGAACTCCATTTCCAGCGGCTCGGAAAACTGTACATTGCCGTCGGGCAAAAGTGCGATCACTACAAACGTTTTTGTTCCTTCGGCAATATTGTCCGAAGCGGTGCGGATAGCCGTTTCGCCCGCGCTGGTCAGTGTGCCGATCACCGCACGGGCGTTTTCGCCCGGCTGCACGGTTTTTACCGGGTAAATCTCATATGCGTCATTGTAGGACACCAATGTGTATACAGCGTCTTCGTAGGGCGTATTCCATGTGAACAGATAGTTTGCAAATGTCTCGTACCCGCTTACCAGGTCATAGCTCTTTGTTCGCCGTTCCACGTTTAGTGTGATCGGTTCTGCATCCAAAGGCGCCCTGTCCGGCGTTTCCCCAATGAATCCATAAAAATATTCGGCGAGGCCGGGGACGTCGCCCGCCGGGGGAATGGTCAGGTTCTCCTGGGGCAATGCGTTAAACGCTTCATTCATCCTGATCGTTTCGGGGTTTTCCTCTCCGTTCAACGCATCCGCGACATCCTTAAAGTCGACGACCTGCCGCACGGTGGGCGACCCCATCAACAGTACATAGTCATCGGCCGCTATTTCCACCAGATACAGATGATGGTTGTTGGTATAATCGTAATACCCGCTGGTGCTGTTTGACAATGCAAGCCGAGCCTCATCCTCATCCAGCCCGCGGATTTTGGCATATTCCGGATCCAGCTCGCCATCCGTATCGTCCGCGGACATATAATACAGCGTATAGTGGTGCCCGTACTCATGGCTCAGGCTGCGGGCCATGCTTTCGATGGTGGTGCGTGTATCGCCGCCATAAAGCGCGATCACCCCCTGGGATTGAAACATGTCAAAACCAAAGCCTTCCGGAAACAACGGAAACACCAGATTCAACCGTTCCTTTTTCTCGGTGGTGATATGCTCTGCCGACCTGTCGTCGGTTTCAAACGAATGGATGGTGACCGTTTGCAGCGTGTTGATTTCTTCCCCGTGCTTGTTTTTCTTTAATTCTTCATATAACAGCTGCAGGCCACTTTCATTCCACGCTTCCGAGAAGCTCTCAATAGTAAAGCCCTCCGGCGCGTCGTATTGATACAATGGCTCGATATCGATGCCGCTGTTCGGCGCAACATAAACGGTCTCAAACCCTGCAAGCGCCGCTGTGTTTTCATAAGCGGACGCTGCGGGCGCCTGCAAAAACGCATGGATCCCCACGATGGAATTTTCCCTGGCGGCAATGTCGGAATGGATTGCGCGGGCCTGCTGGCTATAGCGAACCAGGCCCGCCCCGGCGAGGCCGGCCAACGCCACCATTACAATAAGCAAAATATATTTTTTCAATGAAACGGTTTACCTCAAAGTGTTGTTGTATTGTCAATCACGGATTTCCACATTGGTATTGAAAGAGAGGCGCATATGATACCAATCCCATTTAAAAAACG